>JACCXJ010000393.1 GCA_013697045.1 Gammaproteobacteria bacterium | reverse complement strand
GGCTCTACAAGGAGGTGCGCGAGAAACGCGGCCTGTCCTACAGCGTCTATAGTTATTTCCAGCCCATGCGCGTCGCCGGGCCTTTCATCGCCGGTCTGCAGACGAGCTTCGAGCAAGCGGATCAGGCACTCTCCGTCATGCGGGAGACGCTCACGAAGTTCGTCGCCGATGGACCCTCCGCCACCGAAATGGAGGCCTCGGTCAAGAACATCGCCGGTGGCTTTCCCTTGCGCATCGACAGCAGCAACGAGGTTATCGAGTACCTGATCCTCATCGGCTTCTACGGCCTGCCGCTCGATTTCCTCGATACCTATGTGGACCACATCCGCGCCGTCACGCTTCTGGACATCGGGGCCGCCTTCAAACGCCGCATGGACCCGCCCGACCTCATCACCGTCACCGTCGGGCCGAAAGGCAAACCCCCGCCGGGCGCCCCCGCCCCGCCGCTCGAACCGGCGCCCGCCGGCCGGCATCATTAGGGCATTGACACCGCCGGGCTCGATCAGGGTCATCGGCGGCAAGTGGCGACGCGCGCTCATCCCGATCCCGGACGTAACGGGGGTGAGGCCGAGCCCCGACCGGGTGCGCGAGACGCTGTTCAACTGGTTGGCGCCGCGCATCGCCGGGTGTACCTGCCTGGACCTCTTCGCGGGCACCGGGGTCCTCGGTATCGAGGCGGCCTCGCGCGGCGCCGGGCGGGTGGTCTCGGTCGATCACGACCCCACCGTGGTGCGGGCGCTCCAGGCACTCGCCACCCGGCTCGGGGCGCGCGAGCTCTGCGTCGTGAGGGCCGACGCTTTGGCGTTTCTTGCCGGGGCCGCGATGCCCTGTGATCTCGTGTTCCTGGACCCGCCCTTTTCCGAGCGGCTGTGGCAACGCTGCTGCGAGGGATTGCAGAACGGAGGATGGTTGAAGCCCGGCGCCCGGGTGTATCTGGAGGCGCCGCGCGGTACGCCCCTGCCGCTACCCGCGGGCTGGCAGGTGCACCGCGCCGGTCGCGCCGGGCAGGTACAATTCTGCCTGGCCCTACCTTCCGCGAGCCGCCCATGACCGAGGCCATCTACCCCGGGACCTTCGACCCCATCACCCATGGGCATACCGATCTGGTGCAGCGCGCCAGCCGATTGTTCGATCGGGTGGTGGTGGGCGTAGCCGGGAGCACCTGGAAGCAGACGACCTTCACCCTGGAGGAGCGGGTGGCGCTCGTCCGCGTGGCGCTCCACGGCATCGAGCGGGTCGAGGTGCGCCCCTTCGACGGCCTCCTGGTCGAGGCGGCGCGTGCCCTGGGAACGACCGTCATCCTGCGAGGACTCCGCGCGGTCTCGGACTTCGAGTACGAGCTGCAGATGGCCAGCATGAACCGCCGGCTGGTGCCCGAGGTGGACACCCTGTTCCTCACCCCCGCCGAGCACTATGGCTTCCTGTCCGCGAGCCTCGTGCGCGAGATCGCCGCCCTGGGCGGCGACGTCGGCCCCTTCGTGCATCCGGCGGTCGCGAGCGCCCTGGTGGCCAAGCTTCAGTGCTGACATCGAGGCCGCAGGGGTGTCATGCCGGGCGGGGATAACCGGGCGGGCACAGCAGGAACCACCGAACGTGCCTGACCAAGGCGCATGACCGCCATCTTCAACGGCTGCCGGTAGGATGACCGCGATACTCATCAGCCACAGCAGCACCGACAACGCGGCGGCGGCGAAAATGGAGGCTTGGCTCGAAGCACAAGGCCATACTTCGCTGTTCCTCGATTTCGACTCGGAGGCGGGGATCAAAGGCGGCAGCAGCTGGGAGCAGACGCTCTATCGGCAACTGCGCCAGTGCCAGGCGGTGATTGCCCTGCTGACGCCCAGTTGGCTGGCCTCCAAATGGTGTTTTGCCGAACTGGTGCTGGCGCGGGAGCGCGGCAAGGCGATCTTTCCCGTGAAGGTGCAGCCCTGCGAGGCACCCGGAGTCTTCAGCGACATCCAAGCGATCGACCTCACGGCCGAGCCGGAGGAGGGCTATCGCCGGCTCAGGAGCGGTCTCTTGGAACGGGGACTCGATCCGCAGGACGTGTTCGATTGGGATCCCAAACGACCCCCGTATCCGGGCCTCTTGGCCTTCCAGGAACAGGACGCGGCGATCTTCTTTGGCCGCGGCGAAGGGATCCTCAAGACGCTCGAAACCCTGGACGCGCTCCGGCGCCAGGGGCGCGCCGCGCCGCGTTTCGCCCTCCTGCTCGGTGCCTCGGGTAGCGGCAAGTCGTCGCTGGCGCGGGCGGGCGTCATGCCACGGCTCAGAAGAAACCCGCCGAATGGCTGCCGGCGCCGCCGTTCCGGCCCCAGGTCGAACCCCTCGACGAGCTGGCCATGGCGCTGGCCGCGGCGTTCGAGGCCCATGGGCGGCCGCGCGATTGGAGCGTGATTCGGACCGAGCTGCACGCGGCGGCGGCACAGGACCCCATGGATGGCCAAACCCTGCTGACGCTCGCCCGGCATCTCGCGGTTGCCGCTCGGCAACCGGAAGCCACGGTGCTGCTGACCATCGATCAGGCCGAGGAACTATTCGGCTATAGTCCTCCGGAGGCGGCCACGCGCTTTCTCCGGCTGCTGCGGGCCGGACTCGAAATCGCCGACCGGCGGCTGATGGCGGTCGCCACCCTGCGCTCGGATTTTCTGGGCGAATTCCAGAACCACCCAGTGCTGCAGGACGGCGAGTATCCGCACCATTTCCGCTATCGGGCCGTGCCCGTGGATCCCATGCCGCTGCGGAACTTTCCCGCGATCATTCAGGGCCCGGCGCGCCTCGCGGGGGTGCGGCTCGACGATGGCCTGGTCGAGGCCATGGTGAACGATACCGGACATCGTGATGCACTGCCTCTATTGGCATTCACGCTACGCCAGCTCTACGAGCGCTTCGGCGGTGATGGGCGCTTGACTCTGGACGAATACGAGTCTCTGGGCCGGTTGGAAGGCGCTGTTCGGGAAGAAGCCCAACGGATCATCGCGGAGGCGAACCCCGCCCCGGAAGAACTCGAGGCGCTGCGCGCCGCCTTCGTGCCGACCATGGTGCGGATCAACGCCGAGGGCGGCTACGCCCGCCGCCGTGCCTTGTTCGACGACCTGCCGCGGCGCGCCCTCCTCCTGCTCCGGCGCTTCGTCGATGCGCGTCTCTTGGTCACCGACCGAAACTCACAAGGCCGGGAGACCATCGAGGTCGCGCATGAGGCGCTGCTCCGCACCTGGCCGCAACTCGGCGCCTGGCTCGCCGAAGACCAGGACAAGCTGCGCCTGCTCGAAAGCATTCAACGCGCTGCCGAGGAATGGGATCAGGGCGGCCGGCGCGACGATCTGATGGTCCACCGGGATGGCCGCCTGAAGGATGCCGAGGCTGCTGAGCAGCCCGCGCTTCACTGTGCCCGAAGGCTCGCCCAAGCGAGCTTACCTGGACGCCTGTGGCGCGGCGCAGTTGGCCCGCGAGGCCACCGAGAAAGAGGAGCAGGAACGGCGGATCAGGGACGCCGAGCGGATCGCGGAGAAGCAGAAAGCGGCGGAAGAGGCCCAGCAGAAGGCGGCGGAACAGCAAGCGCTGGCCGAGGCGCAGAATCTGGCGGCCCAGTCGGACCTCGCCTTCAAGACGAGCGACCGTTATTTGGAGCGCAGCGCCTTGCTCGCCGTCGAATCGATGCGGCGCGTCCATGTCCTCGAAGGCGACCGCGCCCTGCGGCAGGCCTCGTCGCTATTACCGAAAGAGCTTATCCGGGTCACACACGAGGGCCGTGTTGTCGCCCTCGCCTTCAGCCCCGACGGCCGCTATCTGGCCACCGGAAGCGGTGACAACACCGCCCGCTCGTCGAGACCACGAGCGGCAAGGAGCTTATCCGGGTCACGCACGAGGGCGATGTTGTCGCCCTCGCCTTCAGCCCCGACGGCCGGTATCTGGCGACCGGAAGCTACGACAAGACCGCCCGGGTCGT
>JACCXJ010000392.1 GCA_013697045.1 Gammaproteobacteria bacterium | reverse complement strand
GCGCTCGTGGTCGCATGTCGAGCCGGAGCTGTTCGCAGAATGCGCGGACCACTGGCGGGGGGGACAGGACCGGGCGCGCGAGCTCCTCTACACGCCCCTCGCCCGGGAAGAACAGAAACAGTGTGTGCTCGCGCTCACGCGCCGCCGGCTGCGTGCGGCCTCGACCCCGGAGGTCTGCCGTGCCGCGGTCGAGGGGCTCGCCGCCTACCTCGAGGCCGTGTACGAGGCGCTCTCGCACGGTACGGCGCTGGAACGCGAGCTGGTGTTCGTCGGGACGCTCACCGCGGCCTGGCGGGGCATGCCCCTGCCGGTCTTGTCCTATGCGGCGTTCATCCAGCTCGCGGGCTATGCGGCGGCCTTGTGCCGGGAGCTGCCCCCCGCCGAGGGGCTCGTCATCGAATTCCTGGAGCGCCACCCCGAGCGCTGGTTCACGCGCGCCGACGGCTGGCAGCGCCTCGAGGCCCTGTCCGAGGCCCTTCCCGAGCGGCCGTTCCGCAAGCTCCGGCCGGCCCTGAAACGCCTGCTCGGCCGGGTCCTGCTGCCCACTCCGGGCGGCGCCGGCCACCAACTGCTGCTTCGGCGTCTCGGCATCCCCGTTCAGCGGAGGCGTTCGCCCGGCGGACGGACCACCGCTCCCGAGAACGCCGACCGACCCCGGAGAACCGTCCTACCCAAGAAAACGGTCCCACCCAAGAAAACGATGAAACAAGGAGAGCTATTCGATGACCTCGGCCCGTGACGAGGCGCTCGCCGTGCTCGGTCTCCGCGAGCGCACGGAGGCCGGGCGGGACGACGTCCTCAAGGCCTTCGAGCGCCTGGCGCGGCGCTATCCCCCGCGCGCGTTCCCGGAGCGCTTCGAGCGCATCATCGCGGCGCGCGATCTCCTGCTCGGCGACGAGCGCTACTGGCGCGCCCAGGTCCTCTCCCGCCAGCTCGATCTCGGTTGGATACTGCCCCACCTGCCCGCGGACCCCCTCACCAACCTCCCCGAGCCCACCGCCCGCGAGGCCTTACAGGGTTTCCTGCGCAACGCCTACCGGGACGATCCGCTCCGGGACGAGGACGACGCGCAGGGCTTGTTCGAGAGCCTGCTGGAGTCCCTCTTCCGCCGCGGCCGGGGCTGATGGCCCGCGGGATAAAGGGGTCGGAGTCAATTTTGTGACCTTGATGGACAACGATGATCAGCAGTCTCCGGCAAAATTGACTCCGACCCCTTTATCCCGATGACAGCGATCACCGTCGTAGAGCTCGATTTCGAGAACCGGTGCGAACGTACCATCCGGATCGAGGAGGCCGGTCCCGCCTGCGCCAGGGGTCTGTCCTGCTGGATCGACCTCGACGTCGGTGACGCCGGGACCGCCGAGCAAGCCCTGCGCCTGCTCGAGGTCAATGACCTCGCCATCGAAGAGGCCGTCCTGCACGCGCGCGGCGGCCGCTACGACGTCTACGACGAATGCCTGCACGCGGCCCTGACGGCGCCGTATTTCACCGACGGACGACTGCGCGTCGCGCACGTCGATCTGGTCATCGGCGATCGCTTCATCGTGACCCTGCATCGCGGCCCCGTCGAGTTCCTCGACCAGGTGCGGCAGAATTATCGCCAGTTTCTCGCGACCTTCGCCGAGAGCCTGGGGTTTCTGCTGTTCGAGCTGTGGGATCGATTGATCGAGAGCTACCGCAAGGCACTGGTCACGTTGGAGGACGAGGTCGAGCGGATCCAGAGCTCGATCCTGAGCGATCTGGACGACACGATCTTTCACCGTGTTTCCGAGGTCACGCACGACCTGCTCACGGTGCGCAAGAACGTCTTAGCCGACCGCGCGGTGCTGCAGGAGCTGGCGTTGCGGCGATCGAGGTTCGTCAGTCCCTCCACCCAGCCGTACCTGAGCAATATGGTGGGAACCCTGGAACGGTTGGGCAATGATCTCTCCACCGAGCGCGAGATCCTCGCCGAGGCCCTGAACCTCTACCTCAGTATGGTGAGCCACCGCACCAACCGGATCGTCAACCGGCTCACCGTGCTGAGCGCCATCTTTCTGCCCCTCACGTTCCTGTGCGGCGTGTACGGGATGAACTTCCGGATCCTGCCCGAGCTCGAGTGGGAGTATGGCTATCTGTTTTTCTGGGTGCTTGCTCTGGTGATCACGGGGGGCCTCTTGGTGTTCATCAAGGTCAATCGCTGGCTGTGATGAGGCACTCGAGACCGGCAGAGACGGGTGTCACCGGCTGAAGCCCTCGATCGGTGTGAAGGCCCCGCGTAAGGGCACCGGGCGGATCCCCGTCCCGTCCCGCGCCGGGAGGCCCCTTCCATCGGCGGGCGACGCCGTGGTGCCGGCGAGCGCCCTCCTGCGCTGGCTGGGACTCGCCGCCGGCCCCCTCGCCGCGCTCGGGTTGTACGCGTTCTTGGCGGAAGCGGACGGGCTCTCGGAGGCCGGGCGCAGGACACTGGCCGTGGCCGCATGGATGGCGGTCTGGTGGATCACGGAGGCCCTGCCGATCGAGGCCACGGCGCTCCTGCCACTTTGCGTGTTCCCGCTCCTCGGGATCGCCGACATGGACGCGACCGCGGCGCCCTATGCCGATCCGGTGATCTTCCTGTTCCTCGGCGGGGTGATGCTGGGCGCCGCCATGGAGCGTTGGGGATTGCACCGGCGGCTCGCCCTCCTCGTCATGCTGGCCGTCGGGACACGGCCGGAGCAGCTCGTCGGCGGCATCATGCTGGCCACTGCGGCGATCAGCATGTGGGTCTCGAACACCGCGACGGCCGTTATGATGCTGCCGATCGGCATGAGCCTGGTGCAATTCGCGAGCGGTCGAGGGCAGTCGGCCACCAACTTCGCGAAGTGCATGATGCTCGGCATCGCCTACGCGGCGACCATCGGGGGGATCGGTACGGTCATCGGTACCCCGCCCAATGCCGTGGCGATGGGCTTCATCGAGCGCCGCTATGGGGTCGAGATCGGCTTTTTGGGATGGCTCAAGATCGGCCTGCCGATCCTGATCGTGTTTCTGCCGCTCGCGTGGCTTTGCCTCGTCAAGCTCGTGTTTCCGTGTCCGGGGGCGCCCGTTTCCGGGGCGCGGGCGCTGATCCAGGAGGAGCTACGGGCCCTCGGGCCCCCCTCCCGCGGCGAGGCGCTGACCGGGGTCGTGTTTCTCCTGGCCGCGGCTGCCTGGGTGTTGCGGCAGCCGCTCGCCGGTATGCTCGGCCTTGTCAATAGGCCCGCGGGGGCGCCGGCGGAGTATCTCCTGACCGATGCGGGGATCGCGATGATCGCGGCCCTCTTGCTGTTCACGATCCCGGTGGCCGCGCGTAGCCGCACGTTTGTGCTCGAATGGAAGGACGCCGCACGCCTGCCGTGGGGCGTCCTGATCCTGCTGGGCGGCGGGCTTACGCTCGCGGCGGCGTTTGGGGCCAACGGCGTCGATCGCTACATCGGCGCGGGGTTCGAGGCGCTCTCGGGGCTCCCGGTGCTGGCCGTCGTCGGCATCGTCACTGCGATCGTCGTGTTCACCACGGAATTCGGCAGCAACACTGCCGTCGTCAACATCTTCCTGCCGATCGTCGCGGCCGCGGCGATCGATCTCGGGGTCCACCCCTATCTCCTGATCTTCCCCACCGCGCTCGCCGCGAGCTATGCCTTCATGATGCCCATGGGCACGCCACCCAACGCATTGGCCTTTGCCTCCGGCCACCTGCGCGTCCCCGACATGGCCAAGGCGGGTTTTCTATTGAACCTCTTATCCATTCTGGTCATCACGCTGTTCATCTA
>JACCXJ010000374.1 GCA_013697045.1 Gammaproteobacteria bacterium | reverse complement strand
AGCAGGTAGGGTGTGTCACGATCACAGGGACGGAAATGGCTCATGCACGCCTCGCTCATTGGAACCCTGACCGATCCGATCCCCTCGCGCTTGAAAAGTTCCGCGCTAAGTCCGACAGGCTGCTAGTGAAAAAACCTGCTGCGCTCGGGATCTCGCGACGGTTTTTTCACCACCTCTCAGATCCCGATGAAGCTGAATAGGATCGAAAAGCCGGCGTCGGCGACGATCACGAGGAAGATGGACTGGACCACGCTCACCGTGGTCATGCGTCCGACGCTGTCGGCGCTGCCGGACACGCGAAAACCCTGGAAACATCCTACGATGGCCACGATCATGGCGAACACCGGGGCCTTGGCGATGCCGATGAGGAACGACCGGTACACGAGCGCCTGCGGCAAGCGATCCGCGAAGTCTCGGAAGCCGACATCAAGCATGACGGCCGCCATCACCATCCCGCCGAGTACGCCGGCCACATCGGCCACGAGTGTGAGCAGGGGTAAGGCTATTACTAGACCGAAGAGCTTGGGCAGCACCAGGAGGTCGAGCGGCGGGATGCCGATGCTGGTCAAGGCGTCGATCTCCTCGGTGACCTTCATGGTGCCGATCTCCGCCGTGTAGGCCGAGCCGGTGCGGCCGGCCACGATGATGGCGGTCATCATGGGGCCGAATTCGCGCAGCATCGTGAGGCTCACCAGCTCGGCGATGAAGATGTTGGCCCCATAACTCTGGAGCTGGAGACCGCCCTGGTAGGCGATGACGATCCCGAGCAGGAAGGACAAGAGCGCGACGATGGGGATGGCGTCCACCCCGGCGCGTTCGAGCGTGCCGAGGAGCGCGCGCGTACGCAGGCGTGCCGGGCGCTTCACGTGCTCGAAGAGCGCGATCGCCACCTCGCCGATGAAGGCCGTCATGGCGTGGGCCTCGTTGAGGTGCGCCATCGTCATACGCCCGAGGCGGCCCAAGGCGCCCGGATCGGAGGGACTCGGCGGCTCGGCGGGCTCGGGGGCGCGGTCCCGGACGAGGTCCAGGAGCGCCCGGTGCCGGTCCTCGAGTCCGTCGATCCGCGCCTCGCTGCCGCGTGCTTCGAGCCCTCGAAGGAGCCCGTAGAGGACCCACGCACCGGCGGTGTCGAGGGCCGTGAGCCCGCCGGCCTCCACGTGCAGGGGATCGCCGTTGCGAGGGTCATCCGCGATCAGCGCGCCGATCTTATCGGTACCAATCTTATCGATAAGGCCGCCGAGGTGCTGCGTGGTCCACGCCCCGCGTAGATAGAGTGTTCCACCCTGCGCCGTCACATCGGCACCGGTATCGGTTTCAAGGATTGTTCGGCGGGGCAAGGCGAGCGGCCTCGTGCGCGAGCGTCGGGGCCCATCATAGCGCCATTAGTCGCGCCCCCGGTTCAATCTACCACTTCCCAAGGGGCCGCTTCCCAAGGGGGAGTGCTGTGGGGTCGAAGCGACTGTGCCGATAGGCTTGGCTCGAGGACTCGATATCCCACGACAGCACCCATGTCTCTACCACAGCAGGAGGACTTCGCCCCCGGGCGTTCCGGCACCGACCGCCGCCGCTTGAGCCTTCGGAGTCTGGTCTACGGGGCCTGGCGCGGGCGGCGGGCGGCGGAACGGCGCTCCGGGACACAAGCGGGCTATGTCGATCGCTATCCCTCGTCGGTCGTGCTCGCCGCGGTCGCCCTGTTCACGCTCGCCATGGCCGACGCCTACGGTACTCTGGTCCTGCTCGAGGCGGGCGCCCAAGAGGTCAATCCGGTGATGGAGGCGCTCCTCCAAGCCGAGCCCGCGTGGTTCGTGCCGGTGAAGCTCGCCATCACGGCGGTGGGCGTCCTCTTATTGGTGCTCCACAAGAACTTCACTCTCTTCGGCAGGCTGCCCTCATTGCGGCTCATGCATGCCCTGCTCGGGCTCTATGGCTGCCTCATCGCCTACGAGGGGGCCCTGCTCTGGTCGCTGCATCGCTCGTAGGTGCGCGCCGGGCTTCCCGAGACTATCACGAGCACCAGCATGAGCCGCGCGTACAATGGTGCGCGCAGCTTCTCCGGGGCCCCGATCCACGTCCCCCTCGGCCGACGTACCGCAATCACGATCGCATGGACACGACCCAAGAGACGCGCTACCACCGCGAGGTGCGGGCCACGCTCGACCAGGTGGTCGAGTTGCTCGACAAACAGGCGCTCGTCAAGGAACTGTCTTCCAAGCAGGCGACCCACCAGCAGGGTCTGGTCGAGACCCTGGTGGTCCGCCAGCAGGCGGCGCAGATTGAGCGTCGCATCGAGCAGCTCCATCCCGCCGATCTCGCGTTCCTGATAGAGGGCCTGCCACCGGCGCGGCGCACGACCATTTGGGACCTGGTGGGCCGCGAACGGCGAGGCGCGGTGCTCATCGAGCTGTCGGACGCGGTGCGTGGATCGCTGTTCGCGGAGATGCAGGAGCGCGAGATCATCGGCGCCGTCGAGCACCTCGCCTCGGACGATATCGCCGATCTCGTGCCGAGCCTCCCGCCGGACGTCGTCCTGGCCCTCCTGCGGGCCCTGGACGGCAAGGACCGCACCGAGGTCCAGACCGTGCTCTCGTTTCCCCCGGCAGCGTCGGCTCGCTCATGGAGCTGGATGTGCCGAGCATCCATGGCGATGTACAGGTGGACGTGGCGCTGCGCCAGATCCGTCGCCGCGGCGGCCTGCCCGAACGCATGGATCAGATCTTCGTCGTCGATCGCACCGGTGCCCTGATCGGCGCACTGCCGCTCCGCAACCTCCTCATCCATGAGCCGGAGGTCGCGGTCGGTGCCGTCATGACGCCGGAGCCCTTGTCGTTCTACACCCACGACTCGGCCAACGACGCGGTCCAGAGCTTCGAGCGCTACGACCTCATCACCGCGCCGGTCGTGAACCTGCACCGCCAGCTCGTGGGGGTTCTGACCGTGGACGCGGTCATGGACCAACTCCATGAAGCCGTGCAGCGGGAGCGCCTGAAGCAGGTCGGCCTGCGCGAGGACGAGGACCTGTTCGCGCCGATCTGGAAGAGCGGCCGCAACCGCTGGGCGTGGCTGGCGATCAACCTGGTGGCCGCCTTGGTGGCCTCGCGGGTGATCGGCGCCTTCGAAGGCACCCATCGACAAGCTTGTGGCGCTCGCCGCGCTCATGCCGATCATCGCGAGCGTCGGGGGCAACACCGGCAACCAGACCGCGGCCCTCGTGATCCGCGGGCTGGCGCTCGATCAGATCGGCCCCGCCAACCTCTCGCGCTTCCTGCTGAAGGAGGTCGCGATCGGCCTCATGAACGGGGTCATCTGGGGCACCGTCGTGGGGCTGTTCGCGCTCGCGATCTACGCGCGGCCCTCGCTGGCCGGACTGATGGCGGGGGCGATGGCCCTGAACCTCGCCATCGCCTCGGTCTCAGGGGTGTTGGTCCCCTATGGCCTCCACAAGCTGGGTCGCGACCCGGTGATGGGGAGCTCGGTGATCCTGACCGCCATCACCGACAGCATGGGCTTCTTCATCTTCCTGGGTCTCGCGGCGCTGTTTCTGGTGTGAGTGGGTGCGGCCCCGCGGCCATGCCCCTACGCCGGATCGGGCCGGCCGGTTCCATTCCACGATCTGCCGTTCCATGTCCTCGATCGAGTCGAAAGGGAGCGGTTCGTAGCAACCGAGCGGGCTTAGCACAGCTTGCTCTTGCGACTGCGCCGGCGCTGCAGGTTGCACAAGGTAACAGAATCATTTTTTCGGACAACTCGGCAAAGCCCATCTACACAGCGGCGTTCAGCGGCGCTCCAGACATCGAGGTTTCGAGCTGGGCACTCGAAATGGCAGAGCGTCGCTGCGTACACGCCGCCTTTCGGAAGAGGGAGCGACCCCAGCCCGCAGCGCGCCATTGGCGATCGCCCGGCGGTTCGGCGCAGCACAACCAGGGTTCGAGCAGATGCGGCACGCCGCTGGCCCACCTCAGCGCGGTCTGGCCAATCATGCCCGGACCCGAGGCAAGGGGCTTGGGGGAGTATACTTAACGTCTAGGTCCGCGCCCCAGAGGTTTAGTGCCAAGAGAGTTTGGCGACCAACCTCAGGAGATCCCATGACAGAAGACGAGGTACGGCAGCGCGCCTTCGCGATGCCATTGACAAGCCCGGCGTATCCGAAGGGACCTTATCGCTTCGTGGACAGGGAATACCTGGATGGGGCACCACGGATCTGCGAGCTCGTGCGTTATACTTTGCGGGACCTCACCATCAAAGGCGCCTGGAGCGGACCCGGGGCGCTGGCACTCTTCCCTCACGCCCTGGCTCCGGTCGCCGAATTGCCGGTCTTGGAAGTGGTCTCGGCTGTTCATATCCTGACCGATCTTACCCTCCCGCTAGGCGCGGTCGCTTACGATTATTTGGTGGCCTAAGATTGGTATTTATTCCGAGGTGAACCTATGCGCATGAAAGGCCGAGTGGCGCTGGTAACGGGCGCCGCAAGCGGCATCGGGAAAGACATCGCTGAGACCTTTGCTCGCGAGGGCGCTAAGGTCGTCATCGCCGATGTGAGCTTCGACAACGCCCAGGCGGCGGCCGCGGACATACAAAAATCGGGGGGCGTTGCTCTTGCGGTCGCTATGGATGTCACTCAGGAGCAACAAGTCGATGCGGGGATCGCGGAGGCCATCAATGCCTTCGGTGGCGTTGATGTGCTCGTTAGCAATGCCGGTATCCAGCACATCGCCGCGGTAGTCGATCTCTCCTTGGACCAGTGGCGTAAGCTTCTGGCCATCCACCTCGATGGCGCCTTCTTGACCACACGGGCCTGTTTGCGGCACATGGTCCACTCGAGACGCGGTGGCAGTATTATTTACATGGGCTCGGTCCACTCGAAGGAGGCCTCACCCCTGAAAGCGCCCTATGTCACCGCCAAGCACGGCCTGATTGGGCTCTGCAAGGTCGTGGCGAAGGAAGGGGCGGCCCATGGGGTGCGTGCCAACGTGGTCTGTCCAGGATTCGTGCGAACACCGCTCGTGGAGAAACAGATCCCGGAACAAGCCAAAGAGCTCGGGATTTCCGAGCAGGAGGTCATCAAGAACGTCATGCTGAAGGAAACCGTCGATGGCGAGTTCACGACCACCGAAGACGTTGCCGCAGTGACCCTCTTCCTTGCCGCCTTCCCTACCAATGCGCTGACCGGACAATCGATCGTCGTCAGTCACGGGTGGTTCATGCAATGAGGATCGCCATGGCTGGCGGAGACCCCTGCTCGTGACGCAAGAGGTCGATTTCTTATTGATTGGTGGCGGGCTCGCCAGTACCACGACGGCAGAAACACTCAGAAGTGACGGCGCACAAGGTTCGATAGTAATGCTTGCAGCCGAACCGGTACTGCCCTATCACCGGCCCCCACTATCGAAGGACTACCTGCTCAAGGACGAAGGCTTTGACCGGCTGCTCATTCAGCCCGAGGCCTTTTATCGGGACCATAACATCGAGGTTCGTTTCGGCACGCGCGCAACCCACCTTGATGCCCAACACAAATTGGTCACGACAGGTCGCGCTGGGACCTTTCGATATCGCCAGCTCCTCATCGCCACCGGCGCCCGCGCGCGCCGGCTCCGTATGCCCGGCGCGCAGTTGGATGGGGTACACTACCTTCGCACCGTGACGGATGCTGAGCGGCTCCGTAATGCCATGGCCACCTCCAAGCAGGCCGTTGTGGTCGCATCGAGCTTCATCGCCATGGAGGTGGCGGCAGCCTGTATCACGCGGGGCATCCAAACAACCATCATCGCCAAAGAGAAGCTCCTATACGATCGGTTGGAGTCACCGGAGGTATCGACGTTCTTTTACGACTACTATCGCGCCCGAGGTATCGAGATCGTCTTCGGGGAGACCGTCTCGGCGTTCACTGGCGAGCAGCAGGTTAGCACAGTGACTACCCAGAGCGGCAGGGCCTTTGCCTGTGATCTCGCGGTGATCGGTGCCGGGGCTGAGCCCGAGATCGAATTTCTTCGTGACAGCGGACTGCGGCTGGAGGACGGTGTAGTTGTCAACCAATACCTTGAGACTCATTTTCATGGAGTCTATGCGGCCGGGGATATCGCCAAGTTTTTCGACCCCGTATTCCGACGCAATCGCCGCATAGAACACTGGGACAATGCACTCAAGCAGGGCCGCATCGTTGCACGCAATATGCTCGGCTGCCATGAATCCTATCGGGCCGTATCCTATTTCTTTTCCGACGTCCTCGATCTCAGCTTCAACTTTATAGGTGATGTCGATGGAACCACGCGGCGCATCGTCCGGGGGGCTCCAGCAAGCTCCTCGTTCGCGGTCCTTTATTTGAGGGATGAACAACTGACGGCGGGCTTTCTGCTCAATCGCCCCGTTGGCGAAGAACGGGCCATCGGGTCCCTCCTCCTCAACCGCATCCCCCTCGAGCAGCCTCAGACCCTGGGTGACATCTCGCTGCCCCTCAGCACGTGGGCGAAGCAAACCGTGTTGATTCTCCAGGGCGGAGGAGCGCTCGGAGCCTTCGAATGCGGTGCCGTCAAGGCGCTCGAAGAAAACGGGATCCATGCCGATGTCGTGGCCGGCGTCTCGATCGGGGCCTTCAATGCGGCCATTGTTGCGAGCCATCCGCGCCGCGCCGCGGCGGCCCTCGAAGCATTCTGGCGGGAGCTAGCGATTTATACCCCGGCTGCACCGAATGAGGAGGCGCGCAGGGCCCTGTCGTCCTGGTATGCATTGGTCTTCGGTGTCCCCAAGTTCTTCCGCCCCCGCTGGCTGATGCCCATGCTAAGCGTACAGGAATGGTCACACAATTGGATGAGCTTTTATGACCCTTCCCCGATCAAGGACCTCCTGCGAAAGTATGTCGACTTCAAGCAACTCAAGTATAGCCCGGTCCGGCTCTTGGTCAACGCGGTCAACGTAGAGACGGCGGAGGTCGAGACCTTCGACAGCTACATCGAAGAAATAACCCCCGATCATCTAGTGGCCAGCGGCAGTCTGCCTCCGGGATTTCCCTGGACGACCATCCACGGAAAGCATTACTGGGACGGCGGCATTGTCAGCAATTCCCCCATTGACCAAGTGACCGAGCGGTGCGGCTTGACCGACAAGCGAGTCTACATCGTCAATCTCTTCCCGGGGAGTAAACGTTTGCCACGAAATCTTCCCGAGGTGATGGCGCGCCGGGACGAAATAGTCTACGCAGAGAGACTCAATCGAGACGTTCGGACTCGAGACTTGCTCGATAACTACGGAAAGCTTGTCAATGAGCTCATGAGCGAGCTCGATCCGACCATTGCCGAGCCAATCAAACAGCGACCGCTTTATATCGAAACGATAGGTACGACAGGACCGATTTCCGTTACTCGAATTGTCCATACTGGAGAACCGGGAGAGGGTCCTTCCAAGGACTATGAGTTCTCAGCCGAGACCGTGGAGGAGCATATCGAGGGGGGTTACATCGCCGCATGCCAAGCTCTCAAGGCCACCGGAAAATAGGCGATGTCGGTGGGTTCCAGGAAATGAGTCCCCATTGCTACAATGACCGAATGACGCGCGACCCGTTCTACTTCAGACCGGTGCAGATCGCTGCTCCAGCCCAAGGCCGCTTGAGCCGGCAGGGAGTCCACTTATCGAGCCGGGCCGTGTTGTCCGGATCAACGAGGCCAGCTCGCCGGAGGAAGAACGCATGAAACTGAACCTGCTCGTCCTCTATGGGTCCGTCCGCTCGACGCGGCAAGGGATCAAGGCCGCACGCTTCGTCGCCAACAAGTGCCGAGAACGCGGGCACGAGGTTTTCCTGGTCGATCCGCTCGAGCTCGGGCTGCCGCTCCTCGACAAGATGTACAAGGAATATCCGCCGGGAGGCGCGCCGGAGTCGCTCGAGCGGTTGGCCGGGCGTGTGAAGGCGGCCGATGCGTACGTGATCGTGTCGGGCGAGTACAACCACACCGTTCCGCCCGCGCTCGCCAACCTCCTCGATCACTTCCTCGAGGAGTACTTTTACAAGCCGAGCGCGATCGTCTGCTACTCGGCCGGGGCCTTTGGAGGCGTTCGAGCGGCGATCGCGCTGCGTGCGATGCTCGGCGAGCTCGGAATGCCGAGCATTCCCTCGATCTTCCCGATCCCGAAGGTCCAGGACGCGTTCCGGGAGGACGGCTCACCGATCGACGAGGGCTACGAACGCCGCATCGTGAAGTTCCTCGACGAGCTCGAGTGGTACGCGCGTGCGCTTAAGGCGGCTCGGGAATGCGACCAGGACCGCGAGCGGAGCAACTGCTCGG
This sequence comes from Gammaproteobacteria bacterium, assembly GCA_013697045.1. GTDB lineage: Bacteria > Pseudomonadota > Gammaproteobacteria > JACCXJ01 > JACCXJ01 > JACCXJ01. Next base: position 26,329 of record JACCXJ010000374.1, on the reverse strand, counting down.
CGCAGCAGTTGATCGCGTCGCAACGGTGAGTTAGACCGGGGCTGGATGGACGGCCCTTGGCGTCACGACGTACGAGTCGATTTCGTATGCAAGACGTGATCAAGAAACTGAGCACAGAACAGGCGCTCGAAGTGGTAAAGCGATTAAGCGGGAGAGGGGGCAAGATACAAGAAGCAGTACTCGCCGAGGCGAGGGACGTGCTCAGTGAGATCGAGCTGGATGAGACATCAGATGGTCCTGAGCTTGGAGAGGCTGGGGTTCATCGAGAGGACGCCCGGTCAAGCCAGGTCACTCAAGCTGCTGCTGAACCGCGAGCAACTGCCGGACCTGATGTGAGTGCGTGATGATTCTCCCCCATGCGCACTTACCCTGCGCGCCTGACGCGCTCACGCTGGTGGCCGATAAGCTTGAGCGACGATGAGTTCGATCAAGTGCGGCTGGCTTACGTCCGCAATGGTTGTGGCGCCGCACCCTTACCTTTTGTCTCGATGCGCTCGTACTCGGCAATGACCTGGGCGCCAAACAGCAACAGGGTCGCCGCGATTTCCAGGCTCAGGAGCACGACGATCGATGTGGTCAGCGAGCCATAAACGACATTGATCTGCGACAACGTGCCGAAATACCAGACCAAAACGCGGCGGGTGATCTCCCAGAGTACGGTTGCGGTGATTGCTCCGACCAGGGCGTGCCGCCATGACGGCCGTCTCACCGGCATGACGAGGTAGATCGACGTGAGCACGAGGATCTCTCCCGCGACGCCGAAGAGGTAGAGGGCGCGCCCGAAACGCCGCGGAGCGACCAATTGCGGCCGAGAAAGTCGACGCTTTCCGCACCGATCGCCTGGAGCGACCCGGAGACGAGCGTCATCAACAAAAGGCCCAGCGCCAGAAAGAGAATGTAGCAATAGGGTATGACCGCAGAGACGAGAAAGTGGCGCCGGCGAATCGCCACCCGGTGCAGGAAGATGACGGACATCGCATTTTCCAGCACCGTGAAGGCGAGCGAACTGAAAAAGACCATGGTTACCAACAGCGCCCAGCCGATCACGCCGCGATGGTCCACAAAGCGGGCCAGATCTCCGATCATGGCCGTGGATTGTTCCGGGATCAGCCATTCCAGATATCGCCCCAACGTGGCGAGCAGCTCGTCCTGGTCGATGATCTGCGACAGTGCGATCAGCATGAGGATGAGCATCGGTACGATGGATAGCAGCGTGTAGTAGGCAACGGCTCCTGCCAGAAGCAACCCTTGGTTGGCGCGAAAGGCGCGCAGGACACGCAAGGCGAAAACGCCCGGATGCGTCGCTACATATGCGGCTTGTCCGCGGAAAGTACGCATCGGTCGGAACCAGACGGGCCAGAGGCGGGACGGCGACGAACGAAAAAATGGCCGGGGAGGAGACAACCCCGGCGGGATTACCCGTCGCAACATGTGCGCCTAGCCGAGATTGACGGCTACCTAGCGGTGGCTGTCGGAACGCTTCTTGAAGGCGAGACCATATTGCTGATGGCGGGCTTCGCCGCACATCGCGGTTATTTGGACTTGTGGAAAGTGATCCTCGTCGCCTTTGTGGCGAGCTTCCTCGGCGATCAGTTCTATTTCTTCCTCGGCCAGCGCTATGGCGATCGAATCCTGGCGCGCTTTCCGAGTTGGAAGCCGCGGGCGAAGAAAGTCCAGGCATTGCTGCAAAACTATGATACCGTGTTGGTTCTTGCCATCCGATTCCTCTATGGCGTGCGCACCGTTGGCCCCATTGTGATCGGCATGAGCCGCGTGCCGCTCTTTCGCCTGGTGACGTTGAATGCCATCGGGGCGGCAATCTGGGCGCCGCTCATCGCCGGAGCGGGTTATCTCCTCGGCAATACATACACTCGAGCTTGTCCTTGCCGATGTTAAGCGCTACGAAGAAATCGTTCTCGCTGTTCTTGCATTCCTCGGCCTTCTCGCTTGGATCGTAAGACGCCGTCGATTGAGGAAACTTCCCGAGCGCTGTTGACCAGGGAGCCACCCAGCTGCGAGCCCGGGGCGGATCTCCTTGATGACTGTTCGCCAGAGCTCATCGAACGCTTTTTTCGCGTCCTCGATAAGATCATAAGATCAGATGCGGCTTGTAATCAGCAATTGGGGGTTCGATTCCCTCTCGGGGCGCCAAGGATCATTCGCTGGCGCTCCAGCTGCGCCGCGGTCTCCTGGATCGTCTGCCAGGCCGCTTGGACGTGCCGGCTCTCGGTATACGTCTGGCCGACGCACAGGCGCAGCGTGTAGCGGTTCCGCAGAATCGTGTGGGTCAGGTACAGCCGGCCGCCGCCGTTGAGCCGATCCAGCAGCTCGCGGTTGAACGCATCGCCCGCCCGATGCCGGAAGCACACGAGATTCAAAGGCGGCGTGATGCAAAGCTCGAAGCGCGTCGAGTCCGCGACCCAGCGCGCGAATTCCTGCGCGAGCTCCACGTGGCGCCGGATGTGGTGCCTCAGGCCCTCGATGCCGTAATGGCGGATCACGAACCATAGCTTCAAGGCACGGAAGCGCCGTCCGAGCGGCACCTGCCAATCACGATAGTCGAACACCGCGCCGGACTCGCTCGCCCGGTTGCGAAGATAATCGGGCAGCACCGAGAGCGACTCGATGAGCGCGCTGCGATCCGCGACATAGAAGCAATCGCAATCGAAATTGGTGAACATCCATTTGTGGGGGTTGAAGCAATAGCTATGGGCAAGCGCCATCCCCGCGTGGAGATAGCGATACTCGGGGCAGATCGCCGCGGTACCCGACATGGCCGCGTCGACGTGCAGCCACAGGCCCGCCTCGCGGCACACCTCGCCGATCGCCGGGAGCGGATCGATGGCGTTCGAGGAGGTCGTCCCAATCGTGGCACAAACAAAGAACGGGAGGAGCCCTTGCGCGCGATCCTGAGCGATGCGCTCGGCCAGTGCGTCGGGGCGCATGGCGAAACGCTCGTCCACTGCGATCCGGCACAGCCCGTGGCGCCCGAGCCCCGCGATGCGTACGGCCTTCTCGATCGACGAGTGCGCCTCCGTCGAGGCATAGCACACGAGCCGGCCATCGCTGCCCTGGTCGCTACAGCGGGGATCCGTGGCCCGCCCTCGCGCGGCGAGGAGCGCGCACAGCGTGGCACTGGAGGCCGAGTCCTGGATCACCCCGCCGCCCGGCCCGTCGGAACGAAACCGCAGGGGCAGACCCAGCATCTCGATGAGCCAGTCGAGGACGCGGGTCTCGAGCTCCGTGCAGGCCGGGCTCGTGGCCCACAGCATCCCCTGCACGCCGAGCCCTCCGGCGAGCAATTCGCCCAGGATCGAGGGTCCGGAGGTATTGGCCGGGAAAAAGGCGAAGAAGTTCGGCGACTGCCAGTGGGTGATGCCGGGCAGGATCAGCCGGTCGATGTCTGCGAGGATCGCCTCGAAACCCTCGCCGTGCTCCGGGGGCTCGGGCGGCAGCGAACGATACACCTCGCCGGGCGCGACCTGTGAGAGAACCGGATAGGACTCGACGCGCGCGTAGTAATCCGCGATCCAGTCCACGACCGCACGGCCGTAGTAGCGGAACGCCTCGGGGCTCATGTGGAAGCCGTCCTGGGGCGGTATCCGTCCGGCACTCATGTTCCTGTAGCCTCGTGGCACGGTCCGAGGCACTGCCGGATCCCCGCTACACCCCCACCACGCCGCATCGATCCACTCGCGCTACCGCTAGACCTGGTTCGTGATCAGCTCGACGATGCGCTCGGAGGCGTGCCCGTCCCACAAGGGGGGGACCTTTCCTGTCTTACAGTGCCCGTTCAGCGCCTCAAAGGCGGCCGACACGATCCGCTCGGGGTCCATGCCCACCAGGGTGTTGGTACCGAGGGTCACCGTCACCGGCCGTTCGGTGTTGTCTCGCAACGTGACGCATGGCACGCCCAGCACGGTGGTTTCTTCCTGGATGCCGCCGGAATCGGTGAGGACCACGCTCGCGTCCATCATCAAGCGCAAGAAGTCGAGATAGCCCTGGGGATCGATGAGGTAGAGGTCCGGCATGGACGCGACGAGCTCACCCAAACCATATTGCTCGATCATCTTGCGGGTGCGCGGGTGGATCGGGAACACGATGGGGACCTCCCGCTGGATGCGCGCCAGCGCTCCCAGGATACTCCGCAAGCCCTCGCTGCTATCCACGTTCGATGGGCGATGCAAGGTGACGAGCGCATAGCGCTTGCGATCGAGGCCGATCCTCGCAAGCGCGGTCGAGGTCTCTGCCCTCGCCTTGTGGCCGAGCAGCGAGTCGATCATGACGTTGCCGACGAAATGGATCCGATCGGCTCGCGCCCCTTCGTGCAAAAGGTTTTCCCTGCCGCTGTCTTCGCTCACGAACAACAGATCGGACAGCGCATCCGTCACGATGCGGTTGATCTCCTCGGGCATGCCCCGGTCGAAGCTGCGCAATCCGGCTTCCACATGTGCCACCGGGATGCCGAGCTTGGCCGCGTCGATGGCGGCGGCCATGGTCGAGTTCACATCGCCCACGACGACCACGAGGTCCGGGCGATCCGCCACCATGACCTTTTCAAGCTCGACCAGGAGCCGACCGGTCTGTTCCCCATGGCTGCCGGAGCCGACGCCGAGATAGATATCGGGCTCGGGGAGACCCAGTTCTTCGAAGAACACCTTGGACATCGCGCCGTCATAATGCTGGCCGGTGTGCACCAGCACCGGGACCAGTCCGGCCGTGGCCTGCATGCGCTTGTGGATGGGGGCGATCTTCATGAAGTTGGGTCTCGCCCCGACGATATTGAAGACCTTTTTCATAGTCTGACGTAATGGCCGGCGGGCGCCGGCCGAAGCGGTGGAGTACCGCGCAACCAGGCTATCGGGCGCTGTGGCCTATCCGGTCTCGAGCCCCAGCGCTAAAGGAGCTAAAGCGGGCGCAGCGGGACGATACCGGCGAAGCGCCGCGGATCCAGAAGCCCAATGCCCCCCGGGGGACGTGTTCACACGCTGCGCCCGGCGATCACTCGATGCGGAGTACGCTGTCTGCGGCTTCCTCACCTTCGTCGCCTTCTCCACCTTCGTTACCTTGGTCCAAGTCCTCCAGAGGGGGATTGCCGTCGTAGATGTCGTTCAGGCGACGTTGCCGGTAGGCCTCGCGTGTGAAGGTGTAGGGGTCCAGGGCGGCCTCGTCTCGCAAACGGGTGGCTTCGAGAAAATTGGAGCGCTCGTTGACGGCACCGAGCACCCCGCTCGGAAAGATAATGGGGCTGGTGATGTAGAACAAGGGGTTCAGCAGGGTACTCGTGATGTATCTCGGCACGTCGCGCGCCGAGCTCGGCCCGAGCACGGGCAACACCAGATAGGCGCCTTCGTCCACACCCCATACGCCCAAGGTCTGACCAAAGTCCTCATCGTGTTTCGGCACACTGCCGGCGCTGGCAATATCGATAAAACCGCCGATCCCGAGGGTGCTGTTGATGGTAAACCGGCCGATGTCGGCGACGCTTTGCTTCAACTTGCCCTGGAGCACTTCGTTGAAAATGACGTTGATATAGCCGAGGTTGTTGAAGAAATTCGTGACCCCGTCGCGAACAAGCTCGGGCGTATAATCGACATAGAACTCCGCAACCGGTCTCATCACATAGGTATCCAAGCTCTCATTGAAGTCGTAGATCGCCCGATTGGTCCCCTCGAGGGGGTCGGATTCGTCTTCCGAGAGCGTCGGCTGGGTCGCGCAGCCGGGCAGGATCGCCACGAGCAGCGCCATCGCAAGGACCCGTCGGTTGTTATTGTCGGTCATGGTACCCATCTCCGGATAAATTCTCGCCAGCCAAGCTCGCCCACCTCGACCTCGCCTGGATCGGGTCCGTCACGCCCCTTTCGCGTAGTGGTCGATCTTGTCCCTGAGCCGGGCGATCAGAGCGTCGAACCCGTGATCCTTCATCGCCGTCGAGTACTCGGCCTTGCGCGCCGCGAGCTCGCTGACCCCATCGGCGAACACGTTCAGGATCCGCCAGCGCTCGCCTTCGGGTTTGAGGATGTACTTGAACTGGACGGTGTCGCCGTCCGATTTCACCAACTCGGCCGTGACGATCGTCCAATCTCCCTTGGTTTCCTGCGAGACGGTGCGAAACGTCTCGTTCTTGAACCCGTCGAATCGCGCCGCGTAGGTCGCCGTGCTGAGCTCCGTGAAGGTCTCGACAAACAGCTTTCTCTGATCCGCATTGAGCCCCGCCCAATAGCGGCCCAAGAGCTGCTGCCCGATGGTGTCGAAATCGAAGCTGGCACTGACCACGCGAGCGAGCTCGTCATAGCGACCGGAATATCCCAGGGCATCGGCACGCTTCATGACATTCAGGAGCGTCGTATGGAGCTTCTCGACCACCGACTTGGCCTCTGCCGTTCCCGCCTGCAGATCGGCACCCAAAACGAGTACCGTCGCAAAAATCAGGACGCGCGTCAGCGCTCGGTAGCCGTTCATCATCATAAGAAACATTCCCGTCTCAGAGCAGATATCGCGGTCCACCAGAGCGACGCCGCAATCCCCGCGAGCAGCAGTAGGTATCGCAAGGGACGCCGGTGTCTTTAACCAGGGGTGTCCTCGAGCGCGCCTGCCAGAGCCTCGTCGGTACCGTACTGCCTGCCTTTCCACTGCGATCGCCGACCCCGCCAGTAGCGGATCGCGGAGCTCCACGTCATCCCAAGGAACAAGCACCCCGCCCCCGGCAGGGCCAGCACCCAGGCGAGGGGGAGCCCATAATACCTGAGAACGGCCCGGTAACTCACCATGGCCATGACGAGCGTCAGGGCGCCGACCGCCGCCACCGGCCACTCCCCCGAGACCAGCGCCGCGACGGGCGCCGCGAAAGCGCACAGCATCACCATGGTGCAGAGGACGAGCAACAGAGGGGAATAGCGCAACTGCGTGAAGGCCGTTCTCGCCACCATGTCCCAGATGCTCTGCAGCGAGGGATAGGGCCTCAAGCTCCGGGCCGAATGGGTCAACCCGATCCAGGTATGGAACCCCCGCTTCTTGACGCGCCCGGCCAGGGCGCAGTCGTCGATGAGCGCGTCTCGAATCGCCGCGAACCCGCCGATCTCTCGCAGGACACGCGCCTCCAGGAGGATGCACCCGCCGGCGGCACAGGCCACGAACGGTATCGCCGGCGAGTTGGACAGACGGAAGGGGTAGAGGAGCTTGAAGAAGTACACGAAGGCCGGCATCAGGAACCGCTCCCAGAGGTTGTCCATGCGCAGTGAGACCAAGAGGGACACCAGATGGCGACCGTCCTCCAGCAGCTTGGCGCGGAGTGCGGGGAGGATCCCGGGGAGCAGCTCGACATCGGCATCGAGGAGCAGTACCCGCTCGGTGCGCACGCATGCGAGCCCCTGGTGCAAGGCCCATAGCTTGCCGCTCCAACCGGGAGGCGGGGGCGTCCCGTACACGATCTCCAGACCCTCGATGCGGCACGCACGCGCCACCGCCGCGGTGCCGTCCGTCGATTGATCGTCGATGAGGATGATTTGGAACCCCCGCCCCTGGCGCCTCAGCCCAGCTAGCGTCGTGCCGATCTGCCCGGCCTCGTCGCGGGCCGGAACCAGGACGGTCACATCCCGGAGATCGACGTCCTCCCCTCCGCCGGGCGCGTCCAGCGACTCGTCGGTGGTCCAGGGACGCCAGGGCGCAATCAGCACGCACAGCCACATGACGCACGCCGGCAGCACCACGTACCACCAAGACACGGGAGCGGTACCGGGACGGGCGCGACGCGGCGTCCGCTAGCCGCTGGCCTTGCGGTGGCGCGAGACCGGCGCGGCGATCGTCGCTACGGTCCCGGGGCCCTTGCCTACCAGGTGCGGCCGGGGCAAGGGTTCCTCCCGATAGACGATCGCGGGCTCGGGCGCCATGTCCCCATCGGTGCGCGGTCCCGCGAGCATGACCCGCAGGGCCTTGAGCGGCGAGCGGAAGGCATCGTTCACCGCCGTCGCTTCGTAGCCGCAATGGACCATGCAGTCGTTGCACTTCGGGTTGCGCCCGGTGCCGTAGCGTTCCCATTCGGTCTCTTCCATGAGCTCCCGGTAGGTCTTGGCATACCCCTCCCCCACCAAGAGGTAGCAGGGCTTCTGCCAGCCGAAGACGTTGCGGGTGGGATTGCCCCAGGGCGTACACTCGTAGGCCTGGTTACCGGCGAGGAAATCGAGGTACAGGGGCGACTGGTTGAAGTACCATTGGCGTTTTCCGCGCCGTGATTTGCCGAGCTTGAACAGATCGCGAAACAACTGCTTGCTGGCGCGGCGCTTGAGGAACACGTCCTGGCGCGGGGCGCGCTCGTAGCTATAACCGGGCGAGATGGTCACGCCCTCGACCCCGAGTGCCATCGCGATATCCATGAATTCGGCGACTTCCGGGGCGGTCTCACCTTGAAAGAGCGTGCAGTTGGCGGTCACTCGAAACCCCTGTGCGCGTGCCTTCTCGATCACCGCCACACAGGTATCGAAGACGCCCTCGCGGCACACCGACGCATCGTGCCGCTGGCGGGTCCCGTCGAGGTGGATGGAGAAAGTCAGGTACGGGGAAGGCCGATAATCCTTCATGCGGCGGTCCAGGAGCAGCGCGTTGGTGCACAGATACACGAACTTCCCGCGTTCGATGAAGCCCTGGACGATCTGGGGCATCTCCTTGTGGATCAACGGCTCGCCGCCCGCGATCGAGACGATCGGCGCGCCACAGTCGTCGATGGCGGCCATGCACTCCTCGACCGACAGGCGCTTGTCGAGGATCTCGTCGGGATAGTCGATCTTGCCGCACCCGGCGCACGCGAGGTTGCAGCGAAACAACGGTTCCAACATCAACACGAGTGGATAGCGCTGCCGGCCCCGGAGCTTCTGCTCGATCACATAGCGCGCGACACGGTACTGCTGGATCAAGGGAACGCCCATGCCAATCCTCCCCTAGTCTGGTGGTAGATTTTGGCGTTTGATCAACCAATTGCGGAACGAGCCCGCGGTCCCTATTACGATACTGTAACGGTTCGGGAAAGTACAGCCCCGGGCCCCGGTGACGCTCTGGGCGGCCACGCTACGGCACCGGGCAGCATTGGTTGCAAGAGCGGCGGGGCGTATCGATAATGTAGGCTTTACGAGATTGAGTTGTTGCGTATGAACAAATACTACCCGCGCCTGAGCACGATCGAGTCCCCCCGGGATCTCCGGGGCCTGCCGGAATCGGAGCTCTTGGCGCTCGCCGAGGAGCTGCGGGCCTTCCTCCTGGACTCGGTGAGCCAGAGCGGCGGCCACTTCGCCGCGGGGCTCGGGACGGTGGAGCTGACCATCGCCCTGCACTACGTCCTCAACACCCCCGAAGACCGGCTGGTGTGGGACGTGGGGCATCAGGCCTATCCGCACAAGATCTTGACCGGCCGCCGCGACCGGATGCCGACCATCCGCCAGTGGGGCGGGCTGGCGCCGTTTCCCAAGCGCGACGAGAGCCCCTGCGATACCTTCGGCGTCGGGCATTCGAGCACCTCCATCAGCGCCGCGCTGGGGATGGCGATCGCGGCCCGGCGCGAGGGCCGGGGGCGCAAGGCCGTGGCCGTCATCGGCGACGGGGGGATCACCGGCGGGCTGGCCTTTGAGGCCATGAACCACGCCGGGGACCTCGCCATCGACCTCATGGTCATCCTGAACGACAACGACATGTCCATCTCGCCCAACGTCGGGGCGCTGTCGAACCGCATCGCTCAGGTGCTGTCGGGGCGGCTCTACACCTCCGTGAAGCGGGGCAGCAAGAAGGTGCTCTCGATCATGCCGCCGGTCTGGGAGCTGGCGCGTCGGGCCGAGGAGCATGTCAAGGGCCTGATCATCCCCGGGACCCTGTTCGAGGAGCTGGGCTTCAACTACATCGGACCGATCGACGGGCACGATCTGCCGACCCTCCTCGGCACCATCCGCAACGTGAGCCAGATGCCGGGGCCGCAGCTCCTGCACGTCATCACGAAGAAGGGCAAGGGCTACGCGCCGGCCGAGGCCGATCCGGTCAAGTACCACGGCGTGACCCCATTCGACCCGGAGCGCGGCATCGTCGCCAGCAAGGCGCCGAGCAAGCCGAGTTACACCAAGGTGTTCGGCGATTGGGTCTGCGATATGGCGGCCCTGGACCCGCGTCTCGTCGCCATCACCCCGGCGATGCGGGAGGGATCGGGCCTGGTACGCTTCCAGAAGGACTTCCCGGATCGTTACTTCGATGTCGCGATCGCCGAGCAACATAGCGTGACGGTCGCGGCCGGCATGGCCTGCGAAGGGCAGAAACCGGTGGTGGCGATCTACTCGACCTTCCTGCAGCGGGCCTATGACCAGGTCATCCACGACGTCGTCAACCAGAAGCTGCCGGTCTTGTTCGCCATCGACCGCGCCGGGTTGGTGGGCGCCGACGGGCCCACGCACAGCGGCAGCTACGATCTCACTTTCCTGCGCTGCCTGCCCCATATGGTGGTGATGGCGCCGGCCGACGAGAACGAGTGCCGGCAGATGCTGTATACCGGATTTCTGCACGACGGTCCCGCGGCGGTGCGATACCCGCGCGGCGAAGGACCCGGGGTCCCGGTGAACAACACCATGACGGCCCTCCCCCTCGGCAAGGCGGAGATGCGGCGCGAGGGGCACGGACTCGCCCTCCTCTGCTTCGGCACCATGCTGGCGCCCGCATTGGAGATGGCCGAGGTGCTCGATACCACGGTCGTCAACATGCGCTTCGTGAGACCGCTGGACGTGGAGATGCTCCTCCATTTGGCGGGATCCCACGCGCTCCTGGTCACGGTCGAGGAAAACGTCGTGGCGGGCGGCGCCGGGAGCGGCGTCGCCGAGATCCTGGCTGCCCACGGCTGCCACACCCCCGTGGTCCACTACGGCCTGCCCGATCGCCTCATCCAGCACGGCACGCGCGAGGAGATGCTGGTCGATGCCGGTCTGACGAGCGAGGGGATCCTGGCATTCGTACGCGGGCTGGGGCGTCACGATCGCCAGGCGGTCCCGAAGACCGCGCGGGCATCGTAGGCCCCCGGCCGGTTGGGGCAGCGGGATTTTCGCCATGCCCCTTCGCCCAGGAGATGAATGCGATCCTCCCCCCGCCAGCGGGAGGGTTTAGTCAATCCCAAATAGAAGGTTGAGCCTGAACGAAGGGGGGATCTGAGACATGGAGCTCTCCTTGGAGGCTGCCGGGCGCTCCGAGTTCAGTTTTTTGTGCCGACCATCGATTACCGAGGGGCGGGATGAAGGCTCTAAGGGGCACATCGGTGCTCAGCGCGGTGCTGCTGGCCGCCGCGGCCGGGTTCGTGACCGAGGCCGGCGCGTCCCCGCCGCGGGCACCGGAGGAGGGCCCGGACGCGGTCGAGGGCGCGCCGGTCGAACCGGGCGTCTTCGAGGGGGACGTGCGCGAGCTCCCCCACCCACCGCCCTGGAAGCGAGGGGACCCGATCCGCGAGGTCCCGAGGCGCGTGCATCCGCGCCCCCGGCCGCCGGTCTCGCCAGAGACCTCTCCGCCCGATCCGCTCTTCACCCCCCAGACCCGGGGCGGTGACGGCCGCTCGATTCGCGTCTTCAATCCACCCGACTTGGTCTTCGACGGGGTCGGCTTTACCGGCGTGTTTCCGCCGGATCCGGTGGGCGATGTCGGACCCGACCACTACATCCAGATGGTAAACGGCGGCAGCAGCAGCCGGGTGCGGATCTTCGATAAATCCGGCGGCCGGCTGGCCGATTTCGACCTCGATTCACTCGCGCCCGCGGGTTCCGGTGCCTGCGTGAACGGTTCCGGAGACCCCATAGTGCTGTTCGATGGGCTCGCCGATCGTTGGCTCCTGAGCGAATTCGCGTCCACCGGGAATCATCTGTGCGTTTACATCTCGCGTACCCCCGATCCGGTACGGGGCGGTTTTTTCGTCTACGATTTCGAGGTCCCGCGGTTTCCGGACTATCCCAAGTACGCCGTGTGGCCGGACGCCTATTACGTCTCGACCAACGAGCGGAAACCGACGGCCTATGCGTTGCAGCGCCGCCGCATGCTCGACGGCCGGACGGCCGGTTTCCAGCGCCGCACGGCCACGCGGCTCCAGGGGTTCGACTTCCAAGCGTTGACACCGAGTGATCTCGACGGTCCCACGCCGCCGCCGGTCGGCGCGCCGAACTATTTCATACGCCATCGCGACGACGAGGCGCACAACCCCGGGCTCAACGACCCGAGCCGGGACTTCCTGGAGATCTGGGAATTCCACGTCGATTTCGCCAATCCCGCCGGCTCGACTTTCATCCTCGCCACCACTGTCGCTGTAGCGGAGTTCGACTCCGGCCTGTGCGGTCTGACGTCGTTCGATTGCTTTCCCCAACCGGGTACCGGCCGGAGGCTCGATCCCTTGCGTGAGGTGGTCATGTGGCGATCGCAATATCGCAACTTCGGCAGCCACGAGACCCTGGTCGGCAATTTCGTGACCGATGTCGATAACACCGACCACGGCGGGATCCGCTGGTACGAGCTGCGCAAGACGGCTACCGGGCCCTGGACGTTATTCCAGGAGGGCACCCATGCCCCCGATGCCGATCATCGCTGGATGGGTAGCATCGCCATGGACGGGCGGGGCGACATCGGACTTGGCTACACTGTCTCCGGCCCCGGCGTCTTCCCCTCCATCCGCTACACCGGGCGCCTGGCGAGCGATCCGCTCGGGACCCTCCCGCAAGGCGAGGTGAACGTAGTGACCGGCTTGTCGTCTCAGACCGCGTCCAACCGCTGGGGCGATTACAGCGCCATGAGCGTCGACCCGAACGACGATTGCACCTTCTGGTACACCGACGAGTTCGTCGGCGCCCAGGGGCTATGGGCGACCCGCATCGTGCGCTTCAGCTTTTCGGAGTGTACCGAGAACATCCCTCGGCGCGCGCCCACCTGCCGCGGCCTGCCGGCCACGGTAACCGGCACGGAGAACGCCGATGTCCTCTTCGGTACTTCTGGCGGCGATGTCATCGTCGGCCTTGGCGGCGACGATACGATCTTCGGCGGCGGGGGCCGCGATACGATCTGCGGGGGCGACGGCAACGACAGGGTCCGGGGTGGCGCCGGACGCGACAGGCTCTTCGGCGAGAGCGGCAGAGACAGGCTCAGGGGCGGCGCCGGACGCGATACGCTGCACGGCGGTGCGGGCCGCGACGCACTCGACGGCGGCAGTGGTCGTGACCGTTGCAGGGGCGGGCGCGGGTCGGATACCGCGAGGCGTTGTGAGCGCGTCAGGCGCATCCCCTAGGCGCCAAGGCGCCAAAACTAGACGCCACGGCCCGCCCTCAGGTCTTCGATGTCCACTGCCAGTTCCAGAACGTCCTGGTGCAAGTTCTTGTACTCGTCCCTGCGCGCCTCGACCGCTTTATTCACCAGCTCGTCATCGAAGCGGATGTGGTGGTAGACGCAACGTCGCAGGAAAGGCTCGGGCAAGCGGCGCTCGCTGTTCGAGGTGATGAAGACGATCGGGTCGGGCGCTGGGCCTTGTCGGTTGTCGGTGGCGATCTGTTCCTGGTCTCGAGGACGGTGAAGTCCATCTTGTCGAGCTCGTGCAGGAGATCGTTGGGAAAATCGCGCGGCGCCTTCTCGATCTCGTCGATCAGGAATACCCGCGGGTGCTCCGATGTCATCGCCTGCCAGAGCGCGGGTGGCTCCAGCCTGGGATAGAAAAAACTTTCAAATATACCGAATCAACTAATTCATCGACGTACCCTTCGTTACATCTTGTAGCGCTCCAATAATAGTCCTGAAGCGATCCACACGGTCCCCTTGAACTATTCCACGGAGTATACCCTGATACAGACTGCTAGCCTGCTTCTCGCCTACCGGCGTTATGAAGCGAAAATCATAGTCGCTCAGGCCGGGTATGCGAGCCAACACACACGGGACGTCGCTTTTTAGGTTTGCAATAAACTCCTTATTGTCCTCACCAGTTGTACGGTCGTTCATGAGACGTGTGATTACCCGAACATAATAACTTTTGTGTAAAGCGGCCTCAGCAACGCACTGGGGTGTTAACATCAGTTCCGTACGTTCAACCTGAAAATCCTCGAAAAGCATCTCCTGTAAATCAAAAATCTTCGATAAGCGATCCTTCGGCTCCCCAGTCGAGACAAGAATGACGTCGCCCCAGCCATCGCTAAGGTAAGCGCGATCGGTAGGGCGTAGGTTGCCCTCGCACCAATTAATGTTCAAGGTTCGGTGGATAAAATCGAGCCGGGCCGAAGCACGGTTAAGTGCTATCGACATTACGGCCACAATATTATCCCAATCGCCATTATCCGAACCGTCCGTGTGGGCCGCGTCACCCCATTCATCCGAGCGCAGCCGCAAAGGGATCACCAATTCGCGACGGGTAAAGAAACTCGGGTACTTCTCATGTGACTCGCAGCCATCCCGCTTTTCGAACTGCGGGATCCAGGAGCGCGACATTGGTCTCGTTTGTCCTATAGAAAGCACGTCGTACCTACCCAAGAGTGTGTAATAACTATCCCACACTCCCGAGCCTAGCTTTTCATTCCTGTCTTTGGCAACATGGCGTCCCCCTTCGCCCTTTAGCGAACACCATTTGTGCCAACGGTACCTCTCGGTGGTCTCCCAGGGCCAGATGCTCTCCTTAAGCGGCATCGCATACTGATCGTACTGGGTATATGAGCCCGCCGTGCAGATGCGAGTCAGCATGTAAGCTGGGATAGGCGTAAATCGTTTCTCCTTTATATGATGCCGCTCATCCGTTGCGTCATCGCATTCGTCGTATTCGAAAAGTTGGTCGCGATAGGACAAAATATCAAGAGTCTGACTATGAAATTCTTCTGTTAGCCTAACTTCAAGGAAAGACAAAAGCGGCGCGAGATATCGTTGCTCATCGGGTGGGATCCCGTTGCTACGTAAAATTCCCTGAAGGGCTGTTAGCTCGTGACCTTGTAGTTTCTCCAGCGATCTCCTTGTTTGTTCTGATTGGCTAGTACGGAAAGCCGCTGCTAGCTCTCGTGCTGAATAATCGTCCGTTAGCTTGGCGACAGCTTTTCGCCTTCTGGCTTTATCGGTACGGTTGTTGATGCCCTTGATGCGTTCGTTACGCTCCCCTTCCGATTTTCCAAGCCATCCTGCGATCTTCTCCTTAAGCGATCCTTTGTGTTCCGCCGCCGCCGCTACTACCCGTATCGCCTCTGTTAATCTTTCCGAGGCGGACCCGACGTCGTGGGCATAAAAGTCAAGCGCGACTTGATAGAGTTCCCGACCCAAGGCGGCGTGATAATGCATCTGCCACAGCCATTCAGTACGGTCCTCCTGGCCCCCTATAGATAGTCGTCGGAGTATGGACTTGTCATCCATAAAATCAAGCCCGCGCATCATTCCACATTGCCATGGAATGTCGTATAGCCTTCGAAACAGCGTCGGGCTTTTTAATTTGGGCTCTGCTTCTCCTGCTGCGACGTCTAAAGCCAAGGCGTATATATCTCTAAAGTGCCTATTAATCCGTCCTATCCGTTTACCTTTATCTTTAAACTCGACACGCTCACTATCTTCTGGCCTCAGCAAATACAGCTCGTGCAACAAGCCCTCCTTTTTGTCGCGAAGGCCATCCACGAGAAAGTTACGTACTCTCCAGTGCAGTGTCCGCGTAGACCGTGGAAAGCGGCGATTACCTTTGTCCCACCCACCGCACGTTTTGACTCGGTCGTCTCGTTCCCGCTCCTGTAGCCAGCTTTTTGTTTCACGCGCAGCCCGGGACTGCCGCACGATAGTGCACAGTCGCTCGCCCAGCCCCTCCCAATACACGGCCGTTTGTGCACGAGGCGCGGCTATTTGATCGAGAAACTTCAGCAAGTTATCAAGAATCAATCTACACGCTTTGATTAAGCGTTGCGCTAGAGGAGGCGCTTTGTCGCCCGCCGCGCGCAAGGGCTCGAATGGGAAGATCGCCTCTAGCCAGGCGCAGACCACATGTAGTCGGAAGTACCAGTCGCGGATCTGACCGTAGTCGCCCGTGATGCCTTCCAAATAGTCGATCATATCGAGTTCGAAACGATCACCCGATTCCCCGGCTGCAAACAGGTCTTCGGTACCAGCGCCGACGAGTTCCAAGAACAAAGCGTAAACGTAGGCCGGACCTTTAATCGCGGTGGCTAGAAGGTCTACTGCTAGCTCCCGCAGCGGTTCAGGTGCATCCGTGTGGTCTCGATGAGCGTCGAATACCTCAAGGCATTGGTTAAGTTCCTTAAGGAGGCGACTGAAGCTACCCTGGTCGCGGTCTAAAGCTTGGGGTGGTAGGTCTGAAAACCGTTCGCGGATTACAGTATGCGCTACCTCGTGTGCGATCACGCTCTGAAGGTCCGGACGTTCCGGCATCCAATAAGAGGTGTTGACATAATGCTGACGCTTGGATTTCGTGTATGGTAGTACGATCGCATCGGGTTCCTCTAGTCGAAGTTCGTTTTCAAAGGTGTAATTCTGCGAGGTGAAAGTTTCCTGCCAACGGTGGAACACTAATGGCCGGCTTTCGGGATCGGGCTCGCTCTTTAGCTTAGCTACCAATAGCGACATCTCTATCGCGATATTACGACAGCGGTCTCGCAGGTGCACAATGTACATATGCTGGTCGCGTCGCCGCTGCACACCGGGGCGAGGGTGATCGTGGAGTCCGTAATCTTGGCTATGAGCAAATGCGTTCAAATGGTCCCCCAGCCTCGCCACATACTCCCTCGCCCGTGCAAGAACCGCGGACCGGAGGAGCAAAAAACGCGAGCAGGCGGGGCCCCCTGGCGCAATTGGACTAACAAAGATCCGAAGCCCTTCTCGGCATAAGATGACTTTATCGAGGACAATCTGACGTTTGAGTTCCTGTATAGCATGAAGACGAAAGTAATGTGCTCGTTGGTCGCTATTCCAACGGCCGTCGCCCACTAATTCGTCGAGGATGTCGGAAATACTCGTGCTGATTTGTTCGCCGCGTCTCTCATATTCAGGTTTGTGCTTCGCCGATAGACCCTGCCACGCATTGCTGAAGCTTGTGATGTCGGTGTGCATTGGGGGGGCTAGCGGGTAAGTGAGGACCCAACACCAAGGAAGCTGTCTTATCGTCGACTGCGTTAACGTCGTGTCCGCAAGCATTTCCCAGCCATCCCAGCCCCGTAGAAAGTTTTCTTCATAGCGCAACGGATGGTATAACGCGGGGCAGCGGAGCAAGTAAATGATGTTTTGCTGGAGGTGCCTCACTTCTAGCAGAACCGTGTCTAAACGCTCAATCGCATCGAGCCAACAAAGAAAGTAAAGGGCTAGCGCGTCAACGCTCGAGTCTGAATGTGAAGCTGTTACCACCGGTGCCTACCATCTAATGGCATAAGGTCCGGAAGAATGAGAGGTATGCGACAATACCGACTAGGTTGATCAGCCCAAAAACTGCGGTAACGTGCACGCTCGTTAACTTCAATGCAACCGGGGACAGAGTTTTTAGCTGTGCGCCAAGGACCGGGGGCATGTAACGATAATCGTTAGGGCGTCGAGTACCCCATCGCAGGAGCTCGGCAGATTCGTTGCGAACGTAAAAAACTCCGTACACCATCCATACCCATATAGCTGCGTATAGACCCACCTTAACGGCAGGTTGGCATAGGACGCCGGAAAAGGAGGCTAGAGGTAGTAACAGTAACAACGCGATATATCCGCCGCAAATGGGCGTTAGCCAAAATACGAGCCATCGCCCAAACGCCTGTTCATGCCAAATCGTCGGAGCCCTACCTTCTTCTGTAGTATCGCGGTAGAAATAAGCGATAGCCGCCTTCAGCAGGGTTTTGTGCGGATTACCCCGTGGACTCCAATAGACTGCATCCCATTGCGTCGAAATAGGCGGGATGTATGCACATACTCGATGACGGCAGTTAGATCTCGCACTGCCATAACTGATCTGCGGTATACCTTGAAACCAAGGCTTCAACCAAGGCGTCGAGAATGGTGGCCAGCTTTCCCACAGTTCGTCCAGCACAGGGATCCGGAACACAGAGTAGACAAGCGCCGGAAGTAACCACGATAGTAGAAGGAACGGGAACGTTACCACAAGACCATGGAGGAGATAGTGTTCGAGCGGGACCCCCGGTTCGAATGGCATCCGCCAGGCTCGCCAAACAAGAAATGGGGGTCTCCACTTAGCTGCAGTGACTACAAGATATTGGGGTCAGGGCTTGGCGATGATGTCCTTGAGGGTGCCTGTTGAGTATATACTACAGCTAAGTGGAGACCCCCTTAACAATAATGGCTGTTGGGCCAGATGCCACTAACCCCATGTAGAAGAAGTGCCAGCGAAGCCGGTCCGGCCATAGATACAGTCCCGGCTGTGTTTTCCCTCGCCGGTTTGCGACGGGTGGCCCGCGTTTTGGGCAATCCCAGAATGGTTCGCAGTTGGGGCTAAGCCGGCTTAACCCTCTGATGCGCTTCCTGGAATCGACGCGTAGGAGGAACGGCGGGCGTTTAGAGCGGCCGTCCAAATGAAGGGAGAGCCGGCGGATGACCCCGCGGCATACTGCTACCCAAAAGTAAGCTACGGTTTCTGCATTGCGGGCGAGGCGATACCGAATGCGGCGGGGTATTTCTATGAAAAACCATAGCGTATAGGAGCGTAATAGTCTTACGATGTAGCGTAGCGCCTTAGAAAGGTTCTCTAGCACAATGTAGCGATGAGTGCCAGCGCCGATTGTTCGAAATGCATTTGCCACGAGCGTGACCTTGCTAGAATGACGACTAACAGAGCTCCGCTTAACGACGGTACGGTCTTGCTCGGCGGAACGTGCCGCTAGGCTCCACAAGACTGTGACCGCTCGCTACCCGCTCCACCGGCTTTGGCGTTGCTGTGCCAATCACTTGAGTCCGCAAGAAAGCTACATAGTCCATCTGAAGCGAGAGACGCTCCTTAAGCTCTTCGAAGCGTCTATCGTTTTCCTGCCGTAAAGTCTCAAAACGCTCGTTTAGCGTTTCTTCGACGCGCTTAGCGATCTGCTGTTGCGACGCGCCAATGTCCTCGGTTCGTTGTTCAAGGTCGACTAAACGTCGGTTAATTTGTTTCAGCTGCTCAAGAATTTCAGTCAGTTGCTCTCTGGCATCCATTTTAATACTCCTTATGTCCTATCGCGGCCTCTGGCCGCAACCGAATGCACGAAACTTCTTTGCCAAATACAAAGAAGTCACGGTGAAAGAATCTAATCACGACACGCAGATGGTTACATCTGTCGGTGGTAATCAACCGGCGAAAGGTGTGTCTGCGATCAAGGTTTGTTCTCTCTTCCAAAATAGCAGTTGACGAGAAGCTGCCAATGTTTGCGCTGGCAACAAATAAAAAGCTGCCCTCCCGTATGTGACGTTCACGATATCACTTCGGCCGCTCGGCTATCTTGGGAAAAGGAACGGGAGATCCGTGGCTTTCCGCCACTGTCTTACGGTAGGTTTGGCTTTGATGGGCGAGCTTCTTTGTATTATCAACAGGCCTCCTTGTCGCTATTGCTTTGTCTGCGCTCTCCCCAGAGCGTACGCTGACTCGCATGTCTCCGCCGGATAAACATTGTGCAGCAGCCGCATGCGTTATGTCAAGCACCGCGTCGTTGGCAGGGCACGGACCGGTGCCGGGGCGCGAAGGTGGGATCAGGTGGAGAGGCCGACGAGCATACCCGGCCTACGCCTCATCGGCACCGCACCGGAGAAGGCCGGCGTCCTCTCCTGCGTGCTCCAGGGGTTCCGCACCGAGGATGTCGGGAAGGCGCTCAATCGCGAGGGCATCGCCGTGCGCTCGGGGCATACCGAGGCATGCTACCGTTCTGCTGCGGGAGTAGTGGGCCCGTCTTTGCATCGCCGGCCGCCGGTACTGCGAATAGGTCGTTCCCCATGGAGATCGCCATTGTCGGCGCTGGATTCAGCGGCACGCTGGTCGCGGCGCACCTATTGAGGAAAGCCACGGGCCCGCTCACGGTGCGACTCATCGAACGCGTCCCCGACCAATTCGGTCGAGGGGTCGCCTACAGCACGGTCCGGGATTGTCATTTCCTGAACGTGCCCGCCGCCAAGATGAGCGCGTTCCCCGACGACGCGGAGCACTTTCTCCGCTGGGCCAGGGCGCGTGAGCATCGATTGATCAATCCCCCCTGGGTCACGGCGATCACCTCGGCGTCGTTCCTACCGCGGCGCGCCTACGGGGATTACCTGTGCGGGGTGCTCGATGAAGCCGAGCGCGGGGCACCCGCCGGCGTGCGGCTGGAACGCAAGACCGGCGAGGCGGTAGGTGTCAAGCGAGGGCCACGTGGAATCAGTGTCTGTCTGGCCGGCGGTGAGCGCCACGAGGTCGAGCGGGTGGTCCTGGCCCTGGGTAATTTTCATCCCGGCGATCCCAATGTGGCCGATCGGTCGTTCTATGAAAGCGACCGTTATCACGGCGATCCCTGGGGCCCGGAGGTGCTGGCGGCCCTGATGGAGACGCGGTCCTGCCTCGCCATCGGCAGCGGCCTCACCATGGCCGACTGGGCCATTACGCTGAGCGAGGCCGGCTACCGCGGGACCCTGCACGTGCTGTCCCGACGCGGGGTTTGGCCTCAGGCGCATCGCCCGGCTGCACCCGTCGATTTCAGCATCGCCGCGGAGGCCTGGCCGAGGACGGTCGGTGCTTGGCTACGCCACATCCGTCATTACATCCGATCCCAGCGCTGTGACTGGCGCGCCGCCATCGACGCCCTGCGGCCGGCAACGCCGAGCTTGTGGGCGAGCCTGCCACTGGCGGAGCAACGGCGTTTCCTGCGCCACCTGCGCCCCTTCTGGGATTGTCACCGGCATCGGCTCGCGCCATTCGTGGGCGACCACTTGCAGATACTGACTCAGTCCGGGCAACTGGTCCGCCATGTCGGCCGCGTCATGGGTTATCGGGAGGACGGGAATGGCGTCGATGTAGTGATCAGGCGGCGCGGCCTCGATGAGGTCAGTTTGCTCCGCGTCGATGCCGTGGTGAACTGCTCCGGGTCCGAAAGCGATTACCGCAAGCTGGAAAGCCGGCTGATCAACGATCTGCTCGACCGCGGCCTGGTCCATCCGGACCCCCTCGGCCTCGGGCTCGCCACCGGTTCGAACGGGGCTCTGTTAGACGCCGCCGGCTGTGCGTCCCGCCACTTGTATACGCTCGGCCCGCCGGAAAAAGGCATGCTCTGGGAAACCACCGCCGTGCCGGAGATCCGCGAACAAGCGGCGCGTCTTGCGAACGCCTTGCTGCGCGATCTCGAACGGTCAGGGCGCCCTGCGCGCGCTCTGTTGGCAAGGGCCAGCGGCGCCGGTTGAACACCTGGCCAAACAACCGGGCCAAACACATTTCAAATCGGTATAGTCCTTTCCCTTCTCCCTCCGGGATACCTATAGTCATCCGCAATTGAGCCTCGGATCCCTTCCCGGGCATCGGCCTGTGCTCCGGACCCGCCTGGTATATGATCTCTGCCGTAGAGGTCGAGCCACCCCCACGCGCGCGTTCCGGTAGGATCCTGGGTATCCCCCTCGACCTGTGCCGCCGGATGCGGCTGGCTATCGACCGATCCAGGAGGCACCGCGGCATGAATATCCTTGAGCGCATCGGCAACACGGCCCTCGTCGAAGTGACTCGACTGGACGCCGGCCCCTGCCGCCTGTTCGTGAAGCTGGAAAATGAGAACCCCGGCGGATCGATCAAGGACCGCATCGCGCTGGCCATGGTCGAGTCGGCGGAGAGGGAGGGGAAGCTCCGCCCCGGTGGCACCTTGATCGAGGCGACGGCGGGCAACACCGGACTCGCCCTGGCGCTGGTCGCCGTACGGAAGGGCTATCGCCTGCGCCTTGTCATCCCCGACAAGATGAGCCAGGAGAAGATCTTCCACCTGAAGGCCCTGGGGGCAGAGGTCGTGATGACCCGCTCGGATGTCGGCCGGGGGCATCCGGAATACTATCAGGACGTTGCCGAGCGTTTGGAGCGGGAGACCCCCGGCTCCTTCTACGTCAACCAGTTTGCCAACCCCGCCAACCCCACGGCCCACGAGGAAGGCACGGGCCCGGAGATCTGGCGCCAGATGGATGGGGAGCTCGATGCCGTGGTGTGCGGCGTCGGCAGCGGCGGCACCCTGACAGGGTTGTCGCGCTTTTTCGGTCGGGTCGCACCCGAGGTGAACATGGTGCTGGCCGATCCCGCGGGCTCGGTGCTGGCCGATTACGTCAGGACCGGCACCCTCGGCCGGGCGGGTTCCTGGCTGGTCGAAGGGATCGGGGAGGACTTCATCCCGCTCATCTGTGACCTCTCGCGGGTACGGCACGTCTACACCATCACGGATGCCGAGAGCTTCGCGACCGCCCGTGCCTTGTTACGACAAGAGGGTATTTTCCCGGGCTCGTCCTCGGGCACGCTCGTGGCCGCGGCGCTCCAGTATTGCCGGGGTCGCAGCCGGCCGGAGCGCGTGGTCACCTTCGTCTGCGACAGCGGCAACAAATACCTGTCCAAGATGTACAATGAATACTGGATGATCGACCAGGGTTTCATCGAGCGTGAGCCACACGGCGATCTGCGCGACCTCATCTCTAGGCTGTATGCCGATCGCGCGGTGATCACCGTCGGTGCCGGGGACACCCTGCTCACGGCCTACGGGCGCTTCAAGCTCTATGACATCTCACAACTCCCGGTGCTGGAGGGCGAGCGCATCGTCGGCATCATCGACGAGTCCGATCTGCTCCTCGCCGTCTACGGTCACGAGGAGCGTTTCCAGGACCGCGTGGGGTCGGTGATGAGCACACGGCTCGAAACCGTGCAGATCGTTACACCGCTCGCCGAGGTGCTGCCCCTGCTCGAGAGCGGCATGGTCCCCATCGTATGCGAGGGTGACAGATTCCTGGGGCTCATCACCCGCATCGACCTCATCAATTATCTGCGCCGAGGCGTGCATTAACCCGATTTAGGTTAAGGGAGCTCATCCCATGCCCGACTCTCCTTCCCAGGGATTCGCCACGCGCGCCATCCATGCCGGCCAACCCCCGGATCCCGCGACCGGCGCCGTGATCACGCCCATCTATGCGACCTCGACCTATGTGCAACAGAGCCCGGGTGTGCATAAGGGGTTCGACTATTCGCGCACCGCCAACCCCACGCGGCTGGCCTACGAGCGTTGCGTCGCGGACCTCGAAGGCGGGCGCGCGGGGTTCGCCTTCGCCTCGGGCATGGCGGCGATAGCCACCGTGCTCGAGCTTTGCGACGCCGGCGCGCACGTGCTGAGCGTCGATGACCTCTACGGCGGGACCTACCGGCTGTTCGAACAGGTTCGGCACCGCTCCGCGGGCCTCTGCTTCACCTACACCGATCTACGCGAGCGCGCGACGATCGAGGCGGCACTGCGCCCGGAGACGCGCATGATCTGGGTGGAGACCCCGACCAACCCGCTCCTCAAGCTCGTGGACCTCGCCATGGTCGCCGAGATCGCGAGGGCACGCGGCATCCTCACGGTGGCGGACAATACCTTTGCCACGCCTTGGGCCCAGCGTCCCATCGAGCACGGCTTCGATCTGGTGGTGCACTCGGCGACCAAATACCTCAACGGCCATTCCGACATGGTGGGCGGGGTGGTCGTGACCGCGACCGAGGAACTGGCCGAGCGCCTGGCGTTTCTGCAAAACGCGGCCGGCGCCATCGCCAGTCCCTTCGACGCCTTTCTCGCATTGCGCGGGATCAAGACCTTGGCCCTGCGCATGGAGCGCCACGGCCACAACGCCGCCGCCATTGCCGATTGGCTGGAAAGACATCCCAAGGTGGAAAAGGTGCATTATCCAGGACTCGCGAGTCACCCGCAGCACGCGCTCGCCCGGCGTCAGATGCGCGGTTTTGGCGGCATGCTCTGCGCCGTGCTCGGAGGCGGGCTGGCGGAAGCCAGGCGGGTCCTCGAACGCTGCCGTCTCTTCACGCTCGCCGAGAGCCTGGGCGGCGTCGAGAGCCTCATTGGGCACCCGCCCACCATGACCCACGCCGCCATCCCGCCAAAGACCCGTGAGGCGCTCGGGATCAGCGATGGCCTCGTGCGTCTGTCGGTCGGGATCGAGGACGTCGACGACCTCATCGCCGATCTCGCGAACGCACTCGCGTGAACCGGCCACGGGTGCTGGAGACATCTCGATGAGACTGGTATGCAGCGCCGCACAGTGCCCATCACCTTTCCCGCACTTGTCGCTGTCATCCTTGGTTTTCGGCGTCCTTCTCCTATGGTCGATCTTTGCGAAACTCCCGTATTAGGGTGTCAAGCACACCCACCGGAAGGACACGGATAGTTAAAGCCGTCGTCACTAAATGCACGTTCTATACGTTGAGGACAGTAGCTCTTCGATAAGTTCTCCCTGATGGCTCTCGATAGTCGCAGGCTCACGAGCCATCAGAACGTCAAGGTGAACGTGGTCTCGATGAAGTCGATGGACTCGGCCGGGCCTGTGTCGCGTATAAATTGCCCAGGGAACGCATGCGCATAGATCGTCGTGAGATTGAGGTGCCGGGTGATCTGCCAGTCGGCCGCCAGCGAGACTGCGCTCCCGACGTAGCGGGCGCGACTACCGCCGGCCCCCCGGATCAGCGCACCGGCAGGACTGTACAGTCCGTCATTGAGACTCAGGCAGTACAGATCCAGGGCGGCGCCGCGCAGGCCGCTCGGCTTACCCGACCCGTAAACGCCCCAAAGCGCCTGATTGGGGTCTCGTCGACTGTCGAATACGCCGCCCCCGCTCAGCACGGGCCGGGCGGCGAAGCCGTCCACTTGCCAGCCGCCGGCGTGCAAGAGCACCCGCGCGGCGTCGAAGCTGCGACGCACGTTCGGACCCTGCCGTACGTCGATGAGCCGCGCGGAGCCGTAGGCCATCTCTTGCCGGCCGGCGCGCAGAGTCAGCGCGAGCGTCCCACCGATGCCTAGCGCGATGTCGGCGAAGGCCTGATGAAGATCCAGCTCGTCCTCGTCCACGGGGCTCGGTCCCCCGCGGCGCCCGCTCGCCAGCGCGCTCTGGAACTGCGCGAAGGCTCGCCCGTGCGCGCTGAGATGAAGATCGGCGTGCAGCATGTAGCGCTGCAGGAACACACCGGAGCGATCCTGCGACCCGTCTCCCCAGAGCGGATTGCTCTGGTATTCGTAACGCTCGCGCAGCAGCCCGCCGAGCGAGAGATAGGCCGCGCCGTCACTGCTAATCGGGATGTACTTGATCGGATCGAAGAAATCACGGCGCGCGTCCGGAGAACGCAAGTACCCGTAATCTTCCCCGTAGCGAAGCTTCTGGTACTCCGGGGCCTTCTCGGCCGCGCGCGCGAGCCCTGTGCACGCGAGCACAGCGAACACCAGAAACCTCGTCACGACTCGCGACCGACGCACCTCCGCTCAGAGCTTCGCGTTGGGCTCCGGCGCCAGGTAGTGGTCAACGACGGGCTCGCTGCCGGCTTCGAGGCAAGCCCTGATCTGCGTCTGAAGCTCTCGGTCCTCCACGGTCACTCGCTCGTGCTGGCGCAGATGATCGATCCAGGACCCGAGCAGGAAGCACTCGAGATACCGCGAGGGATCGGCCGCGTCCCGAAACACGCTCCAACAAAAGGCGCCATCGCGCTGACGCAGGCGACGGCGCGCGTGGATCAAGCGCAGAAAAGTGTCCGTGAGCCCAGGCTGCACCTGATACGCCACGGTCACCATCACTGGCCCGCGGTGCGGCTCAACCGCGTCCACAACATGCGGTTGCGGCCAATGCGCTGAAGGCGCGAGGTCCACGGCTTCGTGAAGACCGATCCGGAACGGCAGGGTCATGAGGACGCCCGCGAGCGCCCCGCCGGCCGCGGTCTCGAGCGCAATCACGAGATCCGTTTGCGTGGCGAGCTGGCCCCATAGAAGGCTGCCGCCCGCCATGCCTCCCATGAAGACCACCAGATACAACGACAGACCGCGAGCGCGCACCCACTCTGGCAGGGCGGTCTGCACCGATACCTGCAGCGAGGACAATACCATGACCCAGGCGGCACCCATCAGCAGCATCGCGCCCGTGAGGAGAACGACATCGCGCAGGTGCGCGAGCGCCAAGGTGGCGAGCGCGTAGAGCAGCGTCGCGATCGCGACGAGCGTATCGCGAGAGAGCTAGGCGCGCAGGCGCGGGAGGAGAAATGCGCCGGCGACCGCGCCCGCGCCGATGGCGCCTAGCCCAACTTTCGCAACTGGCCCTTCCAAACCGTCGATTTCACGTGCTCGGCGTGCCTAACACATTGAAAAGCAAAGCCGTGGTTTTTCATTTTACGCATGGGACAGACCTTGCCACTTGTCAT
>JACCXJ010000366.1 GCA_013697045.1 Gammaproteobacteria bacterium | reverse complement strand
CGCGGCATGGCACGCCTGGCCGACATCGAATTCGCCTACCATCTCTACCACTGAGCCCCTCCCGATCGCCTGCTCGAAAATGTCGCCGACCCCTTGTGCGCGATCAACTTGTGGGTAAAGACCAGCTACGCAGGGGAGGGAACCGGGATCCCCCACCCCTGTCCGCGCTTTTTGCGGACGGTGGAGGCGGGGGGGCCCGGTGTCGGGCCCGGGCGTAACTGAACACACCTTGGATCAGTTGAGGCCTGACCGGCGCAGCACCTGCGGATCGCTCGTTATCTCAACCGGATCTTGACCGAGGTCGTGGCGAAGGCGGTCCCGTTGCTGATCTGGATCACGCCCGTGAGCTTCCTCTTTCTGTTGTTCCTAACAATTTTTCTACCGGAATTCGTGAGCTTGAGCGTCACGGGCTTGGTCGCACCCGGCGGAATTGTCGCGACGGCGGAAGCGATCGGGACCATCCGGGGCGCCTTCGCCCGCGCCTCCTCGCGCGGCCGGACATCACGGCGGCGCACCAGCAGCCTGATGCTGTTCTTACAGTTCTGCGAGAGGTTGCAGGTAATGGGGATCCTGCACCCGGCGGTCTTGCAGTCGGTGCGCGTGACAGCGGGCTCGGCTTCGAACGTGTCCGTCTCCAAGCCCTCGAACACGCAAGCAGAACCTTGTCCTTGAGGCGTATTGTCGCAAAACCCCGCGACCGCGGTGTTGCCGTCCACGTCCACGGCCAAGGAGAAGACAGGCGAGCCATCCGAGCGCGTGAGTCGTCCATTCTCCGTCAGCACCCCGGCCCAGCCGCCTGCGGGTTTGAAGTACACATTGGGTGCAACCACCACCGTGTCGCCGCTGGCCGCCACGGAGAAACTGGTCAGCTGGTCCGAGCCGGTGAGCCTGGCGTTCTCATGGAGCGCCCCCGCCCAACCCCCGGGCGGTTCCACGAAGACATAGGCTGGTCGAGACGTGGCGAAGAATGTACCGACCACCACCGTGTCCCCGCTAGCGTCTACGGAAACACCGAAGCGGTTGTCCGCCGCCCCGTCCGAAGCGGTGAGCTTCGCATTCTCCTGGAGCAATCCGGCCCATCCACCAGCGGGCTTCACGAACACATAGGCCGAGCCTTGGTCGGTATTCGTGCCGACGTCATCGCCCGCGGCCCCCACGACCACCGTATCGCCGCTCACGGCCACTGATTCGCCTAACGTGGTAAAGGAGAGATCGTTCGCCGCCGCGTCCGAAGCGACGAGCTTGGCGTTCTCTTGGAGCGGCCCGGTCCATCCCCCAGCGGGCTTTACGAACACATACGCCGAGCCTTGGTCTTGATCTTCGCCGACGTCACCGAAGATATCCTTCACAACCACCGTGTCTCCGCTCACCGCGACTGAATCGCCAAGGAAGTCGACCGGTTGCCCGTCGGAAGCGGTGAGCTTGGCGTTCTCTTGGAGCGGGAGCGGCCCGGCCCATCCACCAGCGGGCTTCACGAACACATAGGCGGCGCCTTGGGCGATGTTGTTGCCGACGTCGCCAAACAGGGCCCCCACGACCACCGTATCTCCGCTCACGGCCACCGATTGGCCAAAGAAATCATCCGTCGCTCCGTCCGAGGCAATGAGCTTGGCGTTCTCCTGAAGCATCCCCGCCCACCCTCCCGCCGGCCTGACGAACACATAGGCCGAGCCCTGGCTCGTGTTATCGCCGAACGTCCCCACGACCACCGTGTCGCCGTCTATACCTACCGAGCTGCCGAACAAGTCATTTGCCGCTCCGTCCGAAGCGACGAGCCGGGCGTCCTCGAAGATCGGGTCGATGGTAAGGGGATAGCGGGCCCCCGCGTCGTCCACGCGCAGCCAGACCTCGCTGCCTTGCCCCTGCCACCAGGCGGGCAGCGTGCGTCCCGTGCTATCCCAGGCGACGAGCCCTCGATAACGCAACGCCGTGGCGTCCCCGCGTGTCTGAAGTGCCATGCCATCTCCTCGGGGATCCGGCACGGCGGAAAGATCGCCCGAAAGACGCAGCGCCAAGGTGAGCGCCTCACTTCCCTTGCGCGCCGGTGGTGAATCGAGCGTAAAACCCTGTTCCAGGCCGAGCGGCCCGTTCACGTACCATTCGCGGAGGGCACCGCGCCGGTAGTCGATGCGGTTCGACTTCGCCTCGGGCTTGCTCGCGGCGACGGCTTCGAGCCGCGCCCCGCGCCCGAGCCCGGTGAGTCGCAATCCGAAACGCGCGGCACCGCTTCGCACCTCCACCCCGTGAGTGGTGAAGTCCGCGCGCAGCCCGTGCTTGGGATTCTCGAGTCGCCAGGCGCGGCCCTCCCGCTGGGCATGGTAGGCGCGCTGGTCCCGGCCGAGGGCCGCGGAGATCGAGGCCTGGGCCTGGATCGGCAGGCTGGACAGACCCGGCGGCGGCGCCTCTTGCTCCACGAGCCGCTCTGGTAGCCGCGTGCCCGCCCCGGCGTCTCGGAGCGCAAGAGGTAACGCAATCAAGAGCATCAAGAACGAGCAAGCGACGTGGGAGAAACGAGTGCGGTACATGTGTACCTCCTTGTCAGCTAAGCTATGTTGGTGAACGATGGACTCCCTGTCTCACCGGACGGGCGGAACTGCGACCGGATCCTCAAACATACCCGCCCGGCCGCCGTCGGCCGACGGTCGATGCGATTGATCGCACGCTAACACGAGGGCCGCCCCATGTGAAGGCTCCCGGGCTTGCCGGGCATAGGTGCGGCGACCTAGCAGCCTGTCGGACTTAGCATGGAACTTTTCAAGGGCGGGGCGATCGGATCGGTCAGGGTTCCAACGAGCGCGCGTCCATGAACCATTTCCGTCCCTGTGATCGTGAAACACCGTACC
>JACCXJ010000339.1 GCA_013697045.1 Gammaproteobacteria bacterium | reverse complement strand
ACGGGGTGAAAAAAGCTATCGCCTGGTACGTAGCCACGACGGTAATCGGGCATCACGAAACTATACCGCCGAAGAAAGGCGCGGGCACGCGCCCTACGCCAACTCTGTCTGTCAGGCCCTCCTTGTCCAACAGAAGGTTTGAGATCGTCATAGCTTGGTTACCTTCAACTCGATTTGTAGTTGAGCATCATATCGTCCTCTTCGTGCTCCAGGTTGTGGCAGTGAAAAACGAACTTGCCCGGATGAGCAGAGAACGTGACGAGCAATCGTACCTTTTCTCCCGGCATTACCAGCACGGTGTCCTTGACGCCCCGCTCCGTAGCCGTGAGCAGGCTACGTCCGCCGATACGGTCAAAGACCCGAAAAGCCGCGCCATGTATGTGCATCGGGTGGATCTCATCTCCACCGGAATTATCGAATTCCCAGATTTCCGTGCTGCCGGCCCGCACGTGCTCGTCGATGCGCTCAAGATCGAAAGTCTTGTGGTCGATCGTGTGCATGCCCGATCCGCCCATGTCATGACCTGCATGCTCAGTCATCTCATCCGTTCCGGCGATGTCGAAACGACGCGTCTGGACGATGGAATCGAATGGGTGCGGGACGCTGCGAGAAAGTACCTCGGGCAAATGAAATGCATCGCGCTCCCTGCGTTCGACCGAGAACTTGATGATCCGAAACTTATCGCGCCCTTGCACACCGCCCCCGTCAGGGGAGGCTCACCAGGTAGACCCCGGCACCCACAGGATAGGACGAAAAGTTTACAAGTACTTCGGCACGCTCTCCGGGCGCAAGGAGAAGCGTATCGACGCTTTCCGGGCGCTCGATGAGTCTGCCATCCGATCCGATGACGTAAAAAGCAGCACCGTCGCTTAGGGCGAGGTTATACACCCGTGCGGTGGAGCCATTGAGAATGCGCATACGGTACCAACGTGTGGCGACCGAGCGAACGGGGCTATACACGCCGTTGACGAATAGGTACGGGCCAAAGTACCCGCTCATTACCTCTTCCGCGTTGGGTGCGTAGGCCAATTCCCCGTCACTCGCGAAACGCTTGTCCTGGATCACGAAAGCGACATCCTGCTCTCCGCTCGGCAAGCCGAGCGCTGCTTCTTCATCGTCATGCACGATGAAGAACCCCGCAAGCCCGTGGACGACCTGGTGCGCCGTGAGTCCATGTGGGTGGGGATGGTACCAATAGGTGCCGGCCCGGACCTCGATGGGAAGTACGAATTCGAAGGTGCTCCCCGGCGCGACTTCCTGTTCCGGATGCCCATCCATCTCTGGGGGCACGTTCACGCCATGCCAGTGAACATTGGTCTTACGGCCGAGCTTGTTCTCCAATCGAACTCGCACCGTGTAACCGGTATTCGCCGTGATCGTCGGCCCCAGGATCCCCGCATGGTAGCCATAGACCTTGGTCCGCCGGTCGTTGAGCAAAGCGACATCCGTTTCGTGCGCGACCAGCGTAGGATGGGTCGAGCCAGCCACGACTTGCGGCACGACAAGCGGTTGTTCGAATGAGCCCTCGATGATCGCGGTGCCGGAGGCTGGCGGCTCGACGCAACCACCGAGCCCGAAAACGATGCCGACCAGGGTAAGGATCGCGCGCGAAGACGCAAGCAAGCCGAGCGCGAGGGGTTTAATGTCGTGCATAGTCAATATTTCTCCGCTGAGGCAAGGAAAGACATAGCTCGTCGCCGACGCGAAGCCTAGGCGACTGTATTCTAAATTATTAGATTCCCATTGGGAGACGTGGCGTTGATCGAGATCAAATGGAGTCTTTTCCACATTGGCCTATACAGCGTGTGCAGCGGCTGGCGTTATGCTGCCATCTCCCCGATGGATCAAGCGCCCGCCTGGGCCCATCCCTAGGCAGCGCGACCGACCAGCCCGGCGATATCGCGTAAGATGCCGGGCGTGTTGAGTATGCGCGGCAGCGCGATATACTTCGGCTGATATGCGGGATTGAGGCTCTCGACGAACCGCCGGTAACTGTCGCCATCGCCGAAATACTGAGAAAAGAGCAGCGCTCCGAAATCTTTCCACAACGCGGCCAGCGTGCGTTCCTCGACATCGGCGAGCGGCAGGAGTCCGAGATTGATATGCCCATAACCAGGCTGCCCTTTTCTTCCCCGCCAGCTCCACCAATGACGTTCGCGAGAGCGCCCGTTCAACATGAGCTCCAGTACCAGAAATTCCACGATCCCCGCAGGCGCATCGTGACGATGGCGTATGAGGTCCAGGCGCACCTCTTCTAGATGAGCGCCGACCAAGAGCGTCGCGAACGCGAGGATGTGCTTGTCGTTGCGTACGACGGCGCACGGGAAGTTGCTTATATAGGCAGGATCGAAAAAGCCGCGCGAGAATCCGTGCTCGGTGCGCCTCGTATGGGCCAGCCAATCGTCCGACACGGCCTTGAGCTCGGGTATGAGCCGCGGCACATCCTTAGAATTCGCGATGGACAGACGCAGATGCTGCGTGCGGAGACGAGCATGGAGATCACGCAGTTCGGCGCGCTTGGCGCCGCGCAGGGTAAAGCGATCGAGAGCGATGCGGGCTTCCTCGCCCACTTTCAGCACCGAGAGACCGAGATCGACATATACCGGTAAGTTTGCGGCATCGATCAAGTAGAAGATCGCAGCCCCACCATAGCTCTCGCACAGATCATAGAAGGCGTGTATGAGCCTTTCATGCTCCTGTCGGGTCCCGATCGGATCCCCTAGCGTCACCCAGCTCGTGCTCTTGACACCATACATGATGCAGGCGTGACCTGACTCGCTAAATAGGAACCGTTTGTCGCCGAGCAACGCGAGATGCGCGCGCGGATCCGGATCGTCTTCCGCGATCCGACGCGCCTGCGCGAGCATCATCGCATCAGGCAGGTCGGGCGGGGGAACACGACGAAGCAGCTTCACGAAGGTGATCCCGGCGGCCACGGCCAGAATCGCCATCGTGGTGCGCAAGAATCGAGGGAGTTCTGCGTCGTAGGCGAGGTGCCACCAGAATGCATGAGGCGTCGGGATATGTTTATACGAGAACATGCCGAGCCAAACCGTCACGGCCAAGATCGTCGTCAGCGTGGGTGCCCATTCAGCGGCAGATCCCTTGTTGATGCTCGATTCCTGTCGTTGGAACTCGGGGCGCATGATCCAGAGCACGGCGAGGACCATGGCGAGGATCACAGCGCCTTCGATGTTCAGACTTTTCAATAAAAGCGCGACGACGCCTATGGCCAACAACCAAATACTATACTTGTGCTCAGCGGTGAGCCGTCGCGTTAGGCCGCGAGCGAAGATGATGAGTCCCACGCCGGCACCGCCCGCGATCATATGCGAGGCTTCGAGAACCGGTAACGGCACGAACTTTTCCATGAGGGCCAAGCGCTCGGGAGACGCCGGGACGGCGCACGAAAAGAGCAGCACCACGCCAGCCAGCAAGACGATCGCGGCCATTACTTGCGGCCCGATGTCCCTGACCCATTCCATCGCCGTATCCTCTGCGCGCGAGATATGTGCGTGCTGCAGGCTCAACTCGTAAGCCGCCAGCACGATCGCTGCAAGGCTCAGGGGAACGAAGTAGTAAATGCAGCGGAACATCAGGATGGCACTGAGCAGCGATGCCGCCGGCACCTCCGGAAGACCGAGCAGCATGACCGACTCGAAGACGCCGATGCCACCGGGGACGTGACTTATCACTCCGGCGACCAAGGCGGCCGCAAACACGCCGAGATAAGCGAAAAAGTCCGTGCCTATATTCGTGGGCAACAACACATAGATGACCGCGCTCATCAGCATCATATCTAAGGCGCCGAGTAGCACTTGAGCAGCGGCCGTTCTCGCGGAGGGAAGTCTAAGCGACCAGAAGGGCATCTGGATAGTCACCGGGCGAATCGCGGGGACCACGACGTAAGCGGCGATCGACCCTAGCACGAGTATGCCCAAGGCGAGCCGGAGATCCTCAGGCATGGGCAGGGCGGACGCCGAGGGTGTCCCGAATAGCATCGCTAGCGCGACGATGAATGCGACGCCCAAGGACGAGGTGAACGAATACATCGTCGTCACACTCGCGATGTCGAGTGCGGACAGTCCCGCCTGCGCGTAGATGCGGTAGCGGATCGCGCCGCCCGTGATTAGGACGAAGCCGAGATTGCTGCCGAAGGCGTCGGCGAGACAGCTCGCGAGCGCCACACGCCTATAGGGCAGAGGGTGGCTGATATGATGCAAGGCCACTACCTCATAGCCGGTCGTGATCAGGTAGCAGAGGCCGGTGATGAGGAAGGCTAGGAGAACCGACCGCAGCGGTAGCGCCTGAAATTGCTCCACTATATTAGCGATCTCGATCGTGCTGACCGTGCGATAGGCAGCCCATAAGGCCAGGATCACGATCGCGAGACTAAGAAATGGACGCGCCTGAACGAATAGCCTCTTGAGGAGATGACCGGACAGGCCTGCGGTTGTAGACCGGAGTTCGGTCGTAATTGCACTCATTTCCAAATCACCGGTCTGGCTGTGTGCCATCCTCGACGCGTGGCATCGAGCGCAGCAAGATAGGATATAAGAATCTAAACTCCCTTTTTCGCTAACGAGAAAAGTACCACTGAAGGGGTGAGTCGTCAACAGACGCGTCGTCGGTCGAGAAGCGGGGACCTTCGGGGCCAGGCGTCGGTCCGAGGGGCCAAGTCCCTGGCCGTTTCGGGCTCGCGCGGGCGTGGAGGCCCAAGAGGGGGTGTCAGGTCAGAGGCTGAACCGGATTGGGCGGGCGACGGGCTGGGGAATGTGACCGGTGGCAGTAATGAGAAAGCCAGGGGCAGAGACCGCGAAGCGGCGGAGCCCGAGGGGGTTGAGGGCCGGTAAATCCAAGGAAGGATGCCTTCTTGGCCCTGCTTGGCGCCCTGAAAATGGAACGGCAGGGCGGTGCTCGCGGCGGTGGGGCAAGCCGAGATGAGGACGTTCTAGACAATCACGGTGGCATGTTCGATGGCTGCGCTGATCTTCCCAAAACCACCGGACAACATGGCCACGCCGATAGCTTTAGCCGCCCGATAAAGCGTGCGTTCCTTGATCCCTGAATCGCTCGCGAGCCCTTTAGGAGCTTGCCATCCATGCTGTCGCGGCCCTCAAGGGTATCGCGTAACCAGCCCTCCGCCTCGGCCTTTGCGGTAGTCTGGCCATCAGGGTCGCTGGATGCATCGGCCCCACCCCGCCGGCGTCGAGCCCGGCGGGCGTCGCCGACAGGCGCTCGCACACCTCCGGGAGCGCGAGCGCGTGCCAGGACGGGGAGGCCGTTATTCCATCAGAGTCTGTGAAAAGAACCGTCGCGCGCGCAGGGCGGTCGCGTTCCATCAGGCATCAGGCGAGCCCGCCGAGCGGATGGTCAGCACCGGGACCTCGGAACCGCGCACCACCCGCTCTGCTACACTCCCCAACAACAGGCGCGACAGCCCGGTGCGTCCATGGGTGGCCATGACGATGAGATCCCGCGCTTTGGCGGCCTCCATGATCTCGACATAGGGCACGCCCTCGAGCACATGGGCGGTGGTCTTGGGCCCCTCGCCCGCCTTTTCGAGGACGAACTGTTCGAGCCGCTCGCGCAGCCGCTGCGCCAGGTTCTCTTGCAGAAAAGGGGGCAGCGCCACGGTGCCATCCTCGACCGCGAAGGTCGGAAACTGGAAGACATGGACCACATCGACCTCTGCCCCGAGTCGTTCGGCCAGCGCCAGGGCGTACTCCAAGGCGCGTGTAGAAGGCTCGGAAAAATCCACTGGACAGAGAATACGATGGATGGCAAACATGGGATTGATGATGGGCATGGGGATCTCCTCACCAGGGTTATCGGGCTCCCGAAATGGGCCGCTCCGGGGATCCCAGGTGCTCTGCCGATTGAAACGGCCTTTCCGGGAAGGGATTCTCATCATACCCCGAACGCGGCACGCCCAGAACTCGGCACGCAAAGGTGATCTGGGTCAAGCGGGAAGCGATACCACGCACGGTCACAAACCGCTCTTTTTGATGGCCTCGCCCTGGCCCTCTGCTCCCGGAGGGAGAGGGATGGAAGGAGGCGATTCATGACCCTTCAATATAATGACCTTCCGAGGCATCCTCTCGCGCGTGTCCCGGACACCGGACGAGGCGTTCCAGCTCGGCCGCGACGGGCGCGGCTTCGCCGGGGCATTCGGTGTCCCAGTGAAGCGTCAGTGCCTGCTCGTCCGGCGTCAAGGGCTCCGGGCCACGGAGCTGGTGATCGAGCACCGCGAGGTTGGCCTCGGAGGCATCGTGCCCCTCCGCCCCACGCTGCCGGATCCGCGCCCGCAGCGTCGCCTCGCCGGCCCGAAAATCCAGGATCCGCAACGGCGCGCCGAGCGAACTCGCGAGCGCTGCGAACTTCTCACGCCGCGCGCGTTTCAGGAAGGTGGCGTCGACGATGACCGGAATGCCGCAGCCACTCAAGATCCCAGCGAGGTCCCTGAGCCGTTCATAGGTGCGCTCGGTCATCGCCGCGTCGTACATCCCGGCCGCCACGGCGCTTTCGGTCCTCGCCTCGGCCGATAGACCGGCGAGGCGCTTGCGCTCGACGTCGGAACGGATGCGTAGGGCCCCGAGCCGCGGGATCAGCGCCGCGGTGTGCACGGTCTTGCCGGAACCCGAGACACCGTGGGTAAGGAGGATGAGGCCCGGAGGATGCGGTTCGGCATAACGCCTCGCGAGCACCAGGTGCCGATCATAGCGTGCAAGACACGCCGCCTTTCCGGTCCCGGCACGATATTCGAGATAGGCGACCTTGGCGCGCACCATCGAACGGTAAACAAGGTAGAGCTTGAGCAATGGCAGCCCTTCATAGTCGCCCGTCTCCTCCATATAACGGTTGAGGAAGATCGAGGCGAGGTCGGGACGCTCGCGGACCTCGAGGTCCATCAAGAGAAAGGCGATCTCGCTCATGACATCGACGAAGGAGAGCGCGGCATTGAACTCGATGCCATCGAAGACGACGATTTCCCCGTCCATCAACACCATGTTTGTCAGATGCAGATCCCCGTGGCATTGCCGCACGCGCCCTTGCCGCTTGCGCGCGTCGATTAGGTCACGATGCCGCTCAAGCTGCATCTCGGTCCAGGCGCGCAAGAACGCAAGCGCATTGCGGGCGTCGATCTCGTCGGGCCCGGTCCCGATCTGCGCGAAATTCTCCAGGGCATACTTGCCGACCTCGGAGGCGGACCCATGGGGCGTGTCGGGCGAAGCGATCTCGGCCTGGCCGTGAAACCTCGCGATCGCCTGCGCGAGCGCCTCGACCAACCCTGGCGTGAGCTCGCCCCGCGCCAGCACCTGATCGAGCTGCGCCATGCGGGGGAAGCGGCGCATCTTGACGGCATATTCGATGGGGGAGCCTGGACCCCCCAAACGGGGCGCATCCTCGGTCCCCGTCACCGCCACGACCTCAAGATACAGCTCGGGGGCCAGGCGCTTATTGAGCCTGAGCTCCTCCTCGCAATAAAACCGCCGCTTTTCCAGCGTAGTGAAGTCAAGAAACCCGAAGTTCACGGGTTTCTTGAACTTATACGCCAGAGGGCCAGCTAAAAGCACGTAAGAGATGTGGGTCTCCACCAGCTCGAAGCCTTCGGTCGGGTGGTCGAAGATCTGGGGTTTCTGTCAGCTCTGAATCAATCGTTGTAAGCGATCGCGCGCCATGTTTTGGCCCAAGATTCTGCGTGACGAGGTCTGCGAGAACACCGACATGATCAGCAGATCCGCGGTAGCTGCTCGCCCGATAGCACGTCGAGTAAACGACGCGAACCCATCCCCGTCTTCAACGCCACCATCCCGGCCGGGCGGCTTGGACCTTGCCGATGCAGGCGGCCTTCTCACCCATGGCACACCCACGCTGGGCTTCGAGCGCTCGATCCACGACATGGATTCCACCTCACGGAGTTGGGTGTGCAAATATGGCACGCCTCGTCCTCCAAGCGGCGACCTATCATTGCATGAGTCCGATGGGCACTTCAACCGGATCAAACTCGGGGTGCCGTGCCCTCAAAGACACGGTATGATTTACATTCCGTGCCCGGATCCGGTGTAACGCTTCGCACCCGCGCGCAACGCCTGGCATCGCTTCATGAGCTTCCCCGCTCACTCGGATCACCACGTGGTGATCGCAATGTGCGACGGGTCGCCTCGACACCCGGGCTTCGAGGGCCTGCACCGGTAAGACCTTGGACGTAGCGATATCGGCATGAGCATCCGCAATCTCGACCATGTATTCAAAGCAAAGTCGGTCGCCCTGATCGGTGCGAGCCAGACACGCGCTTCGGTCGGTAACGTCGTGGCGCGCAATCTGGCCGGCGCAGGCTTCGAGGGTCCGGTGCTAGCGGTCAACCCGAAATACCAGGAGAGGGTATCCCTTACCATGCGGACATTGCGAGGTTTTGTCGCACGGACGAAGTCAGCTCAGGAGGTAGCCCAGGACAAAGCCGGCCACGGCGGCGCAGGCAACGAGCCTGTTTACCTCATCAAACGCATGGGGAACGATCGACACCAATATCATCGCCAGCACCGCTCCGGCCGCGACGGCCTGAGTCGTTCCGATAAGAGATGAGCCCCCTCCAGATAGCACCGTTGCCCCGAGCACGGTGGCAAGGAAGAGGGAGAGACCGATCCCCGCCATCAGTGCCATGGCAAAGCGCGCCGAACGACCACCAGCGACGATCGGCTGCGCGGCGCCGTAGCCCTCGACCAGGTTGCCGATGAGGATGCCGGCCAGCAGGGCCGTACCAAGGCTGCCCTCGGCGATACTCAGTCCGAGCGCGATCGACTCCGGCACCCCGTCGACGAATAGCCCGGCCGCGATCGCCTCACCGCGCGCGGCCTGCGCATGATTCGGATGAAGGGCCATCGAGCGCCCTGCCGCGGCCGCATGAGCGGACCGGCGGGCCGCTTTCACTACCTGGTCGCGCGTGAGCCACCAGTCCGCAACCACATAAACGAGCATCCCGGCGAAGAGGCCGATCGCCGTCCACGACGTGCCTGCCTGCGCGTCGGCCTCGGGAACGAGCTCGAGCGCCACCGCCGCGAGCAGAACGCCACCGCCGAAGGCCGTAAGCATGGCGGCCACGAATTCCGGCAGCCGGGTGGCGGACGCCAGATACGCGCCGGCGACGAGACTCGCCCCGATTAGAAGTCCCCACGCCGCTGAGGCCGCGAGGTTGTCCATAGCTCCTCCCTGTTGGGCTTCAACCGTTACTGACGGCCAAGTCCGACGGTCTGCTAGGCGCCGTACTTCGCCTTTATGCGCCGTTGCATCTCCTCGGGAGAAACGTCCTCGATATGCGCCATCAGGGTCCACCTGTGCCCGAAGGGATCCTCGAGCTGGCCGGAGCGGTCGCCGTAGAACTGGTCTTCGACCGGGCTTACTTGCTTCGCGCCGGCCGAAACAGCCTGCGTGAACGCGGCGTCAACGTCCGGGCGTATAAGAATTTCAAAGGCCCTTTTTCG
>JACCXJ010000307.1 GCA_013697045.1 Gammaproteobacteria bacterium | reverse complement strand
GGGTACACGTATCTGGAGGAGGATGTGCCGGCGGAGTAGGGGAGGCGGCGGAACGGCGGGACGGCGGAACGGCAGGACGGGCGTAGTGGCACTTCATCCCGAGGGAGCGAATGCGACCGAGGGACCTTCTTCACCGGTCTCGGGGACCGCGGAGAAGGTCCCTCGCTCTGCTCGGGATGAGGTATTTTCTGCTTCCGCCGTTCCGCCTACGTCTCCCTCGCCTCGTACATCTCCTTCAACCGGCTCACCACGTTCGGATCCGCCAGCGTCGTCGTATCCCCGAGCGCCCGTCCCTCCGCGATGTCCTTGAGCAGACGCCGCATGATTTTCCCGCTTCGCGTCTTGGGCAGGTCCGCCGAGAAAAAGATGTCGTCCGGCCGCGCGATCGCGCCGATCTTCTGGGTGACGTGCGCCTTGAGGTCGTCCTTGAGCCCGTCGCTCGCATTCTGACCGTCCTTCAGCGTGACGAATGCGGCTAGCGCCTGGCCCTTGAGGTCATGTGCCCGGCCTACCACCGCGGCCTCGGCAACGGCGGGATGGTCCACCAGCGCGCTTTCGACCTCCATGGTGCCAACGCGGTGGCCGGCGACGTTGAGCACGTCGTCCACCCGTCCCAGAATCCACCAGTAGCCGTCTTCATCGAGTTTGGCGCCGTCGCCGGTGAAGTAGCGGTCGGGAAAACGGCTCCAGTAGATCTCGCGGTAGCGCTCGTCGTCGCCGAAGATGGTGCGGAGCATGCCGGGCCAAGGCTGGGCGATGGTCAGGAACCCTCCGCCGACTTCGAGCTTATTCCCCTTTGCGTCCACCAGCTCGGGCACGATGCCCGGGTAGGGAATCGTGGCCGAGCCCGGCTTGGTGGTCACCACGGCGGGCAATGGCGTGATCATGATCCCGCCGGTCTCGGTCTGCCACCAGGTATCCACGATGGGGCAACGCCTGTCCCCCACGACCCGGTAGTACCACTCCCAGGCCTCGGGGTTGATGGGCTCGCCGACGGTTCCGAGGATGCGCAGGCTCGTGCGGCGGCTTTTCTGGACCCATGCGTCCCCCTGGGCCATGTTGGCGCGGATAGCGGTCGGGGCGGTATAGAGGATATTGACCCGGTGGCGGTCCACCACCTCCCAGAAGCGCCCCGGGTTCGGGTGGGTCGGGATCCCCTCGAACATGAGGGTCGTGGCGCCATTGCAGAGCGGGCCATAGACGCAGTACGTATGCCCCGTCACCCAGCCGACGTCCGCCGTGCACCAGTAGATGTCGCCGTCGCGATAGTCGAACACATAGCGATGGGTGATGGCGGCGTAGACGAGGTAGCCGCCGCTGGTATGCAAAACGCCCTTGGGCTTCCCGGTCGAGCCCGAGGTGTAGAGGATGAACAGGGGGTCCTCGGCATCCATCTCGACGGGAGGGCATTCGGGGTCGGCGCTAGCGACCGTCTCGTGGTACCAGAGATCACGGCCGGCCTGCCAGGCGATCGACCGGCCCGTGCGTCTCACCACGAACACGGTGTGGACCCGAGGACAGGCCAGGAGCGCGGCATCCACGTTGGCCTTGAGCGGTACATGGCGCCCGCCGCGGAGCCCCTCGTCCGCGGTGACCACGACCCGGCAGTCGGAGTCGAGGATACGGTCCTTGAGCGATTCCGGAGAGAAGCCCCCGAACACCACCGAGTGGACGGCCCCGATCCGGGCACAGGCCAGCATCGCGACCGCCGCCTCGGGGACCATGGGCAGGTAGATCGCGACCCGGTCGCCCTTGCCCACACCCCGCGCTTTCAAGGCATTGGCGAAGCGGCAGACGGCATCGAACAGCTCGCGGTAGCTGACGGCCCGCGTCTCGCCCGGCTCGTCGGCTTCCCAGAGGATCGCCGTCCGATCCCCGCGGCTCGCCAGATGGCGGTCCAGGCAGTTGTAGGCGACGTTGAGCTTCGCTCCCTCGAACCAACGGATCCGGGGTATCTGATAATCCCAGTCGAGGACCCGCGCCCAGGGCCGCGACCAGGTCACGAACTGCTGGGCTTGCTCCGCCCAGAAGCCGCTCGGGTCCTCGATCGAACGCCGATAGAGGGCCTGGTACGCGGCCCGGTCGATATGGGCGCGCGCCGCCATCTCGGCACCCACTTCGTAACGCACTGGTTGCGACATCTCGGGCATGGCCTCCTGAATAGAGCATGCGGCGGGTTATTATAGGGACGCAGGCTACCACCCACTAGCTAGCGCACCCACTTTTCCGAATGGCCGCTCGCCCATGACAGACGCCGCGCCCCTCCTCGCCACCGCCCGCACCGCTGTCGCGGAAGCGATGGGCGTGGCACGCATGATCCAGGGACGCATTAAAGAGACCCCGGGACTCGTGAAGAGCGATCGTAGCCCCGTGACGGTCGCGGATTTCGCCGTCCAGGCCTTGATCTGCCTGCGACTGCGGGCGACGCTAGGGGAGTTTCTCCTCGTGGGCGAGGAAAGCGCCGACGTGTTGCGATCCGAGGCCGGGGCCGCGGTTCGCGAGGCAGTGGTCGCGGCGGTGCGCATGGTGTGGTCCGAGATCAGTCCCGACCAGGTCCTCGCCGCCATCGATTCCGGTGCTCACGATGCCACGGCCCCTGCCTACTGGACGCTCGACCCCATCGACGGGACCAAGGGCTTTTTGCGAGGTGGTCAGTATGCGATCTCGCTCGCGTTCATCGAGGACGCTGAGGTCACCGCGGGGGTCATGGGCTGCCCCAACCTCTCGCCCGACTTCGACAGGTCCTTCGCCGATCCAGACCCGTTCGGTCTCCTGTATTACGCGAGCCGCGGGGGCGGGGCCTGGGCCTCTGCGCCAGACGGTGTGGCGTCCGGCGGGACAGAGGTCAGGTGTGGGACGAGCGAGGGGCCGGTCCGCGTCTGCGAGTCGATCGAGTCCGGGCATTCGAAGCAAGACACCACCGCGCGCGTCATCGCGGCCCTAGGCGGGGCCGGCACCCCCGCTCGCCTCGACAGCCAATGTAAGTACGCCGTGGTCGCGCGCGGCCAGGCCGACGCTTATCTCAGGCTCCCGACGCGCGCGGACTATGTGGAGAACATCTGGGACCACGCGGCGGGGATGCTGGTCGCCGCCGAGGCCGGTGCCGAAATCACCGACATCGACGGCCGGCCGCTCGACTTCTCCTGTGGCAAGGGCCTGTCCCGAAACCGGGGGATCATCTGTGCCTCGCCGCGCTTCCATGCGCGCATCCTCGAGGCGATCCGGGCGATCAACCCGTAGGCCGGTCCGAAGACGCCGCCGAACGGCGCTCGGGATCGGG
>JACCXJ010000337.1 GCA_013697045.1 Gammaproteobacteria bacterium | reverse complement strand
TGGCCTGCTCTTCTACCGCCTCATCCAGCAAGTGCTCGCCACGCCTCCGGCACCTTACAAGGACATCATCGCCAAGCCCTGACCCCAATATCTTGTAGTCACTTCAGCTAAGTGGAGACCCCCTTTTGCGTAATGTGGCACGAAGACGGTCACCTTGGCCTTGTGACCGCGGATCGCGCGGGCGATCTGCAAGGCGGCGAGTACGAGCCCGCCTGGCGTGTGGAGAATGATATCCAGGGGGATGTCGTCGTCCGTCATGTGGATCGCGCGCAGCACTTCCTCAGAGTCGTCCACGTCGATGTAGCGCATGATGGGAAACCCCAAAAGCCGCATCGTCTCCTGTCGGTGGACGAGGAGGATCACGCGGGAGCTCCGCTTTCGCTCCAGGCTTGCGATTTTCCGCATCCGCATGGCCTCCAGCATGCGCTGATGCAGCACCGGTTGCAGCGCCGAAAGCATGAAGAAGAGCCAGAAGATATCAATAAACGACATGGTGCCTCCTATCATCGACTCGCGTGATTCATGGACGTCCCCGAGTGTCGAATCCGAGGATGCCCTCGTCTGGGTAGTAGCTTCTATGGCGTTTCGTCGGCCGGTGCAGCAGCGGGGCGAGCGTCACGCCGGCGACGAAGCCGCCGATATGTGCCCACCAGGCGATGCCGCCGCCGGTCGAGGGTATGAAGAGCTCCGCGGTTGCTTGCAACACCTGCATCAGGAGCCAAAGCACGGCAAAGACGATCGCCGGCACCTCAAAAAAGAGCGGCAGAAACAGTATCGGAACAACGACGATCAGCCGCGCGAGCGGAAACAGGCGGATGAAGCATCCGAGCACGCCGGAGATCGCGCCGGACGCTCCCAGGGCCGGCACGAGCGAGCTGGGATTGAAGAGCGTGTGCGCCACGGAGGCGAGAATGCCGCAGGCGAGATAGAACAGCAGATACCGCGGGATCCCAAGCCTGTCCTCGACGGTCGGGCCGAACAGCCAAAGCGTCCACATGTTGAGGATCAGATGCAGCCACCCTCCATGTAGGAACATGTTGGTGAGGAATGGCACATAGTCGAGCGGCGTCAGGCCCGGATCGCCATAGGGAGGTGGTGCAAAGTATCGCGCCGGAATCAAGGCGAAGCGGCCGAGAAACCACTCGAGCTCCGCCGGGCTCAAGGTGATCTCGAAGAGAAACACTGCGCAATTGACGGCGATCAGCGCCCAGGTAACGACAGGGGGATAGCGTGCCGGTACAACGTTCTGCATCGGCAACATAGCGAGCCTCACCTCCCGTTTAGAGCGCCACTAATTCCGGGCAACGTCGTTCGTGAGTGCTTAACAAGCAGCACCGGTATGAGCGAGACGCAAAGAGACCGGGGTCTAGTTGACCCCGGTCTCTGCCCCGTGAGATTGACTACCCCGCGACGACCCGTCACGGTATGACGGTGATGAGGTTCTCGACATGGGAGACGCCCGGAGCAGCCCAGGCCGCCCGCGCGGCCTCTTCTTTCTCTGCCCACGAGCGTACGCTCCCGCGCAGGGTCACCTCGCTGCCGTTCACCTCGACGGTAATACGGTGCGCGTCAAGCTCGGCGCTGCGCTTGAATGCGTCCTCGATCTTGGACTTGATCTCCGTCGGGGACACATGTGGTTTGACCACTAGGTTGCTCACCCCGATCACGCCGGTCAGGTAGCGGACGGCGTTCTCGGCAGCCCTCTTCTGGTACTGCCACTCGACCTCGCCTTCGAGGGTGACCCAGCCCTTGCTGACGACGACCTTGATCTTATCGGAGGGTATCGAAATGCTCGACTTGAGGGCGTTCACGCAGGCCGCGGCGATATCCTCGTCGGTGCGCTGGCTGCTGCCCGGCAGCTTGACCTCGAGCTCGTTGGCCACCGCCATGACGCCGTAGACGCGCTTGGCCGCCCTTTCGGCCGCGTACTTCTCCCCGTACGACGGCACATAGCCACTGAGGGTGACGACGCCGTTCTTGGCCGAAACGCCGATGTGAGCGGCGTTGACGGCCGGGTCCCACTTCAGCTCGTCCAAGACATCGCGTTGCAGCTCGCTGTCGGTAATGCTTTCTTTCATCTTTGCGCTCATGCTCTATGTCTCCTCTGAAAACGACATTTACATTTCTATGGTTGAAGCCGCTCGGCTCGGCCAGCGGCTTCGAGAGTGCGGTCTCCCGCGTTATACGCGCATCGGTAAGCTCGTGTTCCGCACTCTGTACGTTCGTTCATGCGAAAAATCGCATACGAGTAATTCCCTTTGTCTGACAATTCGGGGTCCGACGATCCGCGCTTCGCACGCGCCGCTCTAGCGGACGTCGATCTGGATCACGCGCGGCCGCGCGCTCTCGGCCTTGGGTAGCTCCACCTTCAGCACGCCGTTGCGGTAGACCGCCTTGGCTTTGGCCGCCTGCACCGGCGCCGGTAGCGGGACAGTGCGCTGAAACCTGCCATAGGCACGCTGCAGAAAGCGGTAGCGACCTTCACTCTCCTCATGCTCGAAGCGCTTCTCACCCCGCACCACCAATACATCGTCCCGGACCTCGAGATCCAGGTCCTTGGCCTCCAGGCCGGGTATCTCTAGGCGCACCACTACCTGCCGCTCGTCTTCGAACACCTCACCGGCAAGCAGCGCCCAGGTCGGCGCCGTGAATGGAAACGGGCCCTCATTCGAGCGCACCGGGACAT
This sequence comes from Gammaproteobacteria bacterium, assembly GCA_013697045.1. GTDB lineage: Bacteria > Pseudomonadota > Gammaproteobacteria > JACCXJ01 > JACCXJ01 > JACCXJ01. Next base: position 17,033 of record JACCXJ010000337.1, on the reverse strand, counting down.
CCGACTTCGTGCTCGGGCGAAAGCGGGTAAGCGCGCTCGCGGCCCGCTCTCGGATATGGTTCCAGCCCTCGGAAAGCGACTCCCAGACCCCTTCGAGGCCGTGTTTCAGTTCAGTCAACGCGTTCATGTCTCGCTCACCCCACCTTTACGTCGATGCGCCGCGGCTTGGCGGCCTCGGTCTTGGGGATGCGGAGCGTGAGCACCCCGTCCTTGAGCGAGGCATCCACCTTTGTCCCATCCAGCTCACGGCTCAGTGTGAAGCTGCGCCGGTAGACGAACAGCGGCGGGACCTCGGCGTAGACCGGTTCCGTGCCTGTAGGTATGTCGAGACTCGCTTCGCCCTCGACCATCAAGGTGCCACTGTCCACGCGCACCTGTAGCCTATCCTTGGCGAGCCCCGGCAGATCGGCCGACAGGGTAAGACCCGACTCATCCTCGACCACGTCGACCGGAGGTCGCACCACGGTAGCGGGGACGGGTTTTGCCTCCTCGCGTTTGCTTATTATTAGCTCTTGCTTCTCACTCATGACGGCCTCTCCTCCGTACGGAACAGGATCATTGGACCTCGATGCGGCGCGGCTTGGCCTCTTCGCGCCGGTTTGCAGTGATGCGGAGCACGCCATCTCGGTACTGGGCCGCGACGCGCGCCGGATCAGCGTCCTCGGGTAAGCTGATGACTCGCTTAAACACCCCCGCGAACCGCTCCTTCGCATAGACGTTGACCTTGTCTGTCTCTGCGGGCACGTCGGCGCTACGCTCGCCGGCGATGGTCAGCAGGCCTCGGTCGATGGATACTTCGAGCTTGCTCGGGTCGATGCCCGGTGCCAACGCCCAGACCTCGATCGCATCGGGCCTATTGCCGATGGTGATCGCCGGAAAGGCCCCGCGACCCAAGGCGCGGATGCTCACCGGCCTGCCCACCCCTCCGAACACCTGCTCCATCTCGCGCTGCAGGCGCTCGAATTCTCCGAGAATATCTCCCGGAAACCTCAACAAGGACTCGTACATGGCTTATATCTCCTCGGATAGTGGCTGATGCCCTCGCGAGAAGCGCAAGCGTCGTTCCACACCGGCGCTGAGGAACGCCCTGGCCTAACTTGCTATATCCAGGAGAGATTCAAATTGCAAGAGCGAAGTGCCGAATGACGAGGGCGATGGGATGCCGAGGCACGCTGCCGAACGGCCGTCATCGCTGCCGGAGGGCGGGCACTCGAATGCGGCTTTTTGTCGTCACGGACGACCTATAAGTAGTGCCTTAAATAACTGCGCCTATTCTACGTCCATGATGACAACGGCAGGGCTCGGAGCGCTCGCTTTGGTGGAGTGCGCGCAGCGTCAAGCTCGCCTGCCCCCCGGCATGGCGCCAACGCATGCCCGAGCCTTTCATCCGTGGGGTCGCCAGTGTCCTGCATGCGGCTTCCAATACTCTTGAGCCAATGGGGAGGTTCTGCGCTTGCGCTTGGGCATAGCGCATGCGGTGACGGTGGCGGCTAAAGTAAGCAAGCTCGATTGCAGAGCTTTTTCTTGCGTGTGTGAGACTTTTTAAATTGGGCCAGCGCCCGGATTGCCGTGTTCGAAAGACACGGCGTCATCCCCTACTGCGTGACCATGCCGGGGGCTTATCCCAGGACCTCGACGGTCGCGCTCAATTCAAAAAGGTCCTTTGAGGATAAAGCCGTTGATAACTGAATCCGGCCAAGGCGTGCCGCCCGCCTGCGGCGCGCTTCGGTGAAGTGTCAAACCACGCTCTTTCGAGCGCCAGCAATGAGACCGCGGGAGAAGTCACCTATGCTATGCCCTCAAAAGGCGTGACTCTAAAAATGTTTGCCCTAGCACTCTCAGAGCCCACGAGAGAATATCGTTTGTTGTCGTTTGGCGTTCGGATAGAAGGGTCGTCACTCGCGCCTGGCCGGCGTACGCCCGCTATTGTGACGGTCGTAGGAGGGAGGATCACAGATCCCGGATTCAGTGCAGGGCGTGGTCCAGGCCGTACACGAGCCCGATCCCGAGGACCATGAGCGACACCTGGTGGACCGAGTCCCGGAGTTCGGTGCGGGCGTGCAGGCCGGGGATGAGATCGGCGACCGCGATGTAGATGAAGCTGGAGGCGGCCACGGCAAGGACATAAGGCAGGGCGGCTTCGAGTTGCGAGAGCCCGACAAAGGCGCACAGCGCGCCGGCCACCGTGGTGAAGCTCACGGCGACGTTATAGGTGAAGGCCCGGCGGCGGGAATAGCCGCTGTGCAGGAGGATGGCGAGATCGCCAACCTCCTGCGGGATCTCATGGGCCGCGATCGCGAGGCTCGTCACGACGCCGAGCCGCACATCGGACAGGAAGGCGGCGGCGATGAGCACACCATCGATGAAGTTGTGGATCGCGTCCCCGACCAGGATCAGGGTGCCGACGGCGACGCGCGTATCGGCGCCGGGGTTGTCGGTGTGGCCTTCGCAGTGCTCCTCATGGCAGTGTCGCCAGATCACCATTTTCTCGAGCAGGAAGAAGAACACGAGGCCGGCGAGGACCGACAGGGTCACCCACTGCACGCCGTCCCGGGCCACGCTCTCGAGGGCTTCGGGCAGGAGCCCCAGGAACGCGGCGCCGAGCAGGGAGCCGGTCGCGAGGCTGATGAGATGCGGCAGGAGGCTGGTGCGCCGCTCGTCGCCGAATAGCAGAAACACACCGCCGGCGGCCGCGCTCAGGACCCCGCCGAGCACACTGAAGGCGATAATCCACCCGAGCGTGCCCATGGACCGCTACAGCCAGCGCCGCACGCGGGCCTGATAGCGGCGATACTCGTCCCCGAACCTCCGCTCCAGGTAACGCTCTTCGCGAGAAATGACGCCCCACTGCATGACCAACAGCAATCCCGGCAACAGCATCACGGGCCATACGGTATTCACCACGACCGCGGCTCCGAGGTAGGCGAGCGTGAGCGCTATGTACATGGGGTTGCGGGAATAACGATAGGGTCCCGCGGTCACGAGTGTGGTACTGGGGCGATAGGGGTTCACCGGCGTACCCGCACGGTTGAGATATGCCCCGCCCAGGGCGAGGACGCCGAGGCCGGCGGCGAAGATGGCCCAGCCCAGCCAACCGGAGGCGTCGGGTCGTAACGAGACGGGATAAGAGCGATCGAGCGCATATCCCAGCGCGAACACGGCAGCGTAGATCAGGGGTGGCGGCGCAACGACGCCCGCGTGATCGGCATGCGACATCGGGCTATTGTACCGGACACGGTGCCTCCCTCGGATCCGGGGGTCGCGACGACGTCATCACCACCTGCGCCGGGTGGCGCCCCGCGCGGGTGGTATCGGCGGGCTGCCTCGATCCGAACGGCAACTAGTGCAGAGGGTCCCGAAGCCGTACCGGCACGCGTTTCGGCCCCCATTGACCGGGTCTTTGCTCGAACACCCCGGCGCAGGGCGTCCCGCAGGACGAGCAGCGCCCGTCCGCGGAGAGGTTCCAGTCGGAGAGCACGTACCAGTCGCGCCCGACCAGCACCGCGCCGCAGGCGCTGCAATAAGTGCTGGCCCCCGCCGGGTCGTGTACGTTCCCGGTGTAGGCGTAACGCACCCCGTTCCCGAGCGCGATGCGTCTGGCGCGCGTCAAGGTCGAGGCCGGGGTGTGGGGCGTGTCCCGCATCTTCCAGTCCGGGTGAAATGCCGTGAAGTGCAGGGGCACCTCGGGACCGAGATGCTCGACCACCCAGCGCGTCATGGCATCCAGTTCCTCATCGGTATCGTTCTCACCGGGGATCAACAGGGTCGTGATCTCGAACCAGACCTCGGTCTCATGCTTGAGATAGCACAAAGTGTCCAGGACGGGCGTGAGATGGCCGCCGCAGACCTTGTGATAGAAACGCTCGGTGAAGCCCTTGAGGTCCACGTTGGCGGCGTCCATGTGGTGATAGAGCTCCCGGCGCGGCTCAGGACAGATATAGCCCGCCGTCACGGCCACCGACTTGACCCCGCGCGCGCGGCAGGCGCGCGCCACGTCGATGGCATACTCCATAAAGATCACCGGATCGTTGTAGGTGTACGCCACGCTGCGGCAGCCGAGACGCACGGCGGCCTCCGCGATGGCTTCCGGCGCGGCCTCGTCGGCCAGGGTATCGATCTCGCGGGATTTACTGATGTCCCAGTTCTGACAGAACTTGCAGGCCAGGTTGCAGCCGGCCGTGCCGAAGGACAAGACCGGCGTCCCCGGCAGAAAATGATTGAGCGGCTTTTTCTCGATCGGGTCGATGCAGTAACCGCTGGAGCGCCCGTAGGTCGTCAGCACGATCCGCCCCTCGCGCCGCGCGCGCACGAAACACAACCCTTCCTGCCCCTCGTGGAGCTTGCAGGCGCGCGGGCACACGTCGCACTGGACCCGGCCGTCCGGGAGCGCGTGCCAGTATCGGGTGGGCCAGAACGTCGTGGGCCTGTCGGCCATCGCCTGCGGCATATGCAGAGTCTAGCGCATGCCGCCCGCTCGCGCCCCTCCCTGAACATGAACCTAGCCTGATGTCAGGTCGGGCGTAGGACCTGAAAGCAAGTGAATGGCTTCACGCCGGCCCGCCGACGGCGAGTCCTGTCCGCTCGGCCTGGCGGGCGGTACTCCCAGAAGCCCGGCTCGACGTAGTGCAGCTACACCTTCGGTCCGTGCGGCCCGCCAGGCCGGCGCCTCGGCGCCCTCGTCACGGCCACTGTTGAGCAATGCGGACCCGGCCGGCGGCATCGCTCACACTGGAGTTACTCCGACCCCTTTCCCCCGCGAACGCAGCGGGCTAAACTGGCCAAGATAGACAGCGGCCGGGACTGGAGGGTGACAGGAGCATATTTCATGAGCACAGCGATGGCCTTACCGCGGCATAAGCTGACCGTCACGGATTATCATCGGATGGTCAGGACCGGGATCCTGACCGGTGACGAGCACGTGGAACTTATCGAGGGAGATCTCATCGCGATGGCACCCGCCGGACCTGAGCATGCAGATCTTGTCGCTCACATCGCCAGAATAATGAGAACCCAAACCACGTTCCTGGTCCGTGAGGAAAAACCGGTTACCTTGCCCGAGCACTCCGAACCGGAACCTGATATCGCGCTGGTGAAGCCGCGACGTTACCGCGACGCACACCCTTATCCCACCGATGTGCTCATGATAATCGAGGTCGCCGACACCAGCCTGGATAAGGACAAAGGGGTCAAGGTTCCACTCTATGCGCGATTCCGTATCCCCGAGGTTTGGATCGTCGATGTGCCGGGGCGAGCGGTGGAATGCTTCTGGCACCTACCGGTCGGCGCCGAGTCTACGCAATACATTCGTTCAAAGCGTGCCGAGCGCGACCTTATCACTTCAGAAACGATCGGCGGTATAACGCTCGATCTCGATGGGCTTTGGAAGGGTTCCTAACCAAACCTATTTGAAAATTTCGGGTACCTTTCCAAGCTCCCTGTCCATCCGCGACAGGCAGTGTCTTTTATCCCTCGGGGGGACTGGTTGGGCAACCGCCGGTTCTACCCGGAAGGCGATGTACTCCGGCGTCCGCTCCGCTCCCGCTTTCGCGCGCGGCCGAGCGCTAACGTTGGACAGCTTCGCAAGCGGAGTCTGGCAGGAGGTGTGATGCACAATGGCAAAGAACGACCTTGTACTTTTAGACGGGATCCTCGAACAACGTTCCAGTGAAGGCTTGCCATCACCCCGCCTGGACGAGGTATTCGAGTTCCTTGGCTTGGAGGAGCTGCTGAAGGACTATGACCTTTCGCACGAGGAGCTAGATGCGGGATGGGTTGATGGTCGAGACGATGGAGGCATTGACGGCTTCTTTACATTGATCAATGGCCACCTCTTACGAGATCCAGAAGTCTTCAGCTGGCCGAAGCGTAATGTATCGATCGACGTCTGGATCATTACGGCGAAACATCACGCAACCTTTCAACAGGCACCGCTGAACTCATTGCTCGCGAGCCTCCCCGAACTCTTGGATCTCAGCCTGGACAAGAACCAGCTGCGCGGCACCTACTCTGGTTTGCTAATCAAGGCTAGATCACTCTTCCATGTTGCCTACCGCCGCCTTTCGGTCGTTCGTGCCACACTGTGCTTCCGATTCGCGTATGTATCGCGGGGCAACTCGGCTATTGTCGCCGAGAACGTACGCGCTCGTGGCCATCAGATCATCACGTTGGCGACCTCTCTCTTTAGCGCTTGCGAGGCTCAATTTGATTTCGTCGGAGCTTCTGAACTAGTCGCTCTGTACCGACGAACCAAGAAGTTCTCTCTGGAGTTGCCTTTCCTTGAGTACTTAGCGAGGAGTGGGGAAAGCTACGTTCTACTCACACGGCTTGATGAGTTCTGTCGCTTTGTCTCGGACGAGCACCATCTGCGACGCTACCTGTTCGACTCTAACATCCGCGACTACCTCGGCGACAACCACGTCAATGAAGACATCGCAGATTCCCTCTGCGACCCGGTGGCCCCAGATTTTTGGTGGCTGAACAATGGGATAACCATCCTCGCTACCGACGCCACGGTGGTAGGGAAGACGATTCAGCTTCAGGACGTTCAAATCGTGAATGGGCTACAGACAACTGAGAGCATATTCCGCCACTTCGAGGCAGGCGGTAAGGTCTCAGCCTCTAGCGCGCTCCTAGTGAAGGTGATTGTTTCGACCGACACAGCTGTCCGTGATCGGATCATCCGCGCTACCTACAATCAAAGTGTTGTCGAAGGAGCTTCCCTTCATGCCACCGACAAGATTCAACGCGATATAGAGGAGATTCTGGAGCGCGCTGGTTGGTTCTACGAACGTCGGAAGAACTACTACCGGAACATCGGAAAACCAGCAGTGCGCTTCGTTACACCGATGTATGTAGCAGCCGGTTACATCGCTCTTATCTTGAAGCATCCCGCACAAGCAGCAACCCTAAAGGCCCGTTTCATGCGGGACCCGCTGAGCTACGCAGCCGTGTTCTCGGAGGAAGCACCGCTAACCATTTGGCCTATGATCGCTGATGTCCTGAAGCGGGTAGAGGACGGCCTCTCACAGGTGCGCCCTAGCGGACAGTTCGAGCGCGTTTTCGCAGGTTGGCGAAATCTCGTGTCGCTTCTTGCTGTTGGGCATGTCCTTGGCCGGTTCGACTATTCAGTGCGGGAGTTTGTTGATCTGGATTCCGCGAGAATCACGCACGAACTCGTCGCGGAAATATGGAATCTCATACAGCGCGTGAAGAGCAACGATGGGCAGCCTGTGGATGGACAGCCTGTGACGGTTCGGAGCAACTACTTCGTCAGGCGCTGCTGCGCCGAGATCGGCACCGCGAACGGTGTAGAAGGGGCAGAAGTCGTAGGACGGCGTCGTATGCCAACCAGCGGTAGGACAATACCGAAGCCTTCCGAGGACGATGTGGAACGCGTGGACACCCTTTTGTCGCGGCAGCCCTGGAAACCCGGCGAGCACTTACGGGTGGCCGCCCAGTTAAGCTGCAAACCCGCGATCGTGTATGCCGCGATCCAGGAACTCATCGCACGGGGTCGAAGGCTAAAGCAAAAGGACGGCATCGTATACGACAAAGAAGGCACCGTCGTCGCTGTTGATCACGAGAGAGCGACATTCCATGGCAGGACTACGGGCGGCGAGTGACGACGCTGTGCAACAAGTCGTTGGACCGGAGGGCGCGAAGCAAGGTTCTCATCGTAGCTTGAGCGCCGTTTGCGGCCCGGTGAACTCAATCGTTATCGCGCTGGGAAAAGCTCCGTGCATCTTGCAGGGTGAACGTTCCTGCCGGGAGAAGAGGTAGTACCGAGACGCACGCTTCGAGCTTCCCCGGTGCGAGCGAGAGCACCCAGCGGCCCGGACCTGGGCGTGAAAGGAGCCCATCCGTGACCGGCGGTGTCCACCGGCACGGCGAGCGGCTATGGGAGAGGGGAACGGCCCGATCAGGGGTCGCGGGCGACCCGGATCCCCACATCGTCATACCCCTCTGCTGCACCGAAGCGAAAGCGCTTGGTGGTGCGCAGGGAGCGCGTGGGTGTGCCGAAGCCCCCGCCTCGGGCCACCCGGTCCTCGCAGCGATCGGCCTCGCGGGGGGCGCCGTCGGCGCTGGCGCCCTCGTAGGCCGGAACGTAGCAGTCCTGCACCCACTCGAGGACGTTACCGGCGCTGTCGAAGAGACCGTAGGGGTTGGCCTTGAACCGCCCGATGGCGCCCGGGGCGCGCGGTAGTTGGTTTCCGCAGCCGTGGCAGTAGGCCTCATCGGCACCCACCTTGAAGCCCCACCAATAGGGCGTGGTCGTCCCCGCCGCTGCCGCGTATTCCCATTCCGCCTCGCTCGGCAGGCGGTAGCGCAGACCGGTCTCTCGGGACAGCCAGCGGGTAAAGGCGAGCGCCTCGTACCAGCTCACCGAGACCACGGGATAGACATCCGGATCCGAAGGGCGGATCGGCGGCAGCCCGTGCCCGGTCTGTCGTGCGAAACGGCCGTACTCGGCGTCGCTCACCTCGTAGCGGCCGATGGCGAATCTATCGATCCGAACCGGGTGCTGAGGTCGCTCGTCCGGATCGGCCCCCGGGCGGGAGCTGCCCATGTCGTAGCTACCGGCCGGGACCCAGGCCATCTCCGGGCCCTGACCTCCGCTTTTCAAGGGATCACGGAAGGAGGTGGGTTCGGCGATCCGGGGCTCAGGTTCCGCCTTCGGCCGCGGTTCTTCGATCGCGGGCCCTTTTGTTTTTTGGTTGTTTTCCTGCACCGGGTCTTTCGGGACCGCTTCGGGCCGTGCCTCGGGGATGGTGCCCACGGGCTCCGACGGCCCGGGCCCCGGTGTATCCGATCCGCCCATCCCGAGCCAGTAGACGAGCCCCAAGAGGGTCACGACCACAACCCACCCCGCGAGCCACCGAACACCGCTCCTGGGGCTCGTGGCCGACTCGGGCTCGATGAGTGGCTGCTCCGGTAGAGCGGCGGGCGCGATGGGAGGAGCGACGGGGATCGAGGGACGCGGTGTCGTTATCCGGGTCTCTACCCGGATGGCCACCACGGTGGTGTTGTCCTGGTTCTTGACCCCTAACTGGGTGACCGCCTGAAGCAAGCGCTCGGCGCACTCGCGCGCCGAGGATGCGCCGCCGGCGACGGCGATGATGTCGTCGCGGTTCAAGGTGTTCAGACCGTCGCTGGAGGCGATCAACCAGTCCCCGGACGAGATCCGGATGCCGGTATCGGGGCAGTCGATCTCCATGATCTCCTCACCGGTCAGCGCGCACATCAGCATGTTGCGGGCGCACCCCGGTTCCGGTTCCACCGGCTGCCCCAGCGCCGCCATACGGTCCAGGAAACCGCCGTAGCTGTGGTCCGCGTTGAGCTTGCTGATACCGCCACCCCGTACCAGATACAGGTGACTGTCCCCGACGCTGGCCCAGGACAGCGTGGCGTCATGCGCCACGGCGGCGACCAGCGTACACCCCATCCCGCGCAAGGCCTCGGTCTCGTGCACCATGTCGGCGATGGTCTTATTGGCTTCGAGCACGGCCTCGCGTAACAAGCCCGGCAGCCGCCTGCTCTCGTGATGATGGCAGAGGTGCCGGTTGCAGGACTGCACGGCCATGTTGCTCGCGATGTTGCCCGCGGCGTGGCCGCCCATCCCGTCCGCGACGATCAACAGGGTCGCGTCGTCACCGAGATAAGAGACGAGAAAGGCGTCCTCCTGGACCTCCCGGTCGCCGATGATCTGGGCGCCGGCGATGTCGAGCTCCAGCGGCACGGAAGGCGCGCCTTCCGGCGCCGGTGCCGCGGTCGGATGGGGGCGGATCGCCATGGGAAGGATATCCTGGGTTGGTGGTGCTGCCTTGGGATCCACGAGCGCGAGTCCGGCGGTTCAAGTGGGTGATCCGAACGCCCTCGGTAGCTTGGAGCGTTATCGCGTCTCGGTGCGGACCCATGGGACCATCCGTTGGACGGGCATCGGCGAGCCGACCGGCCCCGGCCAACTATCTAACAGGGGCGCGACCCCTGTTAGACTAGCAGACCCATGCGCAACCCGGCGTGTATCGGCCGACGTGTACAGGATCTGCACCAGGCCCTGGACGGCTGCATGTACGCTGACCGCCCGCGCTTGCGCGCGCGGCTACGGACCTATCTCTCCCGCGGCGAGGCCGCCGCGCTCGATACCCCCCCCGGAGTCGATGCCCCCGCGCTCGATACCCAGGGGCTCGAGGCCCTGGAGCAGGCGATCCGGGAGGCCTCCCTGCGCGCCGGGCAACGTGCCGCGGTGCTCCCCAGGCCCGAGCTCCCGAGCGCCCTGCCGATCACGGCGCGGTGCGAGGACATCGCGGCGGCGTTGACCCACCATCAGGTCGTGGTCGTGTGCGGGGAAACGGGCTCGGGCAAGTCCACACAACTCCCCAAACTGTGCCTGGCCTTGGGCCGCGGCGTCCTGGGTATGATAGGCCACACCCAGCCGCGGCGCATCGCGGCGCGCAGCCTGGCGGCGCGTGTCGCGCATGAGCTCGGGAGCGCGATCGGCCACGCGGTAGGCTACAAGGTCCGCTTCAACGACAAGGTCGGGCCCAACGCCTACCTCAAGCTCATGACGGACGGGATCCTCCTGGCCGAGCTGGAGCACGATCGCCGGCTTCTCGCCTACGATACCCTGATCATCGATGAGGCCCACGAGCGCAGCCTGAACATCGATCTCCTGCTCGGCTGTCTCAAGCGCCTCCTGCCGCGGCGTCCCGAGCTCAAGCTGATCGTGACCTCGGCGACCATCGACCCCGAGCGCTTCTCGCGTTATTTCGACGGCGCGCCGGTCATCGAGGTCTCGGGACGCGGCTATCCGGTCGAGGTCCGCTATCGTCCCTTGCGGGGCGACGATGATGAACAGGATGGCGATCTCTCGACCGCCATCGGCGCGGCGGTGGACGAGATCGCGCGCATCGATCGGGGCGATATCCTGGTATTCCTGCCCGGCGAGCGCGAGATCCGCGAGGCCGCGGCCACGCTCGGCCGGCGACACCTCCCCGCGACCGAGGTCCTGCCGCTGTATGCCCGCCTCGGCAGCGCCGAGCAGGATCGGGTGTTCCTCCCGCATCCCCACCGCCGCATCGTGCTCGCGACCAATGTCGCCGAGACCTCGTTGACCGTCCCGGGGATCCGCTACGTGATCGACACGGGGCTCGCGCGCATCAACCGCTACAGCCCGCATAACAAGGTGCAACGCCTGGTTCACGAACGCATCTCGCGGGCGTCGGCCGATCAGCGCAAGGGGCGCTGCGGCCGGCAGAGCGCGGGGGTGTGCATCCGGCTCTATTCCGAGGACGACTATAAAACGCGGCCCGAGCACACCGATCCCGAGGTCCTGCGCGTGAGCCTCGCGGCCCTGATCCTGAAGCTCGGATCCTTGCATCTCGGTGCGCCGGAGGACTTCCCGTTCCTGGAGCCGCCGGATCCGCGCCAGGTCAAGGCCGGTTACAAGCTCCTCGAGGAGCTGGGGGCGGTCGAGGCCGGCGGTGCGCTCTCCGGGCTCGGCCGACGGCTGGCGCGCCTGCCGACCGACCCCCGCATCGGACGCATGGTGCTTGCGGCCGAGTCGTGGAGCTGCCTGACGGAGGTGTTGATCATCGCCAGCGGCTTGAGCATCCAGGACCCCCGCGAGCGCCCGCACGAGGCGCAGGCAGAGGCCGACGAGGCCCACCGCCAATTTGCCGACGGGAATTCCGACTTTCTGTGGTTCCTGAACCTGTGGCGATATCACCAGGAAAAGGCACGCGAGCTCTCCCAGAACAAGCTGCGCGGCCTGTGTCGCAGCCACTACCTCTCCTACGTTCGGATGCAGGAATGGCGGGAGGTGCATGCCCAGCTGTCGTCGCTCAGCCAGGAGTTGGGCCTGTCCCGCAACGCGGAGCCGGCCTCCTATGAAGCCATCCATCGCGCCTTGCTCACTGGCTTGCTCGGGAACATCGGGTTCAAGACCGAACAGAACGAATACACCGGTGCCCGCGGGGTGAAGTTCCACCTCTTTCCGGGATCGGCCCTGTTCAAGCGGCCGCCCGCCTGGGTCATGGCCGCGGAGATCGCCGAGACCACGCGCCGCTACGCCCGCGGCGCCGCCGTCATCGAGCCGGAATGGGTCGAAGCGACCGCGGGGCATCTCCTGAGACGCAGCCATTCAGACCCGCACTGGGAGAAGAAGGCCGGCAGGGCCTGTGCCTACGAACGGGTGACGCTCTATGGCCTGACCCTCGCCCACGGGCGCAAGGTGGACTACACCGCCATCGATCCCGCGGGGGCGCGGCACCTGTTCATCCGATCGGCCTTCGTCGAGGGCGACTACGACAGCGCTGCCCCGTTCTTGATTCACAACCGTCGGCTGGTTGCCGAGGCGGCGGATCTCGAGCATCGGGCCCGGCGCCTGGATATCCTGGTCGATGAATCGGCGCGCTGCGATTTCTATGAGGCACGCATCCCGCCCGAGGTCGTGTGCGCCCAAGGATTCGAAGCGTGGCGCAAGTCCGCCGAGCGCGACGACCCCAAGCGCCTGTGCTTCAAGTGGGCAGACCTGATCCGGCCGGACCTCTCCCTCGATCTCGAAGCGGCCTATCCACTCGATCTCTCCCTCGACGGCCAGAGATTCCCGTTGTCCTATCGTTTCGAGCCCGGGCACGAGGAGGATGGCGTGACGGTTACGCTGCCGCTTGCCCCGCTCAACGCGCTCGACCCGCGACCATTCGAGTGGCTGGTGCCGGGGCTCTTGAGGGAAAAGGTCACTGCATTGATCCAGTCCCTGCCGAAGGCGTTGCGCCGTCACTGCATCCCGGTGGATCAATGTGTCGATGCGTGCCTCCTATCCATCGAACCCGGGTCCGGATCGCTCCTGGAGGCCCTCTGCCGGGCACTGGATCGCCTCGCGATCCGTGCCGAGGACTTCGATACCGGGGTACTGCCCGATTACTTGGCGATGCGTTTTCGGGTGACCACGGAGGGCGGCGCGGTCTTGGGCCAGGGGCGATCGCTCTGCGATCTCAAGAGGCGGTTCGGCAAGGAGGCCCAGCTCGCGTTCCGGCGCCAGGCGGCATCGGGGATCGAGCGGGACGGGATCACGCGCTGGGACTTCGGCGCGCTCCAAAGGCAAGTCGCACGCCGCCACGGGGGGCTCAGCCTGCAGGGGTTTCCGGCCCTCGTCGATCGAACCCGGTCGGTGGCCATCCGGGTCTTCGACAGCGCGGCAGAGGCAGACGAACAGGGGAGGAGAGGGATCAGACGCCTCTTCATGCTGTCCCTCCCCGAGCAGCTCAGGTACCTGCGCAAGGGGCCACCGGGGTTCGAGGCCACGGCCCTCCTGTACCTCGGGATCGGGACGCGGGACGAGTTGCTCGACGATCTCACCGAGGCCGCTTTCGATCGCGTCTTCATCGGGCCGGATGAGGATATTCGCGCACCCGACGAGTTCGAGGCGCGGCTAGAGGCGGGTCGGACCCGGGTGGTCGCGGAATTCGATGCGCTGTGCGCGCGGGCTAGGGACAACCTGAGCCGGTTCCAGGACCTGAGGAAACGCCTCGGGCGTTTTACCGGCGGGGCCGGGGCCGACGTCCGAGAGCAATTGCAGTATCTAATCTACCCGGGCTTTATTTCGGCGACCCCGGAGGAGTGGCTCAAACACCTGCCGCGCTATCTCAAGGCCATCTCGCTCCGGCTGGAGCGCCTCGCCCGTGATCCCGCGAAAGACCGCGAGCGCTCGGTGCGCGTCGCCGCGCTGTGGCGGCCGTGCCGCGCGCGCCTCGACGCCGGGGAGCGGACCGCAGAGCTCCTGCGCTTCCGCTTCCTGCTCGAGGAATTCCGCGTGTCGCTGTTCGCGCAGGAGCTTGGGACCGCCGTGCCGGTCTCGGAGGCGCGGCTCGCGCGGCAGTGGGCCCTCGCCGCTCGACCCCATGATCGGATCGAGGCGGCTAGGTCCCGGGTGTCCTCGTGAGCTAGCAGTCAGTCATGTTACGTCGAAGTGATTCGTCACCCCGGCACGGATTGCCGGGGTCCAGGATGCAGGACAGCACCTACGTCCATGTGCTCTGGATTCCGGCAATCCCTGCCGGAATGACGTGATCGCATCCAAACGGCGATCGCATCCAAACCATGACCGGCACCAACGTAATCTATTCGCTGTTCCTCGTATTCACGGGGGCGGCCTGCCTCGCGACCGTCGCCCTGTATGCGCGCCAGGCGGTGATCGTGGCCTATATCGTCCTCGGCGTCCTGCTCGGTCCCTCGGTGCTCGGGGCGGTGGCGGATACGGGATGGATCAAGGACGTGGCCGCCATCGGGATCATGTTTCTCCTCTATCTCATCGGGCTCAATCTCCCGCCCCGGCAGCTCGGGCGCATCCTGGGTGAGGCGCTGACGGTGTGCCTGGTGAGCTCCGCGGCCTTCCTGGTGCTCGGCTTCGCCCTCGGCGCGGGCTTCGGTTTCAGTTACACGGAGGCCCTGTTCATCGGCGCGGCGCTCATGTTTTCGAGCACCATCATCGGCATCAAGTTACTGCCGACCACGGCCCTGCACCACCGCCACACCGGTCAGATCATCGTCAGTGTGTTGCTCTTGCAGGACCTCATCGCCATCATCCTCTTGCTCTTGCTCCAGGGCTCTCGACAGGGCGGGGGCGTGTGGCTCGAGGTCGGGCTACAGCTCCTCATGCTGCCGGTCCTGCTTGGCCTCACCTATCTCCTCGATCGCTTCGTGCTGGAGCGGTTGATCGCGCGTTTCGACCAAATCCACGAATATGTATTCCTGCTCGCGATCGGCTGGTGTCTCGGCATCGCCGAGCTCGCTCATGTCGCGGGGCTGTCGCACGAGATCGGGGCCTTCATCGCCGGCGTGACGCTGGCGCAGAGCCCCATCGCCCTGTTCATCGCCGAGAGCCTGAAACCGGTGCGGGATTTTTTTCTGATCCTGTTTTTCTTTTCACTGGGCGCGGGTCTGGATCTCCGGCTCGCGGCCGACGTGCTGGTCCCGGCGCTCACCATCGCCGTGGCGACGCTCGCCGTGAAACCGTGGGTATACCGGGGTCTCTTGCTGCGCGCCGGGGAACGCAAGGAGCTGTCCATCGAGATCGGGGTGCGGCTCGGGCAGATGAGCGAGTTCGCCCTGCTCATGGCGGTGCTGGCGGTAGACGCGGGGCTCATCGGCACCCGCTCGGGCGATCTCGTGAAGGTCGCCACGGTGCTCTCCTTCATCTTATCGTCCTACCTCATCGTCCTGCGCTATCCTACGCCCATCGCGGTGTCCGACCGGCTGCGCCGGGATTGAGTGGAATGTTCGAGAAACCCGCATCGACCGAGGTCCCGATCGCCGCGCTGCTCGCGCGGCGCTGGAGCGGTCGGGCCTTCGATCCGGACCGCCCGGTGCCCCGCGAGGTCCTGCTCGCGCTGTGCGAGGCGGCGCGCTGGGCGCCTTCGTGTTACGGCGATGAGCCGTGGCGTTTCGTGATCTGGGATCGGTGCGCCGATCCCGACCACTGGGCGCACGCCTTCGCGACACTCGCGGAGGGGAACCGCGCCTGGGCCCGCGATGCCCCCCTCCTGATGCTGGCCGCGGCGGCCACGGTCTTTGCTCGCGATGGGCGCGCTAACCGCTGGGGGGCCTATGACACGGGGGCCGCCAGCATGAGCCTGTGCGTGCAGGCCACCGAATCGGGCCTCATGGTCCACCAGATGGGAGGCTTCGACCCCGAGCGCCTGCGCCTCGCGTTCGCCATCCCGGAGACCTTCCACCCAATGGCGATGATGGCCATCGGCTATCAACTCCCCGAGTCACGCATCCCCGAAGGTGTGCGCGAACGCGAATACGCTCCCCGCTCGCGACGGCGGCTCGGTGAGAGCTTTTTTCTCGGTGAATGGGGACGCCCCGGCCCTCTGTGAGCCCGTAGGCCGCGTCGATGAGAACCCTACGGCTCGTGCGTTTCAACGACGCCGTTTACCGCGTGCTCTGCGATCGCGGCGAACACGTGGGAAACCTCAAATGGATCGCGGGCGTGTGGAAGTTCAAGGCCATCGGCCATGACGCCGAGGGCCGGGTGATCCCCGGCGGCGGACCGCTCACCGACCGGCACGATACCGTCTTCACCGCCCCCGACGAGCGCGACCTCTGCGTGCGGCTCCTGGGACAGTGAGCCGCCCTCCCCGCTTTCGTCCTTCGCCTCCGGCGCGTTGCGTCTGCGCAGAGGACGAACGGAGCTGCGCACGCGTATCTGTGAGAGGCTAGAGACATTCGTGCAGGCTGATGATCGGCCAGCCGGATGCCGCGGCCGCCAAGGGCTCGTCGCGCCTGGCGCAACGAGCAGCGTACCACGCCGATCGGCAAACGCCGGTTTTTTCGGCAGCCTGCCAACCTCATCCGCATCCCACCCGGCTATCATGCAGCGTCCCTTTGACCGCCAATCAGGCGATAAGGGTCGAGCTCACGGATTGCCTCGTCTTGAAAACGAATGCCGAGGATCTCCGCTTGCTGTTTCGCCCACACCAGGATGTTGAAATATGCGAATAACCCGCCTTCCTCGCGATCGCTCCGCGCCGCTTTCGCCGCCAGCTCGGATGCTTCATCGAGGGCCCGTCTCAATACTTCTTCGAGTAGCACATAATCAGCGCTGTTTCTCTTCATGACTCGCTCTCTCCTGCAATAGCACCATCAGGATATCGCGTTGCTCTTGCAGCCTCGCGATATCCATCGGCCATTTCCTGGATACCAGTGTCCGCACGCCTTCTGCAGGATAACTCCTCGGCAGCTTTGTATGGGGGTTCGCTACCATGGCGGACAGGATTTCGGTGCCGAAGCATAGACGAGTTCTCTTTGGATCGCCCACCCCCTCGCCCCCTCCCGTTGGGCTGTGCCTTGCCCGTAACATGTACTGGACACCGCGCCCGCCGTGTCATAGACTGGCGGCATGGTCACGATTGGCGGGCGCACGTTCTCGCAGGAGGTCCTGACTCGGATCGCCGAGGCAGTACAGGCGGAGCCCGAGATCTCGCGACGGCAGCTGTCGCGGCGGGTTTGCGAGTGGATGGAGTGGCGCAACC
>JACCXJ010000223.1 GCA_013697045.1 Gammaproteobacteria bacterium | reverse complement strand
CCCGATACTTCAAGAGCCTCTTGCTGACCGAGCTGTTCAAGGGCCTGAGCCTCACCGGCCGCCGGCTCTTCAGCCGCAAGGTCACCGTCCAGTATCCCGAGGAGAAGACCCCGCAGTCGCCCCGATTCCGCGGCCACCATGCCCTGCGCCGTTATCCGAACGGCGAGGAACGCTGCATCGCCTGCAAGCTCTGCGAGGCGGTATGCCCGGCCGTGGCCATCACCATCGAGTCGGAGCAGCGCGACGACGGCACGAGGCGCACCACCCGCTACGACATCGATCTCACGAAATGCATCTACTGCGGTTTCTGTGAAGAATCGTGCCCGGTCGACGCCATCGTCGAGACGCGCTTCTTCGAATATCACGGCGAGAAGCGCGGCGACCTCGTGGTGACCAAGGAACAGCTCCTCGCCATGGGGGATCGCTTCGAGAAGGAGATCGCGGAGGATCGGGCCAAGGACGCGATGTATCGTTAGTCGCGGGGAGCGCACGAATATGGGCCAACATGCCGGAAGCGGATCCAGGGTCCCGGTTAGCGGGCGGTGCCTGTCGTCATTGAGCTGATCGTTACCGCGGGTTACCATCGGGTACGGTTCAACAGATTGCGGCGCAATTATCATGGCACAAGCCGGGTTAAGCGAAAGCGTCCTCAAGAAACTCTTCAAAGAAGCACTTACTGAAACGCTTCAGGAGCAGCGTGAATTGCTGCACGACGTGTTTGCCGAGGTGCTGGAAGATATAGCACTCGCGGAAGCTATACGGAAAGGGCGGCAAACGGAGCAAGTGGCACGCGAGGAAATTTTCAGGTCTCTTGAAGGCAATGGGTGAAGACCGTATTCCGCAAGAGTTTTGAAAGAGATTTGAAGAAAATCAAAGACCGATGGGTTCTGGAACAGGTTAAGCGAGCCATAGAGGAGGCGGAAGGGGCGACGAGTTTGAAAGGGGTAAGCGGCGTAAAAAGGCTCAGCGACGCAGGGAGTTTTTACCGCATCCGGATCGGAGAGTATCGCATAGGGATAGCGGTTGAAAGGTCTGAAGTCGAGTTCGTCCGGTGTCTCCATCGTCGTGAAATATACCGCTACTTTCCGTAATAACATGAACACAACCGACAGCCAATAAACGCTTCCACTCGGGGTTCCGCCGGTTGAAGGGCGTTATGCATCGAGCCCAACATGGCTAAACGGTATAAGTGAGACGAGCTTCGTCTCGAGTTTGGAGCGAGCGCCCTCGTCGATACGACTTATGAGAACCATAGATCTCATGTCTGAGAAATCACCCGGCCTCCGCGAATTGCTGGAACTGGCCGACGCGGAGGCTTTACTCCTCAATACGCCGGATGGAAGGGAATTCATCCTTTCCGAAGTCGATGACTTCGGCCACGAGATCGAACAGATCCGGAACAACCCGGAGCTTCTGGCGTTCTTGGCTGAGCGTTCTCGAGAGAAAGAGACCTTCAGTCTGGAGGACGTCAAGCGAAAGCTCGGGTTGTAGGGTTCAATACCGATGCAACAACTCGTCTTCTATTTCTTTGCCGGGATCCTGGTCGTTTCGGGAACGCTCGTCATCACCGTCAAGAACCCCGTGCACGCCGCGCTCTTCCTCGTGCTCGCGTTCTTCGCGAGTGCCGGGGTGTGGCTGCTCCTGGAGGCGGAGTTCCTGGCCATCACCTTGGTTCTGGTCTACGTCGGGGCCGTGATGGTGCTGTTCCTGTTCGTGGTCATGATGCTCGACATCAACCTGACCCCGTTGCGCGAAGGCTTCGCCCGGTTTCTGCCGGTCGGCGCGGCCGTGGCGTTCCTCATGATCACCGCGATGGTCCTGGCCGTCGGCCCTCGCTACTTCGGCGCCGACCGGGTGGCCGAGGCCGTCCAACACCCCGCGGGCTACAGCAACACGCGCGAGCTCGGGCGGGTGCTCTACACCGATTACCTCTATCCCTTCGAGATCGCGGCCGTGATCCTGCTTGTCGCCATCGTGGCCGCCATCGCCCTCACCCTGCGGCCGAAACGCCAGACCAAGGCACAGAAGCCGGAGGAGCAGGTGGCGGTGCGGCGCGCCGATCGGGTGCGGCTCGTGAAGATGGCGCCGGACGAGAGGCAATGAGGTGACGTGATACCCCAGTAGTCAGCCAACATGATTCAAACAGACACGTCATTCCGGCATGGATTGCCGGAATCCAGAGAGCATGGACGTAGGTGCTGTCCTGCATCCTGGACCCCGGCAATCCCAGCCGGGGTGACGGATCACTTCGATTTGGCATGACATGACTGACTCTAGTGCGTGGCGCTGGTGACGGCCGCGAGCTAAAAGGGTCGCAGGGAATTATCTTGGTGCGCGCACCAAGATGGATCATCTCAGCCTCCTTTCCGACGTATTCTGTACTTCCGTCTCCGATCCCCTACGGGATCGCCCGCGCGAGTGACCGCAAGAGTGGGGCCGCCGGGCTAAGGTCCCGGCGCTGCCCCACGCGTGATCAAGCCGACTTCAACCGTCACGTGGATTATGTCCATTGGGACCCGGTGAAACACGGATGGGTGAGACGCGTAGTCGATTGGCCTCATTCCAGTTTCCATGCGTTCAGGGGGCGAAGAATCTATCCGGAGGATTGGCGTGGCGAGAACGTTCCAAGTCGTCGGCAGGGGAGTACCGCGCGCGATGCGGTTCCCTTCGTTCACCGCATCCTGTCAACGTGCTGGGGAGATCGTCGGATGGCCAGCCAGAGAACCGCCGTCAGGAAGGCCGCATCGAGCAAAGAGCCATCGCGCATGAAGGCCTAATCCACGACCTACGGCATGTTCGATCCTCGGTTGGTTTACCGGTGGAGGCGATGCTGGGGCGCAAGATCGACGTGGCCAGACGGGGCAGGCCGAAAAAGACGCCGAGCAATGTCTTATAAAGGGCTCT
>JACCXJ010000205.1 GCA_013697045.1 Gammaproteobacteria bacterium | reverse complement strand
ACCTCCGGGTCCTTGGCGCAAGCGGCCAGGTTGAGACATGCCAGGATCAATAGCCAGGCCGCGGGGCTCGGCGTCGAGGGAGGCATGCCCTTCGCCATTCGCCATTCCCCATTCGGGAGCCAGGCCGCGACTCGAAAGGGAGCGTCAGCGCCGCGCGCCGAACACGAGCGGTGAGGGACCCGGGGTGGCACCGTCGTACGCGAAGCGCAGGAGCGCGTCCTGGGCCACGGTGCCGGCGGCGGCATTGGGGTGGTTGATGATGCATACGACCACGGTCATGCGCCCGAATCGGTTCAGGACATAGCCGGCAATGGCCTTGACGCCCCGCAGGCTGCCGGTCTTGATGTGCGCCCTGCCCTTCAAGGGCGTATAACGTAGGCGCTTGCGCATCGTGCCGTCCACCCCGACCAGCGGAAGCGAGGCGATGAACTCCGGCATCACGGGGCTCGCGTAGGCGTACAGCAGCATGCCACCGAGCGCGCTGGTCGCGATCTGTTCCGTGCGCGACAAGCCCGACCCGTTCTCCATCACCAGGCCCTCGGTATCGACGCCGCGTTTGTAGAACCACCCCTGGATGCCATCGAAGGCCTTGGCCGGGCTTGCCGGCGGCCCCTGGATCTCGGCCCCGAGCGTCAGGAAGAGCTGGCGCGCCATTACATTGTTGCTGTCCTTGTTGATGTCCCGGACTACCTCGACCACGGTGGGCGACTCGGATAAGGCCAGGCGCTCAGCCCCGCGTGGCACCGGGCCTTCGCGTAGACCGCCCTCGAGTTGGCCGCCCAGCTCGCCCCATAGCTGCCGGAACACGCCGTAGACGTATTGGGCGTGGCTCAGGAGCGAGGCCTCGTATACCGCCTTCCCGCAGGCCAGCGGATAAGCACCCCTGGCCGTGATGCGGGCGCTCGCGGCATCGCTGTAGAACCGCACCCCGAACTTGGAGTTGCGCACCCGGCAGGGTCCGCGGGTGGGGGTCAGTTGGTTCAGGACCTCGATCTGGGCGGGCCTGGGATCAGTCACGACCTGCACCAATCCCTTAACCTTGGGCAGGACCTGCACCTGGATGGATTTGAAGTTGACCAGGAGCGCCGTGGGGATGGTGTTGTACAAACGGAAAGGCGCCCCGTCGAAGCTGACCGGGAAGCGGTCCTCGACGGCGAAATAGCCGTGGTCCAGGACTAGATCGCCGCGGATCTCCCGGATCCCCCGTTGCCGGAGATCCCGTAACAACAGCCAGAAGCGCTCCAGGCTCAGCTTGGGATCGCCATAGCCCTTGATAATGAGGTCGCCCTGCAACACGTCCCCGCGCTGGGCCCCGGTGCGGTAGACCTCGGTCTTCCAGGTGTAGGTCGGACCGAGGGCCGCGAGACCGGCCAAGGTGGTCACGAGCTTCATGGTGGAGGCGGGGTTCATGGGCCGGTCGGCCTGCCAGGCGATCAACGGTTTGCTGTTCCCCGTCTCCTGCACCAGGACCCCGACATGGGTCAGGGGGATGCGCGCCCGCTTGAAGGCCTGAAGGACCGGACCCGGCAGGTTGGCGCCGGGACGAGCGTCGGTGGGCAGGGCGATCGCGCCCAGCAGCGTGGCCAGCAGCAGGACGACCCCTGGTGACAGGGACCGTGGAGGGCGGAAGTACGATTGGCGCATGGATCGCTCCGAGCCCGGCGATAGGACGTTGGGCATGCGAAATTGGACCCCGAAGACTTCTCGTGCTGGCCGGCGCCCTCGAGGGTAGGCCATGGCCGCGCGCGATCATAGCCGGGGTCGATGCCGAGGGGAACAGGCTCTGCGCGCCATTCCCATCCGAGGTGGACGGGATCGAGTGGTGAGCGGGATCGAGCCGCTAGCCCCCGGGCCAGAGCGGGGTCGCCATCGGGTTGAGCCGTCGCGGCCTCCCTTCGCTCGCGACAGTTTTACAACCTCTCAGGCGGGGGACGGGTGCCAGCCGGCGTCGGCCCATAGCTCCCCGCTCACCGCCGAATTCTGCACCATGAAGCAGATGGCGTCGGCGATCTCCTCGGGCCGGATGAGGCGGCCGAGCTGCGTCTCGGGGAGGATGTACTTCTCGATATAGTCTTCGCCGAGTGCCCGCACCATGGGCGTATCGGTGAACCCCGGGTGGATCACCCCGCAGCGCACGCCGTGGAACATGGCCTCTTTCATGAGCGTGGCCGCGGCGCCTTCCAGGCCCGCCTTGGAGGAGGCGTAGGCGATCTGCCCCTTGTTGCCCTGGGAGGAGATCGAGCCGATGAAGATGATCACCCCCTGCATGCCCTCGTTGGGGTTCCAGCGCTTGAGCCCGAGCCGGTGGCGGGATTCCGCATGCCGCGCCACCATCTCGAGCGACCAGTACACCGGGGCGATCAGGTCGACCTCGGTCACCAGGCGGAAGGTGTCGAGGGGATAGATTTCCGCGCGGCCCGTTTCCTTGTTCATCCGCACCGCCAGGGCGTCGCGGGTGATCCCGGCCGCCGGTACGCAGATGTTGACGAGGCCCAAGGTCTCCGCGATCTGGTCATAGACGCGGCGTCGGAAGTCTTCGTCGATGACGTTCCCGAGGAACGCGTGGGCGACCTTCCGGTCCGCCTCCTGGTCGAGCTGCGCGGCGATCTCGGCGACTCGATCGCTCTGATCGACCAGCGCCACCGCCTTCGCGCCACGCCTCGCCAGGTCGCGCGCCACAGCGCTGCCGATGCCGCTGGCACCGCCCGTCACGAGCGCTACTTTGCCTTGTATGTCCATGGGTGTCTCCGCATGAGGTGGTCGTCCGCCGCGCTCGGGGAAGCACGCCCGTGCCGCGCGGCTCCGTGCATCGCAGCAGACATTGTAACGCGCGATTGATGCGCTGCAATACGGGCGCGGTCCCGAGGACGGGCCCCGTCCGGGAGCCGGTCGGCTACACCGGCTGGTGTGGCTCTGCGGGATGGGGATCCGTCTCGGGCGTCACCGGTACAGGGTGCATGGCCGAGCCGACCGCGAGATCCCGCAACCACTCGACGAAACGCATCAAATGAGGTGCGATGAACAGGGCCGCCATGTCGAGGAAACAATAACCAGCGGCGATCCCGCTCGGGGGATTCGCCTGCGGTAGGCCGCCCCAGGACGGCCAGTGCAGGGCCCACTCCCAGGTGCCCCAGTAGGTGCCTACCAACTCCAGATAGCTGGTCACGAAGAAGGCGCCGACGTACACGAGCGGCGAGCGGCCCAGCAGCACAAACGCGCAGAAGACGCAGAAGAGCGCCGCACCGCCGGTGTCCAGGCGCTCGGCGAAGGTCACACCCCACAGCGACCAGGCCGCGCCGATGAGGAGCGCGACCCGGGTGATCGAGGCGCCATAGCGTTCGAATAGCAGCGAGCGCGCCAGCACCACCGCCGTGAGGTAGACCATGCCGTGCCCCGGCGGGACATAGGCCGGGACGTTGTCGAAGCGATAGGTGTAGATGTGATACAGCGGCGCGAAGGTGTACTCGCAGGTCGTGGCCGCCAGCATCGCGATCGCCACCTGCACCCGGATGGGGATGGGCTCCCGCGACAAGAGCGCCACGAGAAAGCCCCAGGCGCAGGCGCCGAGAAAGTACTGGCCGAGGAGATCCCGACCCAAGGGGCTCGCATCGCCATCGAGATACAGGCCGAGGCTGATGCAGAAGACGACGATCCCGGTGCTGGCGAGGTCGCGACGGCTTCGCCACAGCACCATACGGAGCTCGTCCCCTCCGCGCGAACCCGCCGCGATCAAACCAACCACCTGCGGTCCAGTCAGGCGAGGTGCGTGCCCAGAAACGCCGCCGTCCGTCGCCAGGCCAGCGCTGCGGCCTCCGGATCGTAGTTCTGGCGGGTCTCGTTGGCAAAGGCATGGCGGCAGGGATAGCGGTGGATCTCGCAGGCGACGTTAGCCGCCTGGAGCCGCGCCTCCAGCTCGTCCACACCGGCGATCGGAAAGAACTCGTCCTGTTCGGCGAAGTGGCCGAGCAGCGGGATGGCCATGCCGCTCACGTCGACGGCCTCCGCCGGCGGATAGCCGTACCAGGCGACCGCCGCCGAGAGTCCCTGGACCCGAACCGCCGAGAGGATGGTCAAGGCCCCCCCCATGCAGAATCCGGTGACCGCTATCCTGGGGCTCCCGGCCCGAAGATAATCGACCGCGCCCTGGATGTCCTGGGTCGTGGCATCCATGAAATCGAGCCCGTTCATGAGGTGCTCGGCCTCCGCCGCCTCCACCGTTACCTCTCCGCGGTAGAGGTCCGGGACCAGGGCCCGATAGCCCATCGCTACCAAGCGTTCCGCGACCCCCTTGATCTGGTCGTTCACTCCCCACCATTCCTGGATGACGACGATACCGGCGGCCCGGTCGCGGCTGGCGGGGGAGGCATAGTAGCCCTGGCAGGGCCTGCCGTCGGGGCGCGTGTAGTGGATGGTGAC
>JACCXJ010000190.1 GCA_013697045.1 Gammaproteobacteria bacterium | reverse complement strand
CGACGGTCGTGAAGGTATACGGTTCCTCCAGATCCCCGCGATGTCGGTGATCGC
This sequence comes from Gammaproteobacteria bacterium, assembly GCA_013697045.1. GTDB lineage: Bacteria > Pseudomonadota > Gammaproteobacteria > JACCXJ01 > JACCXJ01 > JACCXJ01. Next base: position 2,405 of record JACCXJ010000190.1, on the reverse strand, counting down.
CCTTGCCGCGCTCGTTATCGTAACTTACCACCCGTCGCCCAGGGTAGCCGTAGAAAAGGGAATACTTCAACCGGTAGGCGCTGCCTGGCACCGGTTCCGGCACTTCCCAGATCGTCATCTCCACGATGGCGCCATCGTCGGGGTAGATGGCCTTGTCGTGGAAGATTCGGGTCGCGGGCACGATATGGCGCACTGTGCCATAGGCCGCCTATGGCGTCAAGTGACATAATTCCTCCGCCCAGCCCGAGGCACCTCCGATTATATTCCTGCTGCGCGCCTGCGTAGCGGGGGCCAGGGTAACGCTGTGGCAATCCGCGCCGGACCGCCACCGGCCCCCCGTTCGCCAGAAGCACGGACAGGGGAAGGAGTACCCGTGAAAGAACGCTCGTGCGGCCTGACGATATAATGCACGCCCATCTCGTCCGCTGGAGAGCCCCATGACGCCCTGTAAAGCGCTTCTCAAGACCATCGGCGTTGCCGCGCGGGCACAGGTTGCCGGGCCGAGGCGCCGGCGATGAAGCGTGCGCTCTTCGCCTCGGCGATCGTCCTGCTCGTCGCCGCGTTCTTCGCCCTCGACCTCGGCCAGTACCTGAGCCTCGACTATTTCAGGGCCCAGCGCGCGGCCATCGAGTCGTATCGGGCCGCGCATCCCCTGTCCGCGGCGCTCGGGTTCTTCGGCCTGTACGTCGCGGTGACCGCGCTGTCCCTGCCCGGCGCGGCGCTCATGACGCTGGTCGCGGGCGCCCTCTTCGGGCTCTTGTGGGGCACCGTCATCGTGTCCTTCGCGAGCACGCTCGGGGCACTGCTGGCGTTTTTCTCCGCCCGTTTTCTGCTGCGCGATTTCGTGCAGCGGCGTTTCGGAAGGCACTTGAGCGCCATCAATTCCGGGATCGAACGGGATGGCGCGTTTTATCTCTTCACGCTGCGGCTCGTCCCGATCTTCCCGTTCTTCGTCATCAACCTCTTGATGGGCCTCACGCCGCTCGGGGCTTCTACGTTTGCTCTCGTGAGCCAGATCGGCATGTTGCCCGGAACGCTCGTATACGTGAACGCCGGGCGCGAGATCGGGGCCCTCGATTCCCTGGGGGGGATCCTCTCGCCCGGGCTGATACTCGCCTTCACTCTGCTGGGGGTCTTTCCGCTCCTCGCCAAGCGTGCGGTCCGTTGGTTCCAGGAGAGAAAACGTCTGGAGCGCTTTCCGAGGCCGAGGCAATTCGAGCGCAACCTCGTGGTGATCGGGGCGGGCTCGGCCGGGCTCGTCTCCGCCTACATCGCGGCAACCGTGCGGGCCAAGGTCACGCTCATCGAAAAAGACAAGATGGGCGGCGATTGTCTCAATACCGGTTGCGTCCCCTCAAAGGCCCTCATCCGTACCGCCCGCCTTCTCGGCGACATGCGGCGCGCGCAGGATTTCGGCCTGCGCCGCGCCACCGCGGAGCTCGACTTCGGAGAGGTGATGGCGCGCGTGGCGCGGGTCATCGCGACGGTCGAGCCCCACGATTCGATCGCGCGCTACGAGGGCCTGGGCGTCGAATGCCTCAAGGGCGAGGCGCGCATCGTCTCGCCCTACGAGGTCGAGGTGAACGGCAGAAACATCACCACCCGCGCCATCGTGATCGCCGCCGGCGCCGAGCCCGCCATCCCGCCGATCGAGGGGATAGAAACGACCGGCTATCTCACCTCCGACACCGTGTGGGGGTTGCGTACGCGGCCCGAGCGCCTGCTGGTGCTGGGCGGCGGACCCATCGGCTGCGAGCTGGCCCAGGCCTTCGCGCGGCTCGGATCGCGGGTTACCCAGGTCGAGATGCTGCCGAGGATCCTGGCGCGGGAAGACCCGGAGGTGTCCGAGATCATCGCCAAGCGCTTCGCGTCGGAAGGGATCGGCGTGTGCGCCGGACATCGCGCGCTACGCTTCGTGAGCGAGCGTAGCCAAAAGGCGCTCGTCTGTGAGCACGGCGGTCGGGAGGTGCGGATCGACTTCGACGCGGTCCTGGTGGCGGTCGGGCGCGTGGCGAATACCGCGGGTTATGGGCTCGAAGCGCTCGGGATCCCCCTGAGCCCGGCCCGCACCGTCGAGACCAACGAATACCTGGAGGCCCTCTATCCGAACATCTATGCCTGCGGGGATGTGGCCGGGCCCTACCAGTTCACCCATGTCGCCAGCCATCAGGCCTGGTATGCCGCGGTCAACGCCCTGTTCGGGGGGCTCAGGCGTTTCAAGGCCGATTACTCCGCGATCCCCTACGCCGTCTTCACCGATCCCGAGATCGCGCGCGTCGGCTTGAACGAAGAGGAGGCGCGGCAGCGGGACGTGGCCTTCGAGGTCACGCGCTACGGCTTGGAAGACCTGGATCGGGCCATCACCGACAGCGAGACCGATGGCTTCGTCAAGGTCCTCACGGTGC
>JACCXJ010000181.1 GCA_013697045.1 Gammaproteobacteria bacterium | reverse complement strand
TGGCGATCGCCCTTGCAAGCCCGAGTCCGTCACGTGGTTACGCACCAGGGTCAGATTTCTGAGATTGGCCTTCCAGCCGATATCGAAGATGTCCCCGACGACGGGGATCGCACCGACCACTGTCTCGACAGCGGTGTTGCCGAGCATGCGCAGGAGCGTCGCGGCGGGCACACCGAGGCGGGCTGCCTCCCAGATCAAATAGCCGGAGAGCGCAGCGCCGGCGATATCCCCGATCCCCGGGATCAATCCGATAAGACCGTCCAGGCCCATGCGAAAGCGCGTCCCAGGAATACGAAAGGCGTTATCTAAAAACTGGGCGAGTCTATCGAGTTGTTGCAGGCGCGCCTGGGACGCTTTCTGCGTGTCGCTAGCCATTGATTACTTCACCGCCATTCGGATGAAGTACCTGGCCGGTCATGTAGGACGAATCGCTCGATGCGAGAAACACGTAACAGGGCGCAACCTCATCGGGTTGGCCCACTCGGCCCAGCGGGGAACGGGCGCCAAAGCTTGCCACCTTCTCTTCGTCGAAGGAAGCGGGAATCAGTGGTGTCCAGATCGGCCCCGGGGCTACAGCATTGACGGAAATACCCTCCTTGACCAGCGCCTGGGACAAGGACCGCGTAAAGGCGACGATAGCGCCTTTGGTTTTGCACCTTGACGCCAGTTTTCGCACGCTCGGCGAGCGCATCGGCGAATTCCTTGCCGACCGAGCCGGACCAATAGCACGCCACGGTCATAAACTACAGCTTTATAACATGCTGCGAGGCCACGCGGGCGAGGAGCGCCCCGAGCGTGAGGTCCTGCGACACCACCACCGGGACGCGGTGGTCCTCCTGGGCGATGAGCTTGAGCCCGTTGTCGAGCGTAAACGCCTGGACCTTTGGCCGCGGCCGGCCCGATGGCCGGGCCGGCGGATCTTACGCAAGGCAGGGTCTCCTGGGTCCCAGCCGGAGGCGTGGCTCGATAGGCCCGTCTCCGGGGCCGGCGCCTGGAGCGAGCCCGCTACACCAGCATCCTGACCCCGATGAGCGTGACCACCGCCGCGAACCCCCGGCGCAGGGTGACGACCGGCAGGGCGTGGGCAAGGCGCGCGCCGAGGGGGGCGAGGAAGGCGCTCCCGGCCATGACGGTCGCCACGGCGGGCCAGTAGAGGTAGCCGCTGCTCCCGGCCGGCAGCCCGGCTTCGCCCCAGCCGGCTACGGCGAAGCCGATCGCCCCGGCGAGCGCGATGGGTAGACCACAGGCCGCCGAGGTGCCCACGGCCTGGTGGATGGGGACGTTGCAATAGACGAGCAGCGGCACGGTCAAGGTCCCCCCGCCGATCCCGAGCAGGGTCGAGAGCGCCCCGATCCCCGTGCCCACGAGCCACATCGTGCCCGTTCCGGGAAGATCGCGGTGGGCGTCGGGGCGCGAGGCCAGCGCGAGCTGGGCCGCGACCAGGAGCTCGAAGAGGCCGAAGATGACCTGCAGGAACCGCCCTGGCGCGTGCTCGGCGAGCACCGCCCCGAGCGCCGCGCCCGCCACGATCCCCGGCCACAGGCGCTGGACCACCGGCCAGCGGACGGCGCCGTAGCGGTGATGGGCCATGGCCGAGGTGAGAGAGGTGAAGACCACGGTCGCTAGCGAGCTGCCGACCGCGAGGTGCATGCACAGCTCGTCCGGGAAGCCCCGCTGGAGATAGAGAAAGAACAGGGCCGGGACGATCACGATCCCGCCGCCGAGGCCGAAGAGACCGGCCAAGAGGCCGGCTACGGCGCCCAGCGAGAGATAGGCCGTGAGGGCAGAGAGGTCCACGCCGAGCGACCTTATTGCAACCCGCTTCGGCCGGCTCGCGCCGGTTGTGCATTGCGCGATTTCACACGACAATTATTTCATATGCCGCCAAGACCCCTGCCGTCACCGGAACGCCGCCGCCTCTCGGCACGGGCACGGTGGATCGCGGCGGCGGTATTGGTCGCGGTGCTCGTTCCCGCCGGGGATCTCCCGGCCGAGCGCCATCACTTTCGCGCGGCACGCATGGCGCTGCGCATGGGCCAGATGAGCCGCTTCGAGGCCCTCGCCGCCCGGCTCCGGGATTACGTCCTCTATCCCTATCTGCGCTATTACGAGCTGCGGCCGAACCTGGCGCGCCTGACACCCCATGAGGTCGCGGCGTTCCTGGAGGCCTATTCCGATTCGGTCCTGGCGGTGCGGCTGCGCACCGCCTGGCTCGAGCGCCTGGCCAAGGAAGGGCGCTGGGGGGAATTCCTGACCTTCTACCGCCCGCAAGAGGACCTCGGGATGCGCTGCTACGAGCTGTACGCCCGCATCGTGGCCGGGCGTGAGGCGGGCGTGGCCGAGGAGGCCCGGACGCTGTGGCTCACCGGGACCTCGCAGCCCGAGTCCTGTGAGCCGGTCTTCGCCTGGCTGAAGCGCCAGGGGCGCCTGACCCGCGATCTCGTCTGGGAGCGCCTGCGGCTGGCCATGGCGCAGGGACGGCCGGGGCTAGCCCGGCAGCTGGCCGCGGAGTTGCCGGCCGCCGATCGCCCGTGGGTCAGACTGTGGGTGGGGGCCCATGCGAACCCGACCGGTACCCTGGGCCGCCCGGAGCTCCGGGGCAACGACGAGCGCGCCCACGAGGTGGCGGCCCACGCCATCGTGCGCCTGGCCAAGACCGATGTGGACCTGGCACACGCCCGGTTCCAGCGCCTGCAACTGTCTTCGCCTCGGCTGGTCGCCGAGGTGTGGCGGGCCTTGGCGCTCGCCGCGGTCGATCAGGACCACCCCTCGGCCAAAGCCTGGCTCGATCGCGTGGGCGCGAGCGGCGTCGATGCCGAGGTGCAGGGCGCCCGCCTGCGTCATGCCCTCCTGACGCGCGATTTCGCGACCCTGGCACGCTGGACCGAGCAGGAACCGGCGCCGGAGATGCCGCCGCTCTGCTGGCGCTACTGGCGCGCTCGCTCGCTGGAGCTGAGCGGCCGGCCAGCGGCGGCCGAGCCCCTGTATCGGGAACTGGCCCGGGAGCGGGATTATTACGGCTTCGCCGCCGCCGATCGCCTTGGGATCCCCTATCGCATGAACCACCGTCCCACACCAGTAAACGCCGCCGATGAGAGCTGGTTGTTTTCCCAGCCGGCCATCGTCCGGGCGCGCGAGCTGGACCTGGCCGGCTATCCGAGCGAGGCGCGCGCGGAGTGGAACCACGCGGTCGCGAACATGGCGCCGTCGCGCGTCCTCTTGGCCGCCGCCTATGCGCAGCGCTGGGGCTGGTTCGACCAGGTGATCTCCGCCCTGGGCAAGGCCAAGCTCTACGACGATCTGGAGCTGCGCTTCCCAATGGCCTTCGACGATCTGGTGCGCGACAACGGCAGGCGGCAGAGGCTCGATCCGGCGCTGGTCTTCGGCGTCATCCGCGCCGAGAGCGCTTTTGACGTCGAGGCGCGCTCGAGCGCGGGGGCCTTGGGGCTCATGCAGCTCATGCCGGCCACGGCACGCATCACGGCCCGGCACGCGGGAATGGCGCTCGGTGGCGAGAACACCATCCTGGCCCCGCCCACCAACGTGCGCCTGGGCAGCCAGTATCTGCGCGAGGTGCTGGACCGCTACCGCGGCAATCTCGCCATGGCGGCCGCGGCTTATAATGCCGGGCCGGGCCGGGTCGAGCAGTGGCGTCCCAAGGCCGGTTGCATGGATGCCGAGCTCTGGGTCGAGATCATCCCGTTTCGCGAAACGCGTCACTATGTCCGCAACCTCCTCTTCTACGCCACCGTGTACGAGTGGCGCCTGGGCCGGCCCGTGACCCCCGTGAGCACACGCCTCGGAAAGGTACCCGCTGGCGGCCCCAAGGGCCGACCCCAACTCGGCTGCACCGGGACCCCAGCCGGTGTCTACGGTTGATATGATCAAGGCGGTCGCCATCCTCGGCGGGACCGGTTTCGTGGGGCGCCACCTGGCGAACCGCCTGACCAAGACGCGCTATCGGCTCAGGGTGCTCACGCGCCGCCGCGAGCGTCACCGCGACCTCCTGGTGATCCCGACCTTGGACCTCGTCGAGGCCGATGTCCACGACTCCGCCGTATTGCAGCACGAGCTGCGCGGCTGTGACGCCGTGATCAACCTCATCGGGATCCTGAACGAGCGCGGGGACGACGGCAGCGGTTTCCGCGAGGCCCATGTGGAGCTCTGCCGCAAGCTCATCGCGGCCTGCCGGGCCAATGACATCCCGCGGCTCCTCCACATGAGCGCCTTGAACGCCGACGCATCGGGCCCGAGCCACTACCAGCGCACCAAGGGCGAGGCCGAGGACCTGGTCCATGCCGCCGCCGGCGAGGACTTCCGGGTGACGAGCTTCCGGCCCTCGGTCATCTTCGGGCCCGACGATGACTTCTTCAACCGCTTCGCGCGCTTGCTGAGATTCACGCCAGTGGTGTTTCCGCTCGGCTGCCCCAAAGCGCGCTTCGCGCCGGTGTATGTCGGGGACGTGGTCGAGGCCATGGCGCTAAGCCTCACCGATCCCGCGACCTACGGGCGGCGCTACGACCTCTGCGGACCGAAGGCCTACACACTCGCCGAGCTCGTGGCCTATACGGCGCAGTGCCTGAAGCTGCGCCGCTATGTCCTGCCCTTGAGTGCACGCCTGTCGCTTTTGCAGGCGCAGGTCCTGGAGCACGTGCCCGGCAAACCGCTGTCCCTGGACAACTATCGATCGCTACAGATCGACAGCGTGTGCGGCGGCGAGAACGGGCTGCTGAGCCTCGGCATCACGCCCACGGCCGTCGAGAGCGTGGTGCCGGGCTACCTCGCAGAGCGCGGCCAGCGGGGCTTGTACCGGAAGCTGAGAGCACTCGCCCGGCGCCACTGATGGCGCGGTGCTCTCCGTGAAGGTCTACAAGGTCGGCGGCGCGGTGCGCGATCGCCTGCTCGACCGGCCGGTGTCGGACTGCGACTGGGTGGTCGTGGGGACGACCCCGGCGGACCTCATCGCGCGCGGCTATCGGCCCATCGGGCGCGACTTCCCGGTCTTCCTGCACCCCGAGACCCACGAGGAATACGCGCTGGCGCGCACGGAACGCAAGACCGCACCCGGCTACACGGGCTTCGTCTTCCAGAGCTCCCCCGAGGTCACCCTGGAGGACGATCTCCGGCGTCGCGACCTCACCATCAACGCCATGGCCGAGGACCCCGACGGCCAATTGATAGATCCCTACGGCGGTCGTGGCGATCTGGCCGCGGGGATCCTCCGGCACGTCTCGCCGGCCTTCGTCGAGGACCCGGTACGCCTCCTGCGGGTCGCGCGCTTCGCAGCCCGCATGGGCTTCCGGGTGGCCGAGGAGACCCTCGGGCTCATGCGCGAGATGGTCACGGGCGGGGAGATCGATGCCTTGGTCCCGGAGCGGGTCTTCGCCGAGCTCGACCGGGCCCTCGGCGAACCAAAACCCAGGCGCTTCTTCGAGGTGCTGCACGCCTGTGGCGCCCTGGAGGTGCTGTTCCCCGAGCTGGCGCGCCTCTACGGCGTCCCCCAACCGGCCCGCTACCACCCGGAAATCGACACTGGCGTACACATTCTGCTGGTCCTCGATGTCGTGGCGATCCTGAGCGCCGATCGGCGCGTACGCTTCGCAGCCCTCGTGCACGACCTCGGCAAGGGCACGACGCCCAGGGAACAATGGCCGAGCCACCGCGGCCATGAGGAACGCAGCGTCGCGCTGATCCACGACCTCTGCGATCGCTACCGGGTCCCCAACGACTACCGCGACCTCGCGGTCCTGGTCGCCCGCTACCACGGCCACTGCCATCGCGCCCTGGAATTGCGGCCCGGCACGGTGCTCAAGACCCTCCAGGGCCTCGACGCCCTGCGACGGCCCGAGCGCCTCGAGCTCTTCCTGCTCGCGTGCGAGGCCGATGCGCGCGGCCGCGCGGGGCTCGCCGAGCGGCCCTATCCGCAGGCTGCGTTCCTCACACAAGCGCTGGCCGCGGCGCGCGCCGTGGAGGTCCGACCGCTCGTGGATCGGGGTCTCACGGGCGAGGCACTGGGACGCGAGATCGAACGGCTGCGCATCGAGGCGATCGCGGCGCTCGAGCCTCACTATTAGTTAGCCCGCGAGCACGCCACGGTGAGAGCCTGTTGACCGGCACCTCTTCAGGGTAGCCCGCGTGGCACCGAACCCGAGTCCGATAGTCGGGCTTCCTGTCCGGCAGATCGCGCACTCGGGCATCCGCCGTACGCCCCTTCGAGGAGGTTGTCTGAGAGGCCGCAACGCCACTTGCCGTTGTTCCCCGAAGCAGTATCCAGCTCCTGCCCCTCGGCCTTCAGCGTGAGCCGCCAGTCGCCCAACTCAACGGGGATTGCCGCCAGATGATCGGTGGCATCGGCGCGAATTTAGCGCAATCGGACGGTTCGCGCTCACTCGGCGGTACGCACGAGTGCTCTCCCTGCCCCGGCGGGGCGATTGGATACTAGCCACAAGCTTACAAGATCAAGCGACTTTGCAGTCAAGGGCCAAACGTGATGGAGTCGCCGGAGAGCGCGCCGTTGCGAAAGACCGGTGACAGGGAATTGTCGCATAATCTTTCGAGGCATGCTTCTTGGGGGTATCTTTCATCCACTCCCAAGAAGGATCCCATGTTGGATGTCTACGTCGAAAGCGATTGCAAACTGCGTCATTTACCGCAGTGTCCGGTCGACGAGCTGCCTATGAGTTCGATCAGCGGGTGAGCTGCTGGCAAGGGCTGTCGCATTACGGACCTTCCTCCCGGTCAAGGCCCCTTGACCGGCACCGCCGCATTCGCGCCCGGGCACGGGATACCGACCTCAGAGTCCCGCTTCCGCCCCGGCGCGGACCGCTTTCACATCACTAAATCACCGCCAGCCCGTCCAAGGAAATTTTGCCGACGCCTTTTTCCGTTGACAACTCGCGTTGAAATTCCTATCCTTGGTGTTGCCCGACCTGTTGCGCGGGGACGATACGCGGGTCTACGGCGACAAGGCCTACCGCGGGTAGGGTGAGGTCATCGCCGAGCTTGCGCCCAAGGCGACGGATTTCACGACCCTCGGCACCGTCACCGCGGAGTCGTCAACGAGGTCGAGTAGGCAAAGGACCGGACCAAGTCTAAGGCGCGTGTCAAGGTCGAGCATGCCTTGGATGTCATCAAGCGGCTGTTCGGCTGCGTGAAGACGCGATACAAGGGCTTGGAGAAGAATGCGCGCCATCTGTTCGTGCGCGCTGACCAATCTCTACGCAGTGCGCAGGCCGTTGTAGCGATTACCAGGGGTGAGGTGTGCCTGAAGTGACGCAAATGCCTCCCCGGACAGAGAGTCGAACCGCATGTGAACCGACGTCAACAGTTGCTTTCGCATTACAACCTGTTCCCGTTCGATCAGCACCCTCTCTGGCTTGCCGTGTTCAATGGCGATCTGCGCCCCGAACAGCTCTATAGAGCGGAAGCCCAGCACTACCTCCGAACGAAGGCAGGTAGGGAGCTTCGTCGTCGTGCAGCAACGCAATCCCGTAAAGTGAGTCCGGCAATCGCGGCAGCGATGATCGAAACGTACATCGAGGAATGTACCGACCGTCGTGGGACTAACCATCTGGAGTTAGTCCAACGGCTCGTGATGAGTGGCGGACTAATCAAATGGGAACTCGATAACATCCTGCCTACTCCGGGCAATGCCGCAGCAATCGCGCTCTACCGGGATATCGGTGAACGTGGCTTTGCATGTCACATGCTCGGTGCAGGCGCGGTCGAGTTTTATTACGCGAAGCTGGCGCCGAAAATCTTCGAGAGCTATACCAAACGTTACGGAATGAACCCTGACGACGCCGAAACCTATCGCGCGCATGGTCCTATGGACCAAATGCACGCGGACCGCGCCTTGGCACTCCTTGATCAAGCTCTTCAGCTCCATAGCTGGGAGGAGATCGAGATGAGCGTGCGAGATGCTTTCGTTGCCACGAGCTTGCATTACGACGGTATGCGTCAGGCCGCATTCGGAACAATCAGTTATTGGGAGGGAAGTAAGCGATGAAGGGCTACATTTATACGCTGTTCGCTGACGCTGATCCCGGCGTAGGTTGGAAACTAAATGATCCCATCTTTGGGAAAGTACCTACTCTCGGTGCCTGTGTTCCGAACATCCGTAGAGTTGTTGTTCCCGGAGATCACATCTTCGTGATAAGCGGACGTGCGCCCGGCGTGAGGCAATACGTGGTCGGTGGCTTCCAGGTAGCCGAAAAGATTTCTGCACTCGCGGCGTACGGTCGGTTCCCAGACTTAAGGCAACGGTTCCGCGACGATGGGACGCTGAGTGGTAACATCATCGTCACGTCAGACGGCAAGCAGTCTCCGATCGACTACCACGCGAACTTCGAACGCCGGATCGAGAACTACATCGTCGGCATGAACCCGCGTGTCATCGAAGCCGAAAGGGAGGTCGCCCGCGCAAGGGGGGAGACGCTCAACATTCTGCAGGACCTATTCTCCAAGGAAGGCGAAAGGGTGTCTGATGTTATTGGACGCTGGCGCAAGGTTGACGAGCGTCAGATTGAACGGCTTGTTGGGTGGATAGACACTGTTCGGGGATAGTGAAATGGAAGACCTCCTCCAGATCGTGCGATCGAAGAAGAAGACTTCGGAGCAGCTAGCCCAGTCGTCCGGCGTCAATGAGCGCCGTGTCGCGGAAATCCTGACCGGGGCGGAGCCGACCATGGCTGAACTTCGTTCGTTCGCCAAAGCATTACGTGTGTCCGTGACGGATCTCTTGGAGGCTGCCGAAGATGCGGAGCGTATCCAGACATTATTTCGTCACGGCTTCTATAGGCAGGTCGCCTCCCGCCCGGAGGCGGAGCAACAGGTTGTCAAAGTTTTTTCACAAGTCTTCGAACTTCTTGGCACCTACCAGCCGTCAAACCGGTGGGTTGACGCTGTGCCGACTATCGAAGAGTCTTACAAGGGGGCGGAGGAGCTTTCTCTCTGGTTCAGAGCGACGTATTGCGGTGGAAATTTCATTGGCCCCGTCCAGCGCCTTCCCGCAGTAACAGAAGAGATGCTCGGCATTCCCGTAATCGTTGGGGAAGGCCGCGTGGATGGGGCATCGGTCGTAAAGAAAGGCTGGCCACTGTTATATGTGGCAGTTCGCAATTTCGCGCCAAGGATGCTTTTCACCCTTGCCCATGAGGTAGGCCACTTGCTTGTTCACCACGACCTGAGCCATGAGGTTGCATTCGTGGATCAAGACATCGAGAACGACGCCACTACAAAGTGCAGCGGCGAGATGCTTGTTGATGCTTTCGCCGCAACATTGCTTGTCCCGAGCCAAGGGATTGGCATCGCTTTCCAGAAGATCCGCGACTTGCTGTCGATTAAAAAGAATGCTCCGGTAGGAGACATTGAGATCCTCTTCCTGGCTAGAATTTTCGGAGTCAGTTTCTCAGTGGCAGCTAATAGATGCGAAGCCGTCGATCTTCTTCCCGCGGGAGGTGGTGCCTCTCTTTACGCACAGATCCAGCGGGAGTACGTGAGCCCTGAGCAAAAGGCGGATGCGCTTGGGCTACCAGAACGCGAAGCGGTGGAGTTCCCATCCATCTCCAAAGCCCTGATGAATGAAACCGTTAAAAGAGTAAGAGAGGGGACGGTTTCGATTGGCAGAGCGGCCGAGATCCTGAAAACGACTATCGCTTCAGTGACGGCCTGGAATGCTCCAACCCTTTAGCAATGAGGCTCGTCCTCGATACATGTTCCCTGATCAATCTCAACAATGGTAGCGCCTTTGCGACGGTGTTAGGCCTAGTGGGCTTCGAGTGGAATGTCGGACCTCTCGTCCTTCAGACCTCCTGAGCTCACTGATTATGCGATGAGACCAGTTCGTAGACGAGGCGCAGCTCGGTGCCTGGAAAGAGCAGCTCGGTACGGTTGAGCTCGGCGCATAGATGGCGGACGGCGTCATCGGA
>JACCXJ010000176.1 GCA_013697045.1 Gammaproteobacteria bacterium | reverse complement strand
AGGCCGCCCAGCAGATCAACGAAGCCCGGGGGCCCCTGTTTCAATCCATCAACCGCCGATCCAAGGCCGCTGCCTGATGACCCAGCTCCCTGCTTCGTTCAGACTCATACCTCTATTGGAATTGACTCAGGTACTGTGCGTCGGGCGGGATAGCCGGTGGTTGGGTGGTCTGGGAAGGGCGTAGGAAGAGCGCGTTCCGGCTGGTCCCGGCCAGATTTCGGGTGGGTGTAGGGGCGATGCGGTGACCGACAGGCGAGGGCCGGCGGCTCGGACGCGGGTCCGTCGCTGCTGGTCAAGTTACCTTGACCGGCAGGAAGCTTCCAAGCGGGAAGGCGCTTACCGGTTCACCCGCTGATCGAACTCATAAGCGGACAGGTTCGCTCATGGCTGCCGCATCGACTGCGCGCCGGATGGAAGTGCTCCTGCCAAAGAGGGCCGCGTGCGGCCGCGGTGATGCGCGGAGCTGGGCCCCCGCCGCGACGCCGAGGATGCGATCGACTCCCCGCCCGGGTCCACGACGGCGGCCTTGCCGGTCTCCTCACAAGAGAGCAGCGAACAGTTCTGCACGAAGGGCGTCACCGGGATGAGCGTCACGCGGGCGGCACCGTAGGCACCATACCCCCGTCGATCGGTTCCACCGGCGCGCTCAGTGCCGAGTGCGCGAGGGACGGTCGGTGTGCGGTGGCATGTCCACCAGGAGCCCGCGCCGGACGCGTCTGCCGAGCAGGACGCAGGCATTCATGAAGGCCTGCTCGGCCTCGGTGGCGCACCAGTCCCAGTCCGCTGGGCTGCCCGGCGCGCGCGCCCGCCAATGGGCCATGATGTAGACGGTCCCGAGCTGGAGCTCAATGGTCCAATCGTGCCAGGTGTCGTCGGCCGCATCGGAATCGGCGTATTCCTGCTGGGCCAGGCGGCAGTGATCGGCGCTCGCCTCATCGGCGACCACCGTCTCCTCGACCACCAGCGCATCGTCGACGCACGACTCCCACCCGGTGTGGACGCTTCCCGCCGAGGAGAACACCGTGTTCATGATGGTCTCGGGGGTCAAGGTCACCGCGATGGGGGTGTCCCAGGGGGGTGACTCGTCGCTGACGTCGTCGCTCATGATGGGGTCCTGCCGTGCTCTGGCACATTACCTTTAAGCACGCCGAAACGCCACCTCCGCCCGCAGGCGGAGGTGGCGTCGTCGGGCCGATCCCGGCCGCTAGCAGTCGTAATAGAGGGCGAACTCGTAGGGGTGGGGACGCAGGCGCACGGGATCGCACTCCTTGGTGCGTTTGTAGTCGAGCCAGGTGTCGATGACGTCCTGCGTGAACACGCTGCCCTTGGTCAAAAACTCATGGTCCTTTTCCAGGGCGTACAGGGACGCCTCGAGCGAGGCCGGACAGCTCGGCACCTTCGCGAGCTCCTCGGGGGGCAGGTCGTAGAGGTTCTTATCGAGCGGCTCGCCCGGCTCGATCTTGTTCTGGATCCCGTCCAGCCCCGCCATCAACATGGCCGCGAAGGCGAGATAGGGGTTGCAGGACGGATCGGGGAACCGCACCTCGATGCGCTTGGCCTTGGGGCTCGGCGAATAGAGCGGTATGCGGACCCCCGCCGATCGATTGCGCGAGGAATAGGCCAGGTTGACGGGCGCCTCGAATCCCGGCACCAGGCGCTTGTAAGAGTTGGTGGTGGGGGCGACGAACGCGCAGAGCGCCGGGGCGTGCTTCAGGATCCCGCCGATGTAATAGAGGCAGGTGTCGCTGATCCCGGCGTACTTGTTGCCCGCGAAGAGCGGCTGTCCCGCCTTCCAGATGCTCTGGTGGGTATGCATCCCCGAGCCGTTGTCCCCGAAGATGGGCTTGGGCATGAAGGTCACGGTCTTGCCGTAGCGCAGCGCCACGTTCTTGCAGATGTACTTGTAGAGCATCATCTTGTCGGCCATGCGGGTTAAGGAGTCGTAGCGCATGTCGATCTCGGCCTGGCCCGCCGTCGCCACCTCGTGGTGGTGCTTCTCGACCTGGATGCCCGCCTTCTCCATCTCCAGGATCATCTCGGTGCGGATGTCCTGCTGGGAATCGGTGGGCGCGACCGGGAAATACCCCTCCTTGTGGCGGGGCTTGTGCCCGAGGTTGGGACCCCGGTCGCTGCCCGACTCCCAGATCCCCTCCTCCGACTCGACGTAGTAAAAGCCGCAATGGGCGTTCTGGTCGAAGCGCACGCCGTCTAAGATGAAGAACTCCGCCTCCGGCCCGAAGTAGGCGACATCCCCGATGCCCGTGCTCTTGAGATAGCTTTCGGCCTTGTCGGCGACGTAGCGCGGGTCGCGTGAATAGCGCTCGCGGGTCACCGGGTCCACGATGTTGCAGATCATCGAGAGGGTAGGCCGTTCCGTGAAGGGGTCGACGATGGCGGTCACCGGCTCGGGCACCACCATCATGTCGCTCGCGTGAATGGCCTGCCATCCGCGGATGCTGGAGCCGTCGAAGCCCAGCCCCTCGTCGAAGATGTCGGGTGTCACCTCGCTGATCGGGATCGAGAAGTGCTGCCAGGTCCCCGGGAAGTCCTGGAACTTGAGGTCTACGATCTCGATGTTCTTGCCTTTGATAAGGTCCATCACTTCTTTCGGTGTCATGCAAAGCCCTCCAACGATCGGTCTGGAACGCGCGTGCAACACCGACCCGCCCCTCGCCCCGGGGACGACCTGGGGTGGAAGCCCCTGAATGGGCTCGGGGGATGATGTCGGGGAACGATGGACGGTACGCGCGATATGGTTCTTGTGTGCCCCGGAGCTCCACGCCCGCTGGCGGGCGTGAGTATAGGTCAATCTGTGGCGAGGCGTTACCCCCACCCAGCCCTCCCCCCGCTACGCAGGGGATGGGACCCGATGTCTCACCTCCCCTGTCCGCGCTTTTTGCGGACGGGGGAGGGCAGGGTGGGGGCCCGGCCCGCGTGCGCTGACCAGGCTTGGTTCCCGCCGCACCGCCTTTTCCCCCACCCTAGCAGCCTGTCGGACTTAGCGCGGAACTTTTCAAGCGCGAGGGGATCGGATCGGTCAGGGTTCCAATGAGCGAGGCGTGCATGAGCCATTTCCGTCCCTGTGATCGTGACACACCCTACCT
>JACCXJ010000153.1 GCA_013697045.1 Gammaproteobacteria bacterium | reverse complement strand
GAATCAAGATGATCGGGGAGGGGAGGATGGAGCGAGAGAAAGTCAGTACGTTCGCGGCAAAGTTCAAGAAGGCCTTCTCGGAAGGCGTGCTCAATGAGCTCGGCAAGGCGACCCGCTACTGTCATCGGGTGCGGCAGCTCACCCCCTATCGAATGGTGATGACGCTGATGGCCTTGTTTGCGGGCACGCGGGTGGAAAGCTTGGCAGATCTGCAACGGGGGTTCAATGCACTCTTTGGCTATGCCATGGACTACAAGCCTTTCTACGACCAACTGGCCAAGCGCGAGTTTGCCGTATTCATGCGCGAGACGGCGCGTGGGCTTTTGGAGACGCTGGTGATCCGCGTGCTCGGCGTGGCGCCGGGAGGCGCCTTCTCGGAGTTTCGCCGCATCGTCATCCAGGATGGCAGTTCCTTCGCGATCAAGGATGCCCTGAAAGAGGTCTTTCCGGGACGGTTCAAGAAGGTGAAGCCCGCGGCGGTCGAACTGCATGCGACCTTGGACCTCTTGGACGAATCGCTTTCCAAGGTGACCTTGACGGCCGACACCGCGAGCGAGCGGGCCGCGCTGCCAAAGGCCTCGAGTCTCGGGGGCTGTCTGCTCTTGGCCGACCGCGGGTACTTCGACCGGGACTACCTCTTGGAACTGACGAAGGCGGGGGCGAGCTTCGTCATCCGTGCCCAGAAAGGCTTGAATCCAAAGGTGCTGGAGGCCTTCGATGCCCAAGGCCGGTGGATACCGAAGTTCATTGGCAAACCGCTGAAGACGCTCCGCTTCGCGAAGCGGGGGGCGGTCGATCTGAGCGTGCGCTGGAAGGTCCAGGGTCAGTCCCTCGAATGCCGCCTCATCGTCACGTGGAATTCCTCGACCAAGGAGTTTCAATACCTGGCCACCAACCTCCCGCCCGAGCGCTACTCCGTCTATGAAGTTGCCAAGGCCTATCACCTGCGCTGGCAGGTGGAGCTCTTGTTCAAGGAATGGAAGTCCTATGCGAACCTGCATGCCTTCGATACCCAGAACCCCGCCATCGTCGAAGGACTCATCTGGGCGGCCATCGGCGCCGCTGCGCTGAAGCGCTTCCTCGCCCACACGGCCCAAGTCGTCGCCGGAGTCGAGACCTCCACCCGCAAAGTAGCGATGTGCGCCGTGCATTTCCTACACGACATCCTGCGCGCACTGATCTCAGAGATCGAGAATCGCTTTCTTGACCCTATCGTTGCATAAGTTTCCCTTGACTGAGGATCTCAGGCGGCTTGCAAGGCCTCGAGGTAGTGCAACAACTCCGCCTGGAGCGCGGGATTGGCGGGCATACTGAGCGTGAGCTGCCCCTGAGGCCGAATGAGGCGGCCGGCGCGCTGGAGGATCCTGCGCCGAAACGTGTCCAGGCGTTCGAAGGCCCAGAAGGCCGGCCGTTTCTCCAGCGTCGCGCGCGAGGGAGGATGCGCAATCATCTGTAGCTCGCGACCTAGGTTATGAGCGAGAAGCACCGAGAGCAGGTAGATCTGATTCCCAACCCAGGTGCGGGTGGGTACATAGCCGAGCGCGTTGTCGGATTTGAGCTCAGCGAAGATCCCCTCCTGGCTGCCCCGGCCGTTGTGGAAGACCAGCACCTTGCGGGCGCCCAAGGGCTTGTTGGTCAGGATGACCTTGAACTCATAGCCGTAGTCATGCGGGACGAAGAGGTCGAGCTGGATAGGGTCTTTATGCTGCAGTTTGACGCGAGTCCGAATGAAGAGGAAGCGGCGCGGCGTCTTCCATGCCTTGGGTTTCCACTTCGCCTCGAAGTAGCTCCACTCTGCTGCCCCTGGCCACCAGATGCGCCGTGCCTCGATGCGCCCTTTGAGATCGGTAAAGCGTTCGAAGGGAACGCTCACCGTATACTCCACCCCTGCGGCGTCGAGGCTCCCGACGATCTCGTCACTGAAAAAGGCGCTGTCCATGCGAACCTCGATGCAGGCCTTCGGGAGTGCGGCCCGCAACGTGGCGATACAGGCGAGGATAAAGTCCTTGGCACCATGAGAATCATGGACGTTGCCGGAACGATGCAGCACATCGAGCACCTGGCCGGTCTGGGCGACCGTGCAGAAGAGAGGATAATAGCTGCGCTGCCCCTTCTTCTTGCGGTTGAACCCCACCGCCGTGCCCTCGGCCCATTTGCCTGTACCGATCACCGAGCCATCGAAGTCGAGCGTCACGCGCGGGAGGGCAAGGGCCACAAGCCGTGTCACGACCCCTTCCCGCAAAAGCGCATGCAGACGCTTCACACTCTCTTCGTCCGCCCCCGCCAATCCCCGCGAGAGCGTGGCCACATCGGGCAGACGGCGCAGGCCGAGCGTCCGCTTGACCAGGGGGTCATCGGAATAGTAGCGTATATCGTGCAACCGCCGGTATCCCAGCATCAGGTGTAGCACCAAACACAGTACCAGCGTCGCATGTCCGAAGATCGGGCTGATGATGAGATGGCTGAAGCAGCGGCGCAGCCGCTCCTTGAGTCCCAGACGAGCGAAGAGCGTTTGGATGAGGATGAGGCCCGAGAACGAGGTCAAGCTGGCTGTCTTCAAAACGCAGTGCGGGCAGGCCATGGGTTTTGCAGTGGACTTCGGCTTTGCTATACTTCATTGAGAGCGGTCTCCTTGGCGGCTGTAATGATTGTCGAAAACATATTATACCGCGAAGTGCAGACCGCTTCCTAGCCTTTCTGATCATGAGATCAGCGCTTTTGCTCAAAGGCTGGACATCACCGGCGGTGACGTCCAGCGCAACGCTATAAACTCACTAAAACCCTTTCTTCTATGCGCTCTCCCGACGATCCGCGCGGAATCTTATGCAACTGGAGGGTTGACACCTTTGCACGCACCATCGACTACCTCGCCGGGAACGCACGACGCGCACACCCTAAACGAGATCGACAACGTGGGCGGCTGCAATTCGGTCTTGAGCCGATTTTCGCGAATCCTTAACTACATAACCTATGAGCATCTGTTGTTCTCGGTGCAGACAAAAGGCGCATCGTGGCCAATACCGCTTAGGAATTGGTGTCGATTCGACGGCAGTGCCTTCACGTGTTGGAGCACGGGATAATCCCCGATGAGGACCATTATTGGCGTTGGTCCGGACAGCCCCCTAACTCGCCCCCCCCTTGCAGTGTATTGTAATGTAACACAGCGGAAGCGATGAGTCTGTGAAATAATTCACATTCTGTCGTCGGGTGTTACACAGAGCTTGTCGGCAGGAAGGCGTTATAAAGCTGACTCTTAGGCATCGCGCAGAAATAACTTGATAAAGTGTGAGAGATGTGCTTTAAAGCGGGATGCAGATTGCGTCCACGGTAGAGCAGATCGAGTCGAAGTACCGATCGCTTGTGTCGGTGTTGGATGA
>JACCXJ010000151.1 GCA_013697045.1 Gammaproteobacteria bacterium | reverse complement strand
CCGCATTGAATTTATTACCCCTTATCCTTCGGGAGGGCAATCAAGGGACCTTTTATAGAATCTATCCTTCCTTCTCAAAAAAAGCTTGTATAAGTGAGCCCAACGTGCTAGCCTGC
Organism: Gammaproteobacteria bacterium; assembly: GCA_013697045.1. Lineage (GTDB taxonomy): Bacteria > Pseudomonadota > Gammaproteobacteria > JACCXJ01 > JACCXJ01 > JACCXJ01. The sequence continues at coordinate 3,306 of JACCXJ010000151.1, read as the reverse complement.
CAACTTAAAGTGTCCTCTAGACCGGGCGTTTGATGACCCCTTTGCTGGAAGTAGCGCGCTGCCAATCACCGCTCCTCTGCTGAAGCTCTCGTCCAATACCCTCCGCTGGCACTGAGCCAAACCCTCTGACTGAAGACAGTCGGAGGAACCTTAAGATCGTGTCCGCTAAAGGCGGGCGAGGAGATAGTTTGCAATGAACATTTATGTAGGAAATTTATCCCGCAGTACGACTGAAGAGGAAACTCGCAAGCTGTTTGAACCGTACTGCGAAGTCGACTCTGTCGATTTAATCACCGATCGGTATTCCGGTGAATTCCGCGGTTTTGGTTTCGTCGGGATGGGCGACAAAGGAGCCCGAGAGGCTATCGTTGCGCTCAATATGAAGGAAGTGGGTGACCGAAATATCACGGTCAACGAAGCGAAACCACGCGTTCGTACATGAGCCACGGGGCGGCGGGCAGAGGGTGCTCGCCGCGTTTCCTGATGAATTATGGGGCCGAAATTGCCGAGCCGAGAGACTTACCAGAAAGGAGATAACCATGTACAGGCAAAGTCACAATCACAGACATTATGAGATCACACGATCGGATACCCATCATCCTGTTGAACGCTGGGAGTTACAGCGTGTGGTGGTGCGGGATAAAAGTTCGTTCAACTTCGCTCCCCTGGTCTATACCACGCATAAGGACGCACTGGAGGCGGGCGACAGATGGGTGCATGCTGGAAATTAGGAGCGCCTGAGAAGGGGAGTCCCGCTTCCACTTTTTAAAACTTAAACTTAATTAAGGAGAGGGGCTTGGGCCCGGACATCATGTGGCTGCAGCAAAAGATGACCGGGATCAGGCGGAAGTTGGAAAGGACTGGGCGCGTTTGGCGCGAAGGCAGAATGGATGGCTTCCCCTATCTGAGGTCGCGATCCAAAAGGAGTCGATCTATGGGCGTCAAATATCTGTTGCTTACGGGTGACCGCGTGGTGGGGTGGACTCACCAACAGCGAGGTTCGGCAGGGATCCATGTTGAATATGGTCTCAGGGATGGGAAAGGGCTGTTACATACCTAAGGTATCGCTCGGTTAGCGCGGGTGAGCCGCTACCCCAAAGCTCACGTCGAAGAGCTTAAGTACTGGGATTCCTAAAGCGCCGCATGAGAGGAGTGCCGCGGGTGCCGGCGTCCGAGCCCAGCGATCCGCCTCCATTCACCCACCTGGGCAGGGTCCAGCGAACCCGCGACGCGCTCGCCGACCTCACGCTGCTGCGGCCCATGTGGACCGGCTCGGCGCACGCTCCACGCTGCGGGTGATCGAGCACGCGGACCACTCGTTCCACGTGCTCAAGCAGAGCTCGGACCGATGAGCAGGTGCTGGACGAGCTGACCACCACGGCGGCCGAATGAGCACAGGAACGGACATGAGCGTGCGCGTGCTGGTCGGAACCAGCGGCTACTCGTATCCCGAGTGGAAGGGAAACTTCTACCCTAAGAAGATTGCGGCGAAGGACATGCTGCGCTGGTACGCCGAGCGGTTCCAAACGGTCGAGATCAACAACACGTTCTACCGCATACCGGCGGAGGGTTTGCTGCGGGGATGGGCGGAGCAGGTGCCCGAGCACTTCTCGTTCGTGCTCAAGGCGCCGCGCCGCATCACGCACGACAAGCGGCTCCAGGACTGCGGCGAGCTGATGACGTATCTCGTGCGCACCACTTCGACGCTCGGACCGAGGCTCGGACCACTGCTGTTCCAGCTCCCGCCATACTTCAAGCAGGACGTGCCGCGGCTGAAGAGCTTCCTTCGCGAGCTGCCCGAGCAGCGGGTGGCGTTCGAGTTTCGGCACCGGTCGTGGTTTGCGGACGAGGTCTACGAGACACTCCGCGCCCACGGCGCCGCGCTCTGCGTAGCCGACACCGGCGAAGAGCCCGCCACGCCGCTGGTAGCCACCACCGACTGGGGTTACCTGCGCTTGCGGCGCGAGGACTTCAGCGATCAGGAGTTGCAGCATTGGGCCCGGCGCATTCGCGAGCAGCCCTGGCGCGAGGCCTACGTATTCATGAAGCACGAGGAGGAAGGAAGGGGCCCGAAGTTGGCGGCGAGGCTGATGGAGATCTGCGGAGACGGGCGGTGAGCCTCGAGGACCCGCCTGAGCTCGCTCCGCGGGCGACCGCCGCCGCGAGGTCCGGTGTCGTTGCGTCGGGCTCAAGGTGTTTGCCGGCGCACCCCCTGACGGGGTGCTCGTGGTCGGTGTCGTACTTGAAGAGCGCCGCGCCTTCGAGGTAGGTCGAGACGAAGGCGATGTGGGTGCCGGCGACGCTCGCCTTCTCACCGAAAGAGATCCGCGTGCGGACCCGTGCGCTCGAAGATGATGTCCTCCCCTTCGAGCTTGTAGAGGAGCAGCCAGTCCGGCTCCACGCGACACTCGCTGCGGCCCACATCGTCCCCGATGAGGGGATGGTCCCGATGACGATCCGACAAGGGCTCCTCCGCGATCAGCCTCTCCAGGATGTGCCTGAGCTTGCTCAGGTCCTTGCCTCTCCGGCGCGCGAGCGCTACGTCTTTCTTGAAGCGGTGCGTCCGGCCGGCCGGCACATCATAGGCCGAGGTCCTCGAACAGCTCCTTCGCATCGTCGAAGCGCTTGAGGTTCTTGCCCTGATCGGTGTCCCGGAACACCGCCGCGGTCTCCTCGTTGGGGATCTTGATCTCGAACGGCAACCCCCCGTTCAACTCGATCATCCGGAAGTAGATCCGGATGGCCTCGCTGACCGAGAGGCCCAGCTTCCCGAGTAGCACCTCGACGTTGTGCTTGAGCTCTGCGTCGATCCGCGCCCGGGCCACTTCCATCTTCGCCATAACATCACCTCGAGTTATCCTGTAGCATGATAACGCTAAATAGCACAGGGTCAGACTGCAATTTCTCGCTGCGCGCAGAACTATACGAGGGACGGCACGAAGCTGTCGCGCTTGGCGGGCTGAGGATGGACCCACACCGCTTCTCGCATGACGGTCTCGGCGAAGCGCGAGCCGGTATCGAGGAGCCGACGCCACTCCGCTTCCGTGTAAACGAGGAAATCGGCCGGGACGGGCAGGGGGGTCAGGTCCCAGGACAGGGCGCGGCGCTCGAACGGTTCGCCCGCCTCCCGCACCAGGGCGATGAGGTCGAGGTCGCTGCCGACGCCCCAATCGCCACGGGCGTAAGGCATCGCGCAGAAATAACTTGATAAAGTGTGAGAGATGTGCTTTAAAGCGGGATGCAGATTGCGTCCACGGTAGAGCAGATCGAGTCGAAGTACCGATCGCTTGTGTCGGTGTTGGATGA
>JACCXJ010000149.1 GCA_013697045.1 Gammaproteobacteria bacterium | reverse complement strand
TCATCCAACACCGACACAAGCGATCGGTACTTCGACTCGATCTGCTCTACCGTGGACGCAATCTGCATCCCGCTTTAAAGCACATCTCTCACACTTTATCAAGTTATTTCTGCGCGATGCCTTACGCGATGAAACCGCTAACCCGTCCCACGGAAACTACGGGAACTCCGCCCGAACGCACCCTCGACCCGCCTTCGATGCCTGTTTCGTGCAGATCTCAAGACTTACGAATGCTAGACTGAGTAAGTTAGATTCATTCCCGGTCGGCGGCAGGCCGATCGACCACGAACCGGATTCGGGGAGGAACCACCATGCGCCACCGCCTCGCCATCTTCGCCCGCACTGCTCTTCGCCGTGCAGGCCGCGGCGAGCGCCCAGACCGTCTCGATCGCCGATGCCCGGAACGAGCCGTTGGGGACGGTCGTCACCGTCCAGGGCTCGGTCACCGTCCCCTCCGCGAGCTTCACCTCGTCCACCTTCGACCGCGGCTTCGCGCTCCAGGACGCGACCGCTGGCATCTACGTCAGCACACCTTCGACCCGGGGGCTGAACTTCCACCGCCGGGTGCGGGTCACCGGCACCCTCGACGACGATGGCTTCGGGCTCCTGGTGCTGCGGCCGGCGGGCGAGGCGGACGTGCCTCCCCGGCGCCGTGCCGGTCGGCGCGACGCCGGTGGACACCGGCGAGGTGAGCGAGGACACCGAGGGCCTCCTGGTCGTGGTCGAGGGCACCGTCACCAGCGGGCCGACCAACGATCTCCCCTTCGGCTACAGCGTCTTCCTCGACGACGGCTCCGGCGAGACCCAGATCTTCATCCCCGCCTCTACCGGGGTGAATCCCTTCCGCATCCCGTTCATCGAGCCGGGGCGACGCATCCGGGTGCGCGGCTTCAGCGCCCAGTTCCAGGCCCAGTACGAGGTTCTGCGGCGCTTCCGGGGCGACATCCACCCGGCGCAGTGACCCCGCCGGGACGCGGCCGCGGGGAGCCGGGGCCGGGCCTTCGATGACTGTCAAGGGGCTCGGGTGAAGCCGCGAGCCAGCCCGTCCTGGCGGCAGGGAACGGATGTTTCCGCTGTCGCAATGATTACCAGCCATGCCACGACGAACGCCCCTATCGCGGCTCCACGCCTCGCAGTTAGCCCCGGTATCGGCCCCCGTCCACGCGATAGGGACGTTCTTAGTCGTAGGGTACGCATCGCGTACCATTACGCCCGCCAGACATCTGATGATCGCGATGGATTCGCGATTCCATCGCAGGGGAAACGGCTCGTTGGGTTTGGGTCATCACCATGTCATGCGCCGAAAAAGGTACGCGGTGCGTACCCTACACACTCCGCCCGGTTGTTCGCTGGTTCCCAAGCTCCGGCTTGGGAATCCGATGCGGGAAGCTCCAGCTTCCCGCGGATGGGTGGTATCGGGAAGCTGGAGCTTCGAAGGCCGCATTCCCAAGCTCGAGCTTGGGAACGAGCGCCACATCATCGCCCGTCCCGTCCCACCCAGCATCCTCCATTGCGAGGCCGCGTTAAAGCGCCCTTCCTTTAGTGCCGAAGCAGGGTTCCCTCCAACCTTTAATCATGGAACCTCCAATGGCCCAGAATATCATCTCGCTGAACTACACCGACGCCGATCTGAATGACCATAGACGAAGGACTCGCCGTCCTGGAGCAAAAGCTGGCCCCGCTCACCGGTCTTTCGCCCGACGTGCGGCGGGGCCTCGTGAACCGGGATTACATGGATGTAATGCTTTGGGGAGGTACAGGATGAAGATGGGTAACAGATCCGAGGCCTTCTGCCGGGAGACGCTCATGGTGCTGGCCCAGAACACCCGGCTCCTCCCGCCGAGCTTCGATTTCGCCGAGGCGCAAAAAGACCTCGCCCACCTCGACAAGATCCGACCGCGCGCCGCCCGCTTGCGCCGGTTGCTGGAAAAGGCCGACGATGGCGAGACCGCGCTCGGCAGCGACGTGATGAGCGCGGCGTTGGAAGGCTATGCCTTGCTCAAGGTGTTCGGCAAAGGCGCGGGCCTGGACGCGCTCCGGCAGGGCATGTCGGCCCGCTTCACCCGCAGGGCCAAGATCAACGCCCTGCCCGCCGCCGCCTAGTAGTAACCGACGCCGACCCACCTCGCCGGGGCCGCGACCGAGGCGCGGAGCTCCGGCCGCAAGGCTTTTTGCCTCGCGCGCAAAGCTCAAAGCCTTTCGCACAAGCCCCGGAACCTCGCGCGCAAGGCTTTTTGCCTCGCGCGCAAAGCTCAAAGCCTTGCACGCAAGCCCTCGGAACCTCGCGCGCAAGGCTTTTTGGCTTGCACGCAAGGCTCAAAGCGTTGCGCGCAACCTTCGGAACCTTGCGCGCAAGGCTTTTTGGCTGCACGCAAAGCTCAAAGCCTTGCGGGCAAGCCTCGGAGCCTCGTGAGCAAGCCTTTTAGCCTCGCGGGCAGAGCGCCGAGCTTTGGCCGCAAGGCTTTCCACCTCGCGCGCAAGGCTCTCCGCCCGGCGCGCGAGCCCCGGGTCCCCTCCCCTGCGCAGCGGGGGGCTAGGGTGGGGGTAAAGGCGGCGGGCGGCAACCAAGCCTGGTCAGCGCACGCGGCCGGGCCCCCACCCCTCCCTCCCCCGTCCGCGAAAAGCGCGGACAGGGGAGGGAGACATGCTGCCGGAGTACCAGGCTTCGCGCGCGAGCCAACGGCAGCCACCGCCCACCCATTGCGTCCTTGTCCCGCACGCTCGGCCAGCATAGCCCGGATGAAATACGGTGGGGTCTGGCGAACCGGCGGGCACGCGATCCCCGTATTCCGCTGCGCTCCCCACGGGCCGATGGGGTCTACCGCACCACCGCGGGCGTGCCGGTGTTCCATACCGTGCGCGCCCCCACCGGGGGAGACCTCCAGATCTCCCCTACCCGGCCACTCAGGGGACGGTCAGGGTAACGAGGGACTTCACGCCCCTCTGGCAGCCGCCCTTCCTCACCAGGCTCGCCGCCGAGGACCGCTGCCATCTCAACGGGCTGGCCCTGCAGGGGGGCGTGCCCCGCTACGTGACGGCGGTCGGGCAGAGCGATGTGGCCGATGGCTGGCGGGAGCACCGCGCCGGGGGTGGGCTGCTCCTCGATGTCGAGCGTAACGAGACCATCCTCGCGGGCCTGTCCATGCCGCACTCGCCGAGGCGCTACCGCGAGCGGCTGTGGCTGCTCGATTCGGGCCGGGGGCAGCTCGGCTCGGTGGACCTCGCGCGCGGGGTGTTCGAGCCCCTCACCTTCTGTCCCGGCTATGCGCGGGGGCTGGCCTTCCACGGGGACTATGCGCTGGTGGGGATCTCCCGTGCCCGCCAGAACCGCACCTTCGCGGGGCTCGCGCTCGATGCGGCGCTCGAGGCCAAGGGGGCCGAGGCGCGCACGGGGATCCTCGTCATCGATATGCGCAGCGGGGATACGGTACATTGGCTGCGGCTCACCGGCGTCATAGAGGAGCTCTACGATGTCGCGATGCTGCCGGGGGTGGTGCGGCCGATGGCGCTCGGGTTTCGCAGCGATGAGGTGCAGCGGCTGATCACCGTGGGGCCCGGTGCACTCTTCCAGTTCACCAAGTAGGGAAGGACTCCCGCGTGGGGGCGCCAGGGAAAGGCGCTCCCTGCGCGGCCTCAACCTCTGTAACTGCAAAAAACACTCGCTGTTCGACCATCTGCCGAATGCGGCGGAGATCGAACAAGTGGCCGAAGCGAACGGCTGGCGGCCTTACTGCTCGGTCGCGTCGTGGTTCCTGTGGCGCCGGTGGGAAGAATAGGACACTTCAAGGCAGATACCTCACCCGCACCGCCACCCAATCTAGCGAGAAGTCGCGCGAGGTATTGCTGGCGACGCTGGTCAGGCGCACCCGGAAGCTCGCGTCATTGAAATCGCTCGCGCTCCACGTCCGGCCCCACGTGTCAACCACTCCGCCGAGAATGTAAGTCGTCTCAGCCGTTGACAGCGTCGCCGAAGTCTTGTTCGCCGTCCACGTCACGCCGCCGTCCCACGACAACTGCACGCAGAAACGCGGCGAGCCGCTCGTGCTGTCCACCTTCGAGTTCAACCGGAGCTCGATGCCCTGGATGACGGCGCTGCCGGGAATGCTGATGCCGTAGTTGTAGAAGCGGTGACGGTCTTTGGTGGTGGCGGTGCACGAGGTGCTGGTGTTCGTGCCGCTGTTGTTGTCCACCGCATACAGGTTGTCGTCGGCGCCCGCGTTGGCCGCGTTGACCTCGTAGCCGTTGTTGTCGCCCGCGCCGCTGGTCACCGCCGCGTTGGCGGTTGGGCTGTGCCAGCCCGTGGTCGTGACCGAGTAGTACTGCGCATCCTTGCCGATCACGCTGTATGGACAGCCGGCCTTGTCGAGCAGGTAGAGGATCGCGGCGCGGTTGCGGGCCGTCTCTGCCGGGATCACTTCGTCCCCCGGATAGAAGCCGCCCTGCGCCGAGGTCACCGGGTACATCTCGAAGGTGTAATTCAGGATGCGGTGAGCGCCGTAGAGCGAGTCGTTGATCGTCCCGTCGGTGATGTAGAGGTCGCTGGCCTGTTGCGGGGTGTAGCCGTTGGTCGCCGCCATTGCCTGTCTCATTGCTACAAGCGCGTCGTGATCGTCCTGGCTCATATCGGCTGGTACGTCGGTCAACGTGTAGCCCAGCGGCCAGAGGATCAGCTCGCCGTAGGTGTGAAAATCAATCGCCACCGTGATCTGCTGCTTACCGTTGAGCGCGCGGCTGTTGACGAAGTTGCGGATGAGGGCGGTCTCGGGCGCCGAGAAGGCTGATGGGCCCCGATACGTCAAACTGCTGGGGGAGCCGCTGCTGCCTCCACAGCATCCCCACCGGTAGTCCCAATTGCGATTCAAGTTCGGTGCCGACGTAGGACGAGCCGGCGTTCGGCTGCCGGTTCTTGCGCCACGACTGGTAGGTGCCGGTGGCGATGTCGTACTCGCCGCCGTCCGGGTTCATATCGAAGATAGCCCAGATTTCGCGGCTGTTGACCAGATCGGTGATCTGCTGGGTGACGCCGTACTCGTCGGTGAGCATATGCAGCGTATAAAGCGCCATCTCGACGGTCAGGTGCTCGCGCGCGTGCTGGTGATGGGTCAGCAGCACTTCCGGCTCGTCCTCGTCCACGTTGACGTTGTCCGAGAACTTGCCCGCCCAGATCGTGCGTCCTTCATAGGACGTGCCGATGCTGAAGAGCGAGAAGATGTCCGGGTGGGCGCTCGCCACCTGTTGAAGCTCGGTGACCATTTCGTTGTAGTCGTGGTAAGCCGAATCAGCCGGTGGGAAGGCCAAAGTGATCGCCTCGGCCTCGGTCGGACGCGAGATATCGAGGCCGAGCTTTTCAATCGCCTTCGATTCCCGCTCGGTCGCTTCGACCAGGATGTAATCGTGGCCGACTTCGAGGATGTTCGCGCCCGTGCGGGCGATGGCTGAACGGGTATGCACGTCGAACACGTTGCGGACGATGTAGACGGGCGTGGTGTTCGTATTCTGGTTGCGCGCGGCGACGGTTAAAGACGAGGTTAGTCCCAGTAACCCGACCACGGAGACGATGACCGTTATCCACAGGGTAAACCGCTTGTTTGTTTTCATGGGAGTCTCCTTGTTTTGTTGGAAAAGTGATGTGTGAGATGAAACCTTCCGGCGTGCCCGCGCGCTGAGCTGACACGTTGCGATGAAGCTTGTAGATCAATAGGCCTGCGCGATGCGTACCCAGGCTAGCGGTAGAAATCAATCCATCGAATCGAGAAAGATGGGCGTCCTTTGCCGAGGACATCTTTCGGCAGCGTGACCTCGAAGTGTCCCTCGTCGAGCGGGATACGGGGCGCGGCGCCGTCGGGTACGATCTCGACCTCCATCCAGAACGGGCTGTCCGGCGTGATCGAGCGTTCGTCGCCGCCGGGCGGAGCAACGCTTTGGCCAACGTTGCGGCTATCGCTGCTCGACACCCGCGCCGTGATCACCGTCCGGCCATACGACAACCGAAACTCTTCCAGACCTTTCAACCGCAACCGCAGGACGATCTGTTGGGGCGCCGTCCCTGAAGCAAGGTCGATGGTGGCCGAGCCGATACCGCTCCGGCTGTGCACGTCCACGACGACGGCCTCGCCTTCGGTTTTCACCGTCAGTTGGTTTCCTTCACCTTCGGCTTTCACTTTCAGTCTGCTTTCGTCGCTCTGGGCGACGGTCGAGAAGGGGACGGACGCTTTGCCCGCGCCGGTCAGCGATGTGCCGCCAGCCAGCAGGATACAGGCTGCCAGCGGAATAGCACAGCGAGTTGGCATAGCGCGGCCATTCAATGAATGGACATCGTTGGAACATACACGCTGTCGGAAGAGAAACCCGTCGCCACAAACTCTGCCCTTAGATGGAACCGCTGGCCGGCCCGGTGATGGTCACACTCGGCGGATTGCTGGACGAGGGGCACTGCAGCGTCAGACTGTGAAAGCAGCCGTAGGGTCCGCATCGCGTACCATTACGCCCGCCAGACATCTGATGATCGCGATGGATCCGCGATTCCATCGCAGGCGCAACGGCTCGTTGGGAGTTTGGGTCATCACCATGTCATGCGCCGAAAGAGGTACGCGGTGCGTACCCTACACACTCGCTCACCCCCTTGGAGCGGGCCGACCGGGTGGCCATACTCATCCCGCCCCCCCGGGGCGCGTGCGAGAGGGGGACGGTGACCTCGTCAACGGGGCGTACGGCGCCGACACGAACGAAAGAGACACCGTGTGGTACAAAGACGCCGGAATCGATCACATGCCGTGCCCAGCCCGCATTTTTCACCTTCCTGCTGCGGCCGCCGATCCGGGCAGCGCTTGATGGCTGAGCGCCCGACCGCGTCTCACGACGAGATCACCAGGAGCAGACGCCTGACGGTGCTCTCCGGCGCCGCGCCGGCGCTGTGGCTCGTCTTCGGGCTCAAGCTCGTGGCCATCCTCGCCTACGGGATCATGAACTCGACCCTGGTCCTGTGGTTGTCCGCGGACCTCGGCTACAGCGATACGCACGCCGGATACCTCATCGCCGCCTGGTCCTCGATGCTGTCCCTGTGCACGGTTATGGTCGGTTCCTTCACCGACGCCGTCGGCCTGCGCAGGGCGCTCCTGCTCGGCTTCGGGATCTGCGTTGTGGCGCGTGCCGTCATGACCTTCGCGCCGACGGGTTCGATCGCGCTCCCCTTCGGCCTCCTGCCATTGGCCTTCGGGGAGGCCCTGCTGACCCCGGTGATGGTCGTGGCCGTCAAGCGCTACACCACGCCCCGGCAGCGCTCGATGGCGTTCTCGATCTTCTATGTCGCGATGAATCTCGGATTCGCCGGTGCCGGCTGGGTGTTCGACGCGGTGCGCGGCGCTCTGGGCGAGCACGGCGCCTACACCGTTCCGCTTCTCGGGCTCAGCTTGAGCACCTACCGCACCCTGTTCCTGTTGAGCACCCTCACCACCCTCACCGGCCTCCTGGTCCTCGGGCTCGCCCTGCGCGGGCCCAACCGGGGCAAGGGCGATCCGCCAAGGCCGACCCTTTCCGATAGTCCGAGCACTGGAACGCTGGGCGCGCTCGTCGCTACCGTCCGCGATGTGTTGGGAGAGACGGGCCGCATCTTCGCCGGACTCTGGCGGCAACCGGCCTTTTATCGCTTCCTCGCCTTCTTGACGCTGGTGGTCGGGGTGCGGCTCATCTTCTACCACATGTTCTATACCTTTCCGAAGTACGCCATCCGCGAGCTCGGCCCGGGCGCCCCGATCGGTCAGCTCTTCGGTGTCCTCAACTCGACGCTCATCATCCTCTTCGTACCCCTGGTCGGCGTCCTCACACAGCGGGCCTCGGCCTACCGCATGGTGACCCTCGGGAGCTTCATCGCGGCCTCGTCGGTGTTTTTCATCGCCGTGCCGCCGGAGATCTATGCGCCACTCGCCCAAGGCCCCTTGGGGCGGCTCATCGGCCACGGTTGGCTCGGCCTCGAAGGCGCGGTCCATCCCCTTTATGTCGGGATCGTGCTGTTCGTCTTTTTCCTCTCGCTCGGCGAAGCGCTGTGGTCGCCCCGACTCTATGAATATACGGCCGCCATCGCCCCCGAGGGGCAGGAGGGCTCCTACATGGCGCTCTCGGTCCTGCCGTTTTTCATCGCCAAGTTCTTCGTCGGCATGCTGTCGGGGTTTCTCCTCGCGACCTACTGTCCCGAGACAGGCCCGCGCGATTGCCGGGAGATGTGGCTCATCATCGGCGCCATGGCGCTGATCACCCCCATCGGGCTCATCGCGTTTCGGCGCTTTCTCCAGACAGGCCAGGCTGATCCAGTTAAATAGATCCCACCGGGCTTGACGCCCCGCGGCAGCCCCCGGACACCGCCCCGAGCAGCGGCCAAAGGGCCTTCGATCGATTCCAACAGACCTGATCCCCTACCGATCCCCCCTCTCATCCGGTTCAGCCCCTAAGCCGACCCTCCCCCGTGGCCCGAGCTCGCCCGAGACGCCAAAATGCCCCGAACCATAGCGCCTCGGGCCGAGGAAGGATCCGAAAATGCCCCGATCCCAGAACGCGGACCCGTATGCTTGACAGCTCAGGAGCCCAGGAGTACTCTACCTCTTGAAGAAAAAGGACATTTAAATTCCCTATTCGCGAAATCATTATGAAGGGTGTTTGTGTTCGGATTGTCTGTGGCAACTTAAGGCAAAATCGCATCCTTAGCCTAGCTTGATGAAGCGCCGCCCCCGACGCGATTATCGCGGCGAGGCGTCGCTTGTGCGTGTAGAAGAAAGCGGCGTCTGCACCAGGCCTGCCGCGTCGCTGATGAACTCACCCGAAAGAACCGGGTCCAACCGATGAGAACATCGAAATGCTGATAGAGTTGCACCGACACCGTCACGTCCAGCTCATTGCCCGCGCTCGATTGTGACTGGGTTCTCCCCTCGCCATCGCCGAAGGCGACCCCACCGGGTACGCCGCGCGTTTAAAATTCCTATGCTTCATCCGCTAAAATAAAAGGTTCGCGCATCGCTAGACCTCGGGTTATTTTTTACTCGTGCTGGGCTGCATGGCATTCGATGTGAGGGTTCATGCGATTTGAGGGCAAATGTGTTGTCGTCACCGGTGCGAGCCGCGGAATCGGCAGAGTGGTGACCATCGATCTAATTGCCGAAGGCGCGAAAGTTATTGCGGTGGGGCGTAACCAAAAAGATCTGGAATCCACGCGTGATATGACTAGCAAGCCGGACAATGTAGATATTTGCGTTGCCGATCTAAGGTCCACAGAAGCCATCGATTCAATCACCAAGCTTGTCCATGAGCGGGGCCCGCTGGACATAATCATGAACATTGCCGGCGTGTGGCACGATGATGAACGCAAGTTTCAGGGACGGATCTTGAGTGACACTCCTTTGAGTGAGATCGATGATGTGATGGGGGTGGGACTGCGCGGTAGCATATTGCTTACTCGCGCACTCCTCCCGGATTTGGTAAATCGCCGTTCAGGTAAAGTACTTTTTGTAGCATGTGGCTTTGCAGGCGCCCACGAAGCATCAGGATGGGTGCATTACTACGTTACGAACAAGGCTATTGAGGCTCTCACGGCCGGTCTCGCATCTGAATTGTGGAAATACCGCATCCAGGTCAATTGCGTTGCCCCCTGGTATGTCGCGACGGAGGCCGTACAGCGGTTCTATCCAAACGATTTCGACACCGCTCTGGACCCTAAAGAGATATCGAAAATGGCTTTGTTTCTATGTTCACCTGCCGCCGAAAACATTAGCGGGCAGACTGTTGAACTTCGAAGCGTAAAAGACCCGCAAACAATAGAATAAGCGATTCGCCCAAGTGGACGACAAGACAGTGGGTTCCATCCTGCTGTGCGAGTACACCACGGTTCCTCTGTCGGAAGAGGAATCCGCCTACAAACGCCCCGAAACTCGGCGCCTCGGGCCGATGAATGGCCCGAAAAGTCCCCTATGGTTCGCGTGATTGACAGCCCACAGGCCCAGCTGTACTTTTCTTGTTAGCAAAAAAGGCGTTTAAAATTCCTACACTTCAGTGCGGGCGGATCGTGGCGGAGGCCGAGAGGAAGTCGAGATGAGGAGCCGCGTGGGCGGAGTGTTCCTACCTGCCGACCTGGAGCGCGTGGCGGCCAGCGCCCGCGAGCGCGCCGACCGGGACGGACGCGCCAGCGCCGAACTGCGCGACGAACTGCAGCGGATCGAGCATGAGCACGAGTTCAGACCTGCTGCACGGCGGCTGTTCGAGCAGCTCCTCGCGACCCTGGGCGTCGCCAGCAGCCTGCCGATTGGGTTCCCCCTCGACGATACCCCGTACTGGCTGCGCGACCCGCACCCGCTCGGCGGCTTCCGGTCCGCGACGGAGCTCCCGGCCCGCGCTGACGTGCTCATCATCGGCGCGGGGCTGACCGGAGCCTCCGCTGCGTACCACCTGCGCGACGCGGCCGCAGCGGGCCGGCAGGTCGTCGTTGTCGACAAGGGCGACCCCGCGTGCGAGGCGAGCGGTCGCAACAGCGGGCACTTCGAGATGATCCCGGAGAACTCCGTCGGGCTCTACGAAGGACTCGCCTCCGAGCGCTTCCGCTTCCTCAGCCGCTGCTACGCGAACGTGCCGGTCGAGGTGCTCCACGCCGAAGCCGAGCGGCAGGCGTCCGCCGTGCTCGCGGTCACGGTGCGCAACCGGGAGCGCATGCGCAACATCATCCATGGCGATGGCATCGCGTGCGACTTCTCGCCGCGCGGTTGGCTGTTCCTCGCGCAGAGTGAGCGCGAAGAGCAGGCGATCTGCGACGAGGTGTTGCTCGCCGCGCAGCACGGTGAGCGCATCGAACTCTGGGCCCGCCATCGCATCAACGAGGCGTTCAGCTTCACGACGGACCGCCTAGGCCGCTTCGTGCCGGGCGACGGCTCCTATCACCCCTTCAAGTACGCGTGCGGGCTGCTCGAGCGCGCGCGGCGAGCCGGGGTGCAGTTGTATGCGCGCGTCCCGGTCAAGGCGATCAGGAGCGAGAGCGACGGCACGCACACCGTCGTCACCCTCGAGGGAGAGATCTCGGCGGATCGCGTGATCGTCGCGACCAACGCCTTCACCCGCGACCTTTTGCCCGAGCTGGCGGCCATCCGTCCGCGCCAGAGCCAGGTGATGGTGACCGAGCACGCGCCCGACCGGACGGGCGGGCGCATCGTCACGACCGAGTACGGCCCGGCCTACTTCAGTCAGCCGCGCGGTGGGCTACGCAACGGCCGCGCGCCGGTGATCTTCGGCGGCGGGGCGGACCGCCCGATGGCGAACCCATCGTCCCGCCGCCGGTCCCGCCGCATCCATGACCAGCTGCTGGGGCTGCGCGACTCGTTCTTCCCCGAGCTCACCGGTCAGCCGCCGTCGGCCGAGTGGGTCGGGCCGATGGGGTTCACGCCGGACCAGCTCCCCGCCATCGGCTGGCTGCGGCCCGGGCTCATCATCGCGGCTGGCTTCAACGGCTACGGCGGGTCGTACACCACCGCGGCCGGCGAAGCCGCGTCGGTGATGGCGCTCGGCGACGAAGCGCCCGACTGGGTGCCGCAAGACGTGTTCTCGCCGACTCGGTTCCTCTCCGACACGCCGCTGTTCCTCAACGAGCACGACAGCCTGTGGCGCATCGTTGGCTCGTTGTGCCACCAGCTCCGCTCTGTCACCCGGCAGCTGTCCGACGCGGCGCCCTCCGCGCCACCGCCGCCAGTGCGGCGGACCGCGGCGGCGCCGCGCAGCGGTGAGGGGCGAGCCGTCGAGGTCAGCTTGGCCGACGCGCGCGTGCTCCGGCCGTTCGCCCGCTTCGACGACGAGGAGTTGTCCGAGGTGCTCTCGCTCATGCGAGCCGAGCGCGTCCCTGCGGGTGCCTACCTGTTTAATGGAGGGCGACCCGTGCGAGTCGTGCTACATCATCGTCGAGGGATCCATCAAGGTGTCCGTGCTCGCCCAAGGTACGCAGCAGAAGCTCACCAGCCTCACGGCAAGTGCCGTCTTCGGCGAGATGAGCTTAATCGAGCGCAAGCCTCGCTCGGCGACTTGCATCGTGGGCACCGAAGCCGTCCTGCTCGAGCTCGATCGAAGCGGCTGCGACGAGCTCTTCGGCCGGCGCTCGCCGGCTGCTCTCAAGCTGCTCGCTGCGCTGAGCGAAGGGCTAATCGTCGCTCTTCGACGCGCGGACCGGATGCTCGTGGGCCTGGAGCGTGCCGCTCGCGGGCCGGGCCCACGGCCGACGGAAGACGAGTCGTTGCTCATGTGAGCATAGACTCGGCCTCCCCATCACCACCATCACCCATCACCGCTCCCTAGATCCAGATGCCTACCGGCGTCGGAGGTCGTCGTTCCTTGGGCTGCAATTCCTCGAGCCTCTTTTTGAGCGCCTCCAGCTCGTCCTGGAGCCTCGGCAGGATGTCCTCGCGTAAGGACTCCTCGGCGTCGTCTTTGGCCCTCGCGATCTCATCGAGGATCCGCCTCCACTCCTCCGCCAGGCGCTGCGCCTCCTCGGAGCGTGGCAGATCCTCCAAGCCGCGCTGCAGGGCCTCCGCTTGCGCGGCCAGTCCCCTCAGCACCTCGGCCAGTGCTCGCAACGGGCCGTTCCCGGGTGCGCCCGACGTCGGCGCGGCCCGCACGACGGCCCCGGGCACGTCTCGCGCCCGAGCGCGAGGCTCGTCGTCGGTCATCCTGAGATACGCCTCGCCATCGGCGCAGACATCGCTACCGACACACAGCGCCAGCAATAGGCTCGCCGCCCCGGCCCTCACGGCGACCCCCAAGCGCGCAACGCCGCCCCGTGGCCCGGCGTGTCGCCATCGAGGCGATACCGCGCACCCTCTCTTCGATAACCGCCGGTGATCGGGTCATCGGTGAAAAGGAGGGGGGTATCGAGATCGACCCAATCGAAGCCTCCGAGCCCGGCCGCGAGGTGGGCGCTGAAACCCATGCCGAGCCGGGTCTCCACCATCCCCCCGATCATGAGCCCGAGGCCGAAGGCGCGGGCGATGGCGGCGATATCCAGCGTCTGCACCACGCCGCTCTTCGCGAGCTTGATGTTGAGCACCTGGGCGAGCCCCCCACGTCCGATACGGACCGCGTCCTCGGGCGTGCGGCACGATTCATCGGCGGCCACGGGCACGCCGGCCTCGCGCGCAAGCCGGCCGAGTCCCTCCCAGTCCTCGCGGGCGACCGGTTGTTCGAGCAGCGCGGGCTCGATCCCCGCCGCGCGCAACTGGCCCAGGAGCTCGAAGACCTGCGCGACGCTGTAGGCGGCGTTGGCATCGAGGATCAGGCGGCAATGGGGATGGCCGCGCCGGATCGCGAGGAGGCGCGCGAAATCCTCGCCGACATCGCGGCCGATCTTGGCCTTGAGGGTGTCAAACCCGTCTTCACGATAGCGTGCCGCGAGCACCCCGGCGGCCTCGGCGGGACAAATCGGGATCGTCATATCGGTCACCAGGGAGTCCTCCGTGCCACCGAAGAAATGGAACAGCGCCACCCCCAGGCTCCGGGTCAGGGCATCGAGCACGGCCGTCTCGATTCCTGCGCGTACCGATCCGAACGCCGCCCGGCGCTCCAGAAGCCCCGCCGCGATCCGCCGCCATTCCCCCGCGTTGCTACCGAGAAGCCGGCCGGCCTCCTCCTCCAGCGCCGCGCGGGCGGCGGCCTCATCTTCCACCGTGATCGGCGGCAGGATGGCGATCTCCCCCCAACCGCTCGCGCCCCCTTCGAGCGCGACCCGGAGCGCCAGGTTGCGCACCCTCCCGAGGTCCGACGAGGCGCAAGTGAAGGGCGCCGCGAGCGGCGCCTCCAAGGATTGGATGTCGACCTGTCGGATCTGAAGCTCGCGGTTCATGGTCTCGTGGCCGACTCCGTTCCGGACCCCGAAGGTCCCGGACGGACCTCTGGAATATTTCGAAGTGTGTAAACCAATCACTTCCGGAGCGCTGCCCCAATGCCAGTATTTCACACGCCGGCCATTAAACCAACCCCCTCGATCGCCTCGCACTCCACATTTTGGTCAACGAGCACTACCGCGGTGTCTCACGAGAATTTCACGATTCAGGCTGATTTTGGAGCGAAGGGTTATAGGAGGTTTAAACGCCCTTTTCCCTAACGAGGAAAGTACCGCTAGTGAGTTGTCAAGCACGCGAGTCTTCTGGCAAGCTGCGGGCACTCGAGAGCGAGCGCGGTGTGCACCTTTCAAGGCGCATCCCGGCGATCGCGCGACGGGTGTGGTAGAGTTGGCGGCGCTCGAAGTGCTCGAGGGCTATGGTGCAAGAGATCGACAATCTCGATGCGAGGCGGATCATGAATACGAGCGCATCCAACTCCATCGCCGCACGCTCCTAGCCTATGCTCGGACCCTCCCTGCTGCTGCTTCTGATGGCGACACTCATCGCCGCGCCCGCCGCCGCGGTCACTACCTCCAGCAAGCGATACGCCGTGCACGAGATCAACTTCGATCATACCAACGCAACCGACTGGGGTGGAACCAACGCCGGCCCCTACCAGGAGCTCGATTGTCGCGCCGAGTTGACCGCGGCACGGAGCGATGCGGCCCAGGCCACGAGCATCGTTCCCCGAACGAGCGGCGGAAGCAACACCTTCAAGATCCCGCTCTTTTACGACGGCATCGTCACGGTGGGCGGCACCAACAAGTATCGCTGGAAGCTCCGCATCGCCGGAAACACCGCCGGGACGTACCGATATAAGGTCGTATGCAATTGCAGCAACATTGCCACGGGGAGCCCCTCCTACTGCGCCACCAAACCAAGCTTTCACAGTGCAACGATAGAGCATACCCACACGATCAACAACGCCACGACTTCCGAAATGGACGACTTCACCTGGGAGGGAAGGGGCTGGCTGACCACCGACGGCGCGAGGTCCTTCCGCTACGACCGTAAGGACATGGCAGGCAACCCCGATAATCGCACGATCCTGAACGGGATCTTTTCGACCGGCAGCGGGCTCGCCCAAAACCAGAACAGCAAGGGCGAGAGACGATCGATCGGATACGAGGAGCCTCACATCGACACGCTCGCCGGAGCTGCCGCCCGGAGCAACTTCAACGCGATCGTGATCGAGGTCTACCGGGGATGGACGGATGATCCTGTCATCGTCAACAAAGACGTCAATGGCAACCAGAACGCCGCAGCCAACCTGGAGGGCTATCTCTGCAAGACCCCGCAGACCTGCGGTAGCAATCTTACCGACTGTAACTGCCCCGACAAGCTGCACCCGTTCGAGAACAAGGGCAGCGACAAGGCGAGGATCGTGCCGGCTTATTGGCAGTCGCTGGACGTGCGCCTGAAAAGGCTCGTGCTGGCCACCACGTCGGGCAGAAAGAGCGTGACGGCGGCCATCAAGCTCGGTCAAAACGCATGCGTCGCAGGTACCCAGGGCTTTGGTAGCTCCAGCGGATTGCCCCATAACAATTACAAACACTTCCTGTTGTACCTCATCGGCAGATACGGCGCCTACAACGTCCTTTGGATGGGACACCAGGAGGCCGATGAGATGAACTGCCATTCGACCGGCTACATCTCCGCCTACCTGGACTGGATGCACAGCAACGATCCGTACTTTAGGCTGACGAGCAATCACAAACTGCCACACACGGCGCCTGCATTCAACGCCTACACGAACAACGACGCCTGGAGCACCGGTCCCATCTCTCCGCGATTTCTCGGGGTGCAGGAGACCGACGGCTTCAGGAGCGCCGGGAATCTGGACGAGGCCGGGCCGGATGACACCGCGGCATGGGACCATGCGCGGTCGGCGTTATGGGGTACGAATATTCCGGGCCTGAGCGGCAATCCCAAGCCGTGGGTGAACATGGAGTATGGTTTCGAAAGGCGCGCCGGCGATGACGATCGGAACCAGGCCGATCAGGTGGACCTGGACCTGCTCGAGGACGTTTGGGGCGGCATGTTGGGCGGGGCGGCCGGGATGTTTTACGGCAACTACTGGATCAAGCCAGGGAGCCGGTCGAGCATCGATACCGGACGACTGTACGATCCGGGCTTCAAGCATTATCACAAGAATATGTACCGGTTCTTCCACGACGCCGACGCAGACGTGCGCTATTGGGAATGGAACGCCTTCAAGAAGGTGGCCGTGGGCGCGACGGCCTACACGTTGTCGTGCAAGCAGAATGATAGCTGCGTGCTGAATTTCCTGGAGACCAATGACCAGGACATCGACATGAGCGCCAAAGGTCGGGACGATCCGGCTTTTGCGTTTGGCAGCACGGTGCGCCTGCGTTGGTATGATGTCCGGAGGGGGTGCTGGAAAGACACCGGGACGACTTCCTTTATCGCGGGACCGGCCAACCATGTCACCCGCCCGGATAACCCCACCGGTGGAAGCGACCGCTGGGTTGCCGTCATGCGGAAAGACACCCCGTATAGGACCCTGTCCGCCACCTGTTCCGACGTGCCCGAGCGCCGGTAAAGGGACCGCCCTCGCCGGCCCGCTCGCCGATCCCGAGCGGATCGGTTTCCGGGGTTGCGGATCCGGGATAGGATCCCCGCCGATGTCCAGTGTTCCTCCCCCGGCAGCGACCGACGCCGCCCTGCGCAGCGTCCATACCTCGAACCTGCCCGCGCTCTTCGGGCAGTTGCAGGTGAGCGTGGTGGTCTCGACCTACCAGGCCGGTAAGGTCATCCTGATCCGCAACGACGAGGGCGTCCTCAACACCCACTTCCGCACCTTCGGCAAGCCCATGGGGATCGCGGCCGATCGGGCGCGCCTGACCATCGGCGGGACCAACACGGTGTGGTACTACCGTAACCTCCCGGCCGTGGCCGGGAAGCTGGAGCCGCCCGGTAAATACGACGCGTGCTATCTGCCGAGGCGCATCCATGTCACCGGCGACATCGACATCCACGAGCTCTGCTGGGATAGCGAAGATGAGCTTTGGGTGGTCAACACGCGCTTCGGGTGTCTCTGCACCCTGGATGGGGATCATAGCTTCTATCCCCGCTGGCGGCCGCCGTTCCTTTCCGCCCTCGCGCCCGAGGACCGCTGTCACCTGAACGGCCTGTGCCTGGTCAACGGCCGGCCCAGATACGTCACCGCCCTGGGGGAGACGGACACGCCGGGCGGATGGCGGGCCAACAAGCGCAGCGGCGGGATCTTGATGGACGTCGACAAGAACGAGGTCCTGATCCGCGGGCTGTCCATGCCGCACTCCCCGCGCTGGTACCGGGGCCAGCTCTATGGCTCTTGGAATCCGGTCAGGGCAGCCTCGCGGTAGCCGATCTCGAACGCGGTACCTGGCGGACGGTGGCAGAGGTGCCGGGGTTCACGCGCGGCCTGGACTTCTACGGCCCGCTGGCCTTCATCGGCCTGTCGCAGGTCCGCGAGACCGCGGTCTTCAGCGGGATCCCGCTCGTCGAGCGCCTGCGGGAGCGCATCTGTGGCGTCTGGATCGTGCACATCGAGAGCGGAGAAACGGTAAGCTTTCTGCGCTTCGAAGCGGGGGTGCAGGAGATCTTCGCGGTGCAGGTGTTGCCGGGGATCCGGTTTCCGGAGCTATTGGAGTGGAACGACGAGCGCCTGGCGCATTCCTATGTCCTCCCCGACGAGGCCCTCGCCCTGGTCAAGCTGCCGACGCCCGAGGAGTTGGCCCGATCCCCGGCCTTCCGTTTTCAACACGGGACCAAGTCCTATCACGAGGGCAAGCTCGCCGAGGCCATCGCCGCCTACCGCGAGTGCCTGAGTCTCGATCCGGCCTTTCCCAATGCCCGCTACAACCTGGGCGTGGCGCTCGGGGATGCCGAGGAATACGAGGAGGCGATGACGTGCCTTGAGGCAGTGGTCGAGGCCGAGCCGGAACGGCCCGAGACCTACAACAGCCTCGGTTATCTAACCAACCGCCGGCGCCGTCCGGAGGAGGCCATCGCGCACTACGAGCGCGCCATCGAATTGCGCCCCGACTATGCAGAGGCGCACTTCAACCTGGGCATGACGCTCCTTCAGCTAGGCGATTACCGGCGCGGTCTCTCTGAGTACGATGGCGCTGGCAGACGGGCCAGTTCACGCCCTTCGCCTGCCCTCATCCGAAATGGGACGGGGGCCCCATCCCCGATAAGACCTTGTTGATCCACACCGAGCAAGGCGCGGGCGATGCCATTCAATTCGCGCGTTATCTCACGCTCGCGGCACAGCGCTGCCGGAGATTGATCCTGGTGTGCCGGGCGGATCTGATGCCGCTGTTTTCGACCATCCCCGGCATCGCCGAGCTGCGCGAGGCCGGCACCATCCAGGTCTCGGAGTTCGACACCTATTGTCCCTTGCTGAGCCTGCCGCTCTTGTTCGGCACGACCTTGGAGACCGTCCCCGGCTCGATCCCTTACCTCGACATCGCGACCTTGCAAGACGCCATCGATATTGCCGGGCGGGAACCGGCCCAAGATCGGCATCGTGTGGGCCGGGAGCCCGACGTATCAGAACGACCGCCATCGCTCCATCGCGCTCCCCGAGCTCCTGCCGATCCTGCGGCTCCCGGACTTCGATTTCTACAGCCTGCAGAAGGGCGAGCGCTGCCGGGAGCTCCTGGGGCTGCCGCCGGACTGCCGGGTACGGGACCTCGATCCGTCGCTGGCGGACTTCGGAGACACCGCGTTGGTCAGCGATGCCCTCGATCTCGTCATCACCGTCGATACCGCGGTCGCGCACCTCGCCGGCGCCCTCGACAAACCGGTGTGGACACTGCTCCCCGAAGTGCCGGATTGGCGTTGGGGCCTGACCGATCCGACCACCCCCTGGTACCGGAGCATGCGGCTCTTCCGGCAGGACCGCCGGGGAGACTGGGCAGGAGTCATGGGCCGGGTCTCGGAGGCGCTGCTCAAAGACTCACGGGTAATGACGGCCGGGGATCGGTGACGTTTTCCTCAGAGACACGCGGCCGGTTGACGGTAGGCCTGCGGGGCGTCCTCACCGGCCATTATCACCTCAGCACGGCTGCCCTGCAGCGGCCCGGTCTGGGCCTGGACGCTCCGGAACGCGCGGTCTTCAAGTACCGCCCCGCGCCCACCCAAAAACCGCGCCTCCAAAAACTCGACGAACGTGCGCACCGAGGCCGGTAGGCAGCGATCGGCGTAGACGGCGTGGATCGGGAGCGGGTTGGCCTCGTGCTCCGGAAGGACTGCGCACAGCCGCCCAACGTCGATGTCGCGTTGGACCACATAGCTCGCGAACTGCACGAGGCCTTGCCCGCGCAACCCCACCATGCGCACCGCCTCGCCCACATTGGCCTCGAAGTCGCCAGTCACTGAAAGCCCATACTCCCCGTCCGGCCCTCTGAACCGCCACTCGCCCGGCGTTTGCCCGCCGGTATAGATCAGGCAGTTGTGGCGCGCGAGGTCGCCGGGAATTTGGGGTACCCCGAAGCGCTCCAGGTACACCCGCGCGGCGCAAGTGACCAGTCGGACCTCGGCGATGCGGCGGGCGATGAGGTTCGAGGACGCCAGCCTCCCGATGCGGACCACCACATCGGTCCGCTCCTTGATCGGGTCTTCGGCGCTATCGTTCAGGATCAAGCGCACCTGCACCTGGGGGAACAAGGCCGTGTACTCGGAGAGGGCCGGCGCCAGATGGTAGCTCCCGAGCGAGGTCGGTGCCGCCACCCTGAGCAGCCCGCGCGGCTCGGCGCGGAGCGCCGAGACCACACGCTCCGTCTCGTCGATGTCCGCCAGGATCCGACGGCAGCGCTCCTGATAGGTGCTGCCCGCCTCGGTCAGGCGCATACAGCGTGTGCTGCGCTGAAGCAAGCGCACTCCGAGACTGTCCTCCAGATGGGCGACGTGCTTGCTGACCATCGCCTTGGAGACCCCGAGGGCCCGGCCTGCGGCCGAAAAACTGGCGGCGTCGGCCACCGCCAGGAACACCTTCATACCCGTCAACCTGTCCATCTCCTCGAACCACCTCTTCGTATACGATGGTGAAACGGTGCTTCTTCCCAAAGGATCATTGCAAGGCAACAGAAGCGAGCCTATAGTTTTTTGCATTGCAGCACACTCTACCCGATCGACCGAGAACACGCCAACACGACGACTGACCTCCTCCGCGGACGACGTACCTCCACCCGTACCGCTGCGGACCCTTGGTGGGGCAAGGACGCCCTACTTTTTTGCAGAACGGCCCGGCGCCGCCCCACGCCTGCTCCGGACTGCTCAAATGCCCCGAGCGTAGTCCCGCGCCGGCACCAACAACAGGCGCCACCGAACGGAGTGACGGCGCCGCGCACCAAGAAGGCGCCGTCCGCACTGCGGTCGGGGCTCGCCCGCTCAGGGGATCTACTGATAGACAAGGGTATTCCACCAAGCCCTGGCGGTGGCCGGGGTCTTGCTGGCGCGCACAAGGATCGACCCGAACAAGTGCTTGAGCCATGCACCACCCCGCTCGCGATCTCCACCTCTGGAGTTTCCAGGGCAAGACCCGCATCCTCCACCTGAGCTGGTGTGCGTTCTTTCTGTCCTTCGTCGTGTGGTTCAACCACGCGCCCCTGCTCGGGGCGATCCGGGACACGCTCGGGCTCAGCGACGCAGAGATCAAGACCCTGCTGATCCTCAACGTGGCGCTCACCATCCCGGCCCGCATCATCATTGGGATGCTGGTCGACCGCTTCGGTCCGCGCATCAGCTTCACGGGTCTTTTGGTCGCGGGCGGCGGACTGTGCTTCCTGTTCGCGGCGGCCGAGAGCTACGAGCTACTGGCCCTGTCGCGCTTCCTCCTCGGCTTCGTGGGGGCCGGCTTCGTGATCGGCATCCGCATGATCGGCGAGTGGTTCCCGGCCCGCCAGGTGGGCCTGGCCCAGGGGGTCTACGCCGGCTGGGGCAATTTCGGCTCCGCGGCCGCCGCCATCGCCCTGCCGACCTTGGCGCTCTCCATCGGCGGTGCCGAGGGCTGGCGGTACGCGGTCGCGAGCACGGGTGTGATCACCATCGTCTATGCCCTGGTCTACTATTCGAGCGCCCGCGACACGCCCGAGGGCGCGACCTATTTCAAGCCCAACAAGCACGGCGGGCTGGAGGTGACGAGCCGCGGCGATTTCTTCTGCTACCTCGCCATGAACGCGCCGCTCTACCTCGCGCTGGCCTTGCTGGCGACGAAGCTCGCGGGCCTCGGCCTCCTGTCGGAGCCGGTGCACCGTTCCATCGATCTCATCCTGCTCAGCACGTTCTGTTACCAGTGCCTGCGCATCTACCAGATCAACGCGCGGGTGTTCGTGCAGCGGCACCCGTCGGTACACCGCTACAAGTTCAAGCAGGTGGCCATCCTGAGTCTCGCCTATGCGGTCGCCTTCGGCTCCGAGCTGGCCGTGGTGTCGATGCTGCCGCTGTTCTTTCAGGACACCTTCGGGCTGTCGTCGGTGACCGCCGGTCTCCTGGCCGCACCCTTCGCGCTCGTGGTCGTGGTCATGCGTCCGCTCGGTGGTTATGTGAGCGATCGCTTCGGGCGCAAGCGCACGCTCGTCACCGTCATGATCGGTCTCGCCTGCGGCTACGCGCTGATGAGCCGGATCGACGCCGGTTGGCCCATCGCGCTGGCGGTCGCGGCCTGCATCGGCTGCGGGGTCTTCGTGCACCTCGGTACGGGCGCGGTGTTTGCCATCATCCCGCTCATCCAGCGCCGCCTCACCGGCCAGATCGCCGGGCTGGCCGGGGCCTACGGCAACGTCGGCGGCGTCGCGTTCCTGAGCGTGCTGGCGGCCGTAGATACCTCCACCTTCTTTCTCACCATCGCCGTCTCGGCGGCCGTCTTGGTCGGGCTGGTCTTGTTCCTCGATGAACCCACCGGGAGCATGGCGGAGGTGCTGCCCGATGGCACGGTGCAGTTGATCGACGTAACCTGAGAGCCGGTGAAAAACCCGCCTCGCGTCCATGTCTACCCAGCTTCAAGTCTCCACCGGCCAGTGCTCGGACGCCGGGCGCAGACCCCGCAACGAGGACTTCCACGGCATTCACATCCCGAGCGCCGGCCAACTCGCGACCAAGGGCATCGCCGCCGCAATCGCCGACGGCGTGAGCACTTGCGAGAGCGGCCAGGAGGCCTCGGGGGCGTGCGTGGTCGGGTTCCTGGAGGACTACTTCAGCACGCCGGAATCGTGGTCCGTGCAGAAGTCCGTGCAGAAGGTCCTGACCGCGCTCAACGCCTGGCTTTATAGCCAGGGACAGCGCAACCGCGATTCAGGACGCGGGCTCCTCACCACCTTCAGCGCGGTGGTCTTGAAATCGACCACGGCGCACCTCTTCCATGTCGGCGACAGCCGCATCTACCGCCTGCGCGACGGCGATCTGGAGCGTCTGACCACCGATCACCAGACCTTCATCGGACCCGGACCGGCGTTCCTGTCCCGGGCGCTGGGCGCCGATCTGAGCGTCGAGATCGATTATCGCAAGCTGCCGGTGGTGGAGGGCGACCTCTTCGTCCTGACCACCGACGGCGTGCACGGCTATCTGGACGACAAGGCCATCGGCCATGCGGTGAGGGCCTATGGAATGAACCTCGACACCGCGGCCACCGAGATAGTCCGCGCGGCGCTCGCCAATACCAGCCCGGACAATGCGACCTGCCAGATCGTCCGCATCGACGCCCTCCCGTTGCAGGGCCCCGAGGAGGTCTACCAGGAGCTGACCGAGCTGCCCTTCCCGCCCCCGCTCAGTCCGGGCATGACCCTCGATGGCTATCGCATCATCCGCGAGGTGCACGCCAGCAATCGCTCGCAGATCTACCTCGCAATCGACAACGAAACGGACCTGCAGGTCGCGCTCAAGACGCCGTCGGTCAACTACGAGGACGACCTTGGCTATATCGATCGCTTCGTCTTGGAACAATGGGTCGGGCGACGTATCGACAACCCGCACGTCGCCAAGGTCTACGTCCCGACGCGGGCGTGCCGGTTCCTGTACTACGTCACCGAGTATCTACAGGGCGTCACGCTAAGACAGTGGATGCACGACCGACCGAATCGACGCCTCGAAGAAGTCCGCAAGATCGTCGAACAGATCGCAAAGGGGCTCCAGGCCTTCCATCGCCTGGAGATGCTGCACCAGGACCTCAAACCCGAGAACGCCATGATCGACTACGCCGGGCAGGTGAAGCTCGTGGACTTCGGCTCCACGCGGGTCTCGGGGATCGCCGAGATCGCCACGCCGATCGAACGCGTCGGCCTGCTCGGTACCCGTAACTATTGCGCCCCGGAGTACTTCCGCAACGAGCCGGGGACGACGGCCTCGGACGTGTACTCGCTGGGCGTGATCGCCTATGAGCTCCTGACGGATGCCCAACCCTACGGCGAGATGCCGCACGATGGGGGCCCGGGCCGGGTGGGCTATAAGCCGGCCTGCTACCGCAACCCGGCCGTTCCCCAATGGGTGGACGGCGCCTTGCGTAAGGCCGTGCACCGGGACCCGAAACGCCGCTACCAGGAGGTCTCGGAGCTGGTCCACGATCTCCGGCATCCCAACCCGGGGCTCATCGACCAGACGCCGCGCCCGTTGCTGGAGCGCAATCCGGTGGCCTTCTGGCGCACCACGACGATCCTCTTGCTGGCATTGGTCTTCTATCTCTTGTTACGGCTGGCGCACTAGCCTTCCTGTCCGCCCTTCTAGCTAGCTTTCTTCCCCTCCCCCTTCCGAAGGGGGAGGGCAGGGTGGGGGTCCGCTACCAGCGGTCCAGCGGGGCATCCTCTGCCAGACCGCGCAGCACCGCGCCCAGAGCGCGACCGCGCGCGGATCCGATGCGATAGGCGGTCTCGACCAGCGCCGTATCGGGCGCTTCGGCGCATGCGAGCTCGGAGAAACCGAGCACGGTGGGGATCGTGGTGTCGCCCTCGTCGAACGTCGTGATCCGGCTCAGGCGGGCGGACCGGCTCGGCCTCGCGCCGCCGTCGTGCTCCACGCAGGCATGAACGATGGGGATAGGGAAAATCCGAGTGGCTGGGGCGTTCATGGGCTTCGACTCCTCCGAATGGTTTCGGTTGGCAGCATGCGCCGGCAAGGTGACACCCGCGTGACCGCTTCCATCCGGTGCGGCGCACTGGATCGGATCAGGGGCGGATCATAGGCCACTCCGCCGGGTCTTGGGAATGCGACTAATCGTCGCACCCCCACCCTACCCTCCCCCTTCGGAAGGGGGAGGGGAAAGCGGGGCTCCCCCTTCGGAAGGGGGAGGGGAAGAAGGCACCCCTCAGGCCCGATCCGGCGGGAACGCCAACACCTCTTGGATTGCACCTGCCCCGGTCACGATCATCACCAGGCGGTCGAGGCCCAACGCGCAACCGGCACAGTCCGGCATGCCGCTCTCCAGGGCCGCCAGGAACCGGTCATCCAGGGGTACGGTCGGCAGGTCCAGCGTCCTACGGCGGGCCTCTTCGCGGAGCAGGCGCCGGCGCTGTTCGGCCCCATCCCCGAGCTCACGGCAGCCGTTCGCGATCTCGATGCCGCGGATGAAGAGCTCGAAACGCTCGGAGACCGGGGGGCTCCCCGCCCGCACCCGGGCGAAGGCGGCCTGAGGCTCGGGGAAATCGAACAGGAAACACGGCCGGTCGTGGCCCAGCCGTGGCGTCACGGCATGGCTCAGGAGGAAATCCAGGTACGTGCCGCGATCCAGGCCTTCCGCAGCAACCACGAGACCCAGCCCACGGGCGCACGCGGCCAATGCCTCCAAGTCCGCCGTGTGTGGATCGATGCCGAGGGCGTCCTCGAAGGCGCGCCCGTAGCGGATACGTTCGAAAGGTTCGGACCCGAGGAGCGCCGACACCAGGGCCTCCACCTCGTCCATGAGGGCATGGTGATCGAAGCCGGGCCGGTACCACTCGATGAGCGTGAACTCGGGGTTGTGCAAGCGCCCTTCTTCGCCAT
>JACCXJ010000148.1 GCA_013697045.1 Gammaproteobacteria bacterium | reverse complement strand
TCATCCAACACCGACACAAGCGATCGGTACTTCGACTCGATCTGCTCTACCGTGGACGCAATCTGCATCCCGCTTTAAAGCACATCTCTCACACTTTATCAAGTTATTTCTGCGCGATGCCTTAGGGTTACGCAATGATGGGTAAAATTCGTCGAGCTCGGCTCCGCGACCCTGCATCGACTGGAGCAGCGGGGTGGCCCCTTCTGCCAGGCAAGTGCGACCCGCAACAACGGTCAGACGGTAACCAACAGGACCATCAAAGGATCGTTCTACGTCTTTCCGGCGCGCGCGTCCGGCACGATTGGTGGGAAGTGGTCGGGGATCACGTTGGATGTATTGGAACCAAAAGGATCAGGCGGCCCTGGAGTTGGGCGGTCAAGCGGCGAAGCTGTTCCTGCTGTGGGTGATTTCGGCCCAGCAAACGTACCGACAAAACCCCGTTGTCTTCGGCACCGTCGAGGACCTGGCGGCGCACAAGGCGCGGCTCGCGGAGCTCGAAGCGAGGCGCGCCGAGCTCCACGGGCGGTTCCCGCAGGTGGACTCATGACGACCTGCACATCGGGAAGATCACCAGTGCGGCACGGCGCTCATCACCTTCGCCAAGGCAGCGGACGAGGTGCCGGTGCGTCCGCCCGCGACTGCGGGTGAGCGGGGCTACCTGCTGAGTCAAGAGCGTGAGGTAGGAGGCGAAGGGCGCATAGGACACAGGTCGGGGGGGATTCCTGGGATGCCCAGCGTCCTCGCGCCGCCGAGGTTTCAGGCGATCATTAAGCTCGCGACTGGAGGTTCTCAAAGAGGTCTTGCGCTGCGATAGCTAAACGCATCGAGGCGGTGGCTGGTCACGTTGCTTAAGGAATGGCGGCTCGCTTGCCCGCCGGGGGCGCACGACCTCGTGTTCCCGAGCGGCGCGGGGAACCCCGAGAACCACGCGAACCTACTGCACCGCGGGTTCTACCCGGCGCTTCGGCGGGCGGGGCTGCGCAATCCGGTTTCATGATCTCCGCCACACCTATGCGAGCTTGCTGATCGCCAACGGCGAGCACCCGAAGCGCATCCTGGCGCTCATGGGCACTCGTCCATCAACGTCACGATGGACGTATACGGGCACCTGATGCCGCAGGGGGGTGACCAGGTAGCCGATCGGCTCGGCGCCTTGGTTTTCGGCGCGAGTGGTAGCCAAAACGGTAGCAGTAGACGAACTGGATCTTGGGGAGGAATCGCAAGCCATTGTGTTTATTGGTGGGCCGTGCAGGAGTCGAACCTGCGACCAACGGATTAAAAGTCCGCTGCTCTACCGGCTGAGCTAACGGCCCTGGATCGCGGCGGCGCGATGATAGCGGATAGCCTGCCAGGAACAAAGCGCGCTCCCCGGTGCGTCCGTCCACCCTTGATTTTTACGGGGCAGACCCTATGGTGAGCGCATCCTGGACCTGAGGGCTTCGCGATGCCGATCTACGAGTATGAGTGCCCGAGTTGCGGCCACCGGATAGAGGCCATCCAGCAGCTCGGCGCCCCGGCCCTGACCGACTGTCCGGCGTGCGCCAAGACGGACCTGAGGCGGCTGGTCTCGGCGTCGGGGTTCCGACTCAAGGGCTCGGGCTGGTACGCCACCGATTTCAAGGACAAGGGCAAGCCCAAAACCGCCGAGAGCGATGGCGAGACCAAGCCCAAGACCGCCGAGAGCGATGGCGAGACCAAGCCCAAGACCGCAGAGAGCGATGGCGGGACCAAGAAGCCCACCGACGGCGGCACACCACCGGCGCCAGAGACCAAGAAGAAGCCGGAGCAGACCAAGAAGAAGCCGGAGCAGCCCAGCACCACGAGCGAGTAACGGGCCCAGCAACCCGGCACGCCGTGCCGTCGCGCGCCGCCGCGCGTGACGTTGCGCGGCCCGCCTCGACTCCGTACCATCCGTCCCCTCCGCCGTCTCTCCTCCATGCGCACCCACTATTGCGGGCAGATCGACCTCGCTTGCCTCGACCAAGAGGTCACCCTATGTGGCTGGGTCCACCGGCGTCGCGACCACGGGGGGATCCTGTTCATCGATCTGCGGGATCGCGCCGGCCTCGTCCAGGTGGTCTTCGATCCCGAGAAACCCGCCAGTTTCGCGGTGGCCGAGCGCGCGCGGGGGGAGTACGTGCTACGGGTGCGAGGCCGGGTACGCCGCCGCCCGCCCGGCACCGAGAACCCGGGGCTCCCGAGTGGTGAGGTCGAGGTCGTCGGTGATGAGCTCGAGATCCTCAATACCGCCGACCCACCCCCCTTCCAGTTGGACGACCGCAATGTCGAGGAAGAAACACGCTTGCGCTATCGCTACATCGATCTGCGTCGGCCCCAGATGCAGGACAACCTCCGGCTGCGCGCCCGCGTCTGCCGGGTGCTGCGGCGCTATCTGGACGACGCCGGCTTCGTCGAGATCGAGACCCCGATGCTGACGCGCGCGACGCCGGAGGGCGCTCGTGACTACCTGGTACCGAGCCGCACCCATCCGGGACGGTTCTTCGCGTTGCCGCAGTCCCCGCAGCTCTTCAAGCAGCTCCTGATGATGTCGGGCCTGGACCGTTACTACCAGATCGTGCGCTGCTTCCGCGACGAAGACCTGCGCGCGGACCGCCAACCCGAGTTCACCCAGCTCGACATCGAGACCACGTTCCTGGACGAGGGCGGGATCCTCGCCATCATGGAAGACATGTTTCGCGGGCTCTTCCAGGAGGTGCTCGGGGACATGCTGACCGACCCCATCCCGCGCATGAGCTTCGCCGAGTGCATGCGGCGTTTTGGCACCGATCGGCCCGACCTCAGGGTCCCGCTCGAGCTCGTGGACTGCGCCGATCTCGTCTCATCGGTCGAATTCACCGTGTTCTCCGGGCCCGCGAACCGGCCGGGTGCTCGTGTCGCGGCGCTCGGCGTACCGGGGGCCGCGATGTTGTCGCGCAAGGCCCTCGACGATTACGCGACCTTCGTCGCCGGCCATGGGGCCAAAGGACTCGCCTACATCAAGGTCAACGATCTGGGGCAGGGGCGCGAGGGTCTCCAATCACCGATACTGAGGTTCCTGCCGGACACGGCCATCGATGGCATCCTGGCGCGCACCGGGGCACAGAGCGGAGACCTGATCTTCTTCGGGGCCGACGATGCGCGGGTGGTCAACGACGCCCTCGGGGCTTTGCGGCTCAAGCTCGGGGCCGATCTCGGGCTCGCGCAGGGGGGCTGGCATCCGCTATGGGTCGTGGATTTCCCGATGTTCGAGTGGAGCAAAGAAGAACAGCGGTTTCTCGCCCTGCATCACCCCTTCACCGCCCCCAAGCTCACCGATCCGGCCGAGCTAAGGGCCGATCCCCTCGGCTGCCTGTCGCGCGCCTACGACCTAGTCCTGAACGGCACCGAGGTCGGCGGCGGCTCGGTACGCATCCATCGCCGCGAGATGCAGGAGGCCGTGTTTCGACTCCTCGACATCCAAGAGGACGAGGCGCAAGAGAAGTTCGGTTTCCTCTTGGAGGCACTCCGTTACGGTTGCCCGCCGCACGGCGGGATCGCCTTCGGCCTGGACCGCCTGGTCATGCTGATGGCCGGCGTCTCTTCGATCCGAGACGTGATCGCCTTCCCCAAGACCCAGTCCGCGGCCTGCCCGCTGACGGCCGCCCCCTCGCCGGTGCCGGAGGCGCAGCTCCGGGAGCTGTCCATCGCCATCCGCAGACCCTCATAGGCCCCCAGCCCCTTGTAAAAATATCCCTTGTAAGAGTGTAGCCAATACACTATAGTGCCCGGCTTGCTGAGGGTTCGGGCATGCCTTTCACCTACGACTATCCGCACCCCGCGGTGACGACCGACGTGGTGCTGTTCACGATCCAGGACGAGCGCCTGCTGGTCCTGCTCATTCGGCGCGCGCAGGACCCCTTCCGCGGCCACTGGGCCCTGCCGGGTGGGTTCATCGACATCGACGAGGATTTAGAACCCTGCGCACGGCGCGAGCTCGCCGAAGAGACCGGGCTCACCGGCATGTACCTCGAGCAACTCTGCACGGTGGGCACGCCGGGGCGTGATCCACGTGAGCGGGTCATCTCGGTCGTGTACTTCGGTCTCGTACCTTATGAGACCGTTGCGCCCAAGGCGGCATCCGACGCCGAGGCGGTCGGCTGGTTTCCGGTCGAGGACCCGCCGGCGCTCGCCTTCGACCACGACGCGATCCTGCGTCTCGCCCGCGCCCGCCTCTCCGCCAAGCTCGGCTACACATCCATCGCGTTGCGGCTCATGCCGGAGAAGTTCACCCTGAGCGAGCTTCAGTCGGTCTACGAGCGGGTGCTGGGCAGGACGCTGGACAAGCGCAATTTCCGCAAGCACATCCAGGCCACGGGCTACATCGAGGCCTCGGCGGAATGGCAGTCGCACGCCCGGCGCCGACCCGCCCGCCTGTACCGCGCCCGCAGCCCGCGCACGGTGGAGTTCTTTCGTTGACCAAACTGTGGCGGTAAGTATCGAGGTTCCGCTATGCTTCAGCTCCGATCCCATCCCATTCCGGTGGTCCCCCCGACGGTCGTCGAGATCCTCTCCGACGATGAGCGCGATGCGCTCCGGGCCGAGATCAAGGGCCTGCTCCGCGCCCAGGACGCCGTCATGGTCGCGCACTACTACACCGATCCGGAGGTCCAGCGGCTCTGCGACGACACCGGCGGCCATGTCTCCGACTCGCTGGACATGGCGCGCTTCGGACACGAGCACCCGGCCTCGACGCTCCTGGTCGCGGGGGTCCGGTTCATGGGCGAGACGGCCAAGATCTTGAACCCCGAGAAGCGCGTCCTGATGCCGGACCTGGAAGCCGAGTGCTCGCTGGACCTCGGGTGCCCTCCTG
Organism: Gammaproteobacteria bacterium; assembly: GCA_013697045.1. GTDB lineage: Bacteria > Pseudomonadota > Gammaproteobacteria > JACCXJ01 > JACCXJ01 > JACCXJ01. The sequence continues at coordinate 1,048 of JACCXJ010000148.1, read as the reverse complement.
CGGCGTTCGCGGCCTTCTGCGACGCCCACCCCGACCGCACCGTGGTCGTGTACGCCAATACCAGCGCGGCGGTCAAGGCGCGCTCCGACTGGGTCGTGACCTCGTCCAGCGCGCTCGAGGTCGTGGCCTTCCTTAGGGATCGGGGCGAGAAGATCCTGTGGGCCCCCGACAAGTACCTGGGCGCCTATGTACAGGAGAAGACCGAGGCGGACATGGTGCTCTGGGACGGCGCCTGCATCGTCCATGAGGAGTTCAAGGCGCGCGAGCTCGAGGCGCTGCGCCGGACCCATCCCGACGCCAAGGTGCTGGTGCATCCCGAATCACCGGCCGGGGTCGTGGCCCAGGCCGATGTGGTGGGCTCGACCACGGCCCTGATCAAGGCCGCTCGCGATCTCCCGGTCGAGAAGCTCATCGTCGCGACCGACCGTGGGATCTTCTACAAGATGCAGCAGGCCGCTCCCGGCAAGACCCTCATCGAAGCCCCGACGGCCGGCCACGGCGCCACCTGCCGGAGCTGCGGCCACTGCCCCTGGATGGCGATGAACGGGCTCAGAAAGGTAGCTGCGAGCCTGCGCTCCGGCGCCAACGAGGTGTTGGTGGATCCCGAGATCGGGCGGCGTGCGCTACGTCCCATCGAACGCCTGCTGGATTTCTCGGCGTCGCGAAGGACCGTAATTTACGGCGCCAACGACGCCTGACGATGCAACTCGCATCGGCCAGCGGCGCCTAGAGTCAGTCAAGATGATTCGAACAGGCCCGTCATTCCGGCATGGATTGCCGGAATCCAGAGTACATGGACGTAGGTGCTGTCCTGCATCCTGGACCCCGGCAATCCCCCGTATCAAGTACGGGGCAGGCTCTGCCGGGGTGACGGATCACTCGATTTAACATGACTGACTACTACTAGGGGTGGGCGACGAAGCCGTGGTCCTGATCCACGGGCTCTTCATGAGCGGTCGGGAGATGGCATTCCTGCGCCGCCAGCTCGCGGTGGCGGGGTTCTCGACTCGTCAGTTCTCGTACCCGAGCGTGCGCGTGAGCCCGGCCG
>JACCXJ010000137.1 GCA_013697045.1 Gammaproteobacteria bacterium | reverse complement strand
CAAGAGGCACAGTACTGCGGGGCTCGTGAGGTGTCAAACATGCGAGTCCTCGCGCTGGGCGGCGTCGAAGCCCGCCCGGACTCGCCCTTCGGGCCGGCGTTCGCCGTTCAAAACCGGAGGCGTCTATCTGACGTTTCAGCTTCACGCCCAGGAGATCGAATGCCTTCCGCTGTAAGGGGATGGGACGGGTGATCCGATCGAAGCGGTCAGCTCCGGGCGGCTTGGGCACCACCATCATGCGAGCGAACCGGCATCCAGGCCCCCGCGGTCAATCGTGGTCCGGGGCATTCACCGGTAGGACAAACTCTAACGCATCGAGATGACCGCACGTGTAAGAATTTCTGATCGACAGTAAAAAATACTGATAGGAAGGAACCCGCCCCGGCGGGCCCACCCATCGGTTTCAAGGCAAGCAGCCTGGATCGCGCAACGGTACGAAGGTTGCTGTGCATTGCTTTGGCGGATCAAGGCATGGGTTTTCAGACTGAGATCCAATGCATCCGAACGGCGGTGAGGTGGTGAACGCCTGAGTGCCGTTTCCGAACGACCAGAGTTTTCCATTCTTCTACCCTTGTGGAGGTATCCTATGAATGAGACATTGCACCAATGCATCCAGGAATGCACGAACTGCCACGGTATTTGTCTGAATACTATTACCTATTGTTTAGAACAAGGCGGCCGGCACGCCGACGGCGACCATATCCGGCTGTTAATCGATTGCGCGGAGATCTGTCAGACCAGCGCGAACGTCATGCTTCGCGGTTCCTCACTGCACGCACGTACCTGCGCCGTGTGCGCCGAGATTTGCGCTCAGTGCGCCGAAGATTGCGGGCAGTTCAAGGACGATGCCCATATGCAGCGGTGTGCGGAAACATGCCGGCGCTGCGCCGAATCTTGCCGAGGAATGGCGGCGCATGGCTAACCTGAATGTCTACGAAGTGCAATTGTCGACGCCGTTTGAGTGACGCGAAAGGTCTGACCCGCGAAGCGGAGCGCAGCTGCGGGGTCCATACGTCGCAGCACAACTTTGACTGGCGACTCGGATAACCGTGCAGCTTGCCTAGCAGCTGTCGCACTTAGCCATGAACTTCTTTGTCACGAGGGGATCGGATCGATAAATGCAAAAGCGGTTGGGGAGTTCGGCCGCTCCACCATGCGGCTCCTGCACATTCTACCGAGGTCCTGTGCGATGTCGGTATCTTTTACAACCATTGATCTCCGCGGCGGCAAGCAACCAGGTGATTATACGCATGTTTTTTTCGGCATGATCCTTGAGCAATAACTCCATCACGCTGTTCTCTACTCCAAGCGGAACTGGGTCCAAGACGGAGCCTCTTGTGTCAAGCGCCGTGAGGTTAGGTACGCGTGATGGGGCTGCGGTAGCGATACGCTGCCGCTGCAAATGTTAAATAACATTCGTGGAGGAATCTATGTCAAAGTTGAAATACGAAATGGCTAGAGCCAGTGCGATAGGAGCAATGATGGGCGTTGCTGCCCTCTCTCTTCCGCAAGCGTTGGCCCAGCAACCCATGGGAACTACCGAAGACGCGATGGACCAGCAATCGTATAACACGCAGCGGGCGACGACTGAATACGAGATCCAGAAGCAGGAATGCGATACGCTGAAGTATAACCAACCACAAAGCTATGAACCTTGCCTGCAGAAGGCCAAATCGACGCGCGACAATCTGCGCGCCCAAGGCTCGGAGCAGGCCGGGCAAGGGTCGCAAGGTTTCGCTTCCAATCAATCGGGTCAATCGGGACAGAAGCAAGGGCCCATCGACAAAGTGGCTTCCGTCGTCAAAGAAAAGCTTGTGGATTGGGGCCTCGCCTCGCCGGACCAAGGACGCCAGGGCCAACCTAGCGGCGGGCAGCAAGGCCAGGGATCAGGCCAGGGATCCGGACAAGCCCAGAATTTGCAGCAAGGTTTTGAGGCTGGACAGGGCCAGGCCTCAGGCCAGCAGAGTTCTAGCGCAGGCACCGGACAGGGTGGCAATACTCAAGGGCAACAATCCCAAGGTCAACAAGGGCAATCTGGCCAGGGATCGTTCCAGGGCGGCAATTACGGCCAGCAGCCGCAAGGTCAATCTTGGCAGCAAGGTACGGGCGGCGGCGCTAATCAGCAGTTCCAGAGCGGAGGGACGCAGGGCCTCCAGGGCTCTCCGAGCCAACAAGGAGCGTCAGCGAGCGGCTCGGCCGGAGAGGAAGAGGAGCACATGGATAGCGCCAAATATTACCAAGAACTGGCGCGTCAGCAGTACGCGACGCTGAAGCAGGAGTGTAACGCCCTGAAGAAGGACCCTAACGTTTACGAACAGTGTCAAACATACGCCAAGTCCGTCAGGGACAAGATCACAGGGATGGCGGAGCAAGACCAGCGAGGAGGTTGATCGGAGCGGTCCCGATGGCCGTCGATGGTTTTTTCGTTGAGACCGTGTAAGCAAACAGGCAATGCGAGCAGCAATGCTCGCATTGCCGGCGGCTCCCAGGCGTTCCATAACGTGGCACGGAGTGACGCCTAAGAGTTATCCTCAGATTCACGAAGGTCCACGCAACGGCGGACACATCCATTCGACCGTCACGCGAACCTCTTTTTTAAACCCTCCGTCCAGCTATTCGAGAAACTTCCCGGAGCGCCTTTCCTACACCGCGTCCGGGACGCCGGAGATCTGCAGGCACTGCTCTTCGACAGTTAGGGCGCGGAGCGTGTGACCCATCCCCCGTGACTTTCCGAGCGGGCCACTCTCTTGGCCGGCACGGCCGTCAGTTGCGTGCGTGCCCGGCCGGAGGGCTTCCCATTGCTGTCAATCCGAATGCTCAGAAAAACACCTGGGTGTAAGACGCTTGAGCAAGGTTCGGCTACTTGCCCACCCGACGGCTCAGTGACCCACAAATCCGACAACTCAGTCGACAAATTGTGCCGCATTCCTTATCCTTAGACGCATGTTCCACCGGCATCACGCCCACTGGCCGGCCGGACTGCCGAAGTCCCTGTCGGTGCCGAGGACGAGCATCTACTTCAACCTCGAGGTGAGCGCCCGTCGCTATCCCGACCGCTGCGCCCTCGACTACTACGGCAGCCGCACGACTTACGGCGAGCTCAAGCGCCAGGTGGATGCCCTCGCGGGTTTTCTGCAGGGGCACTGTGGCGTCGGGAGCGGCGACCGGGTGCTGCTTTATACGCAGAACAGCCCGCAGTACGTGATCGGCTACTACGCGATCCTGCGCGCCGACGCGGTGGCGGTGCCGGTCAACCCCATGAACCGGGGCGAGGAGCTGCGGCATTGCCTCGAGGACGCCGGCGCCGCCACCCTTCTCGCAACCCAGGAACTGTGGGAGCCGATCGAGCCCCTGCTGGGGACCAGCGGCCTCGCCCACGCCGTGCTGGGCGCCTATTCGGATTATCTCACCGCACCAACCGACCTGCCGCTGCCCGCCTTCGTGCGCGCGCCGCACAAGCCGATCGCGGGCCCGGGCGTGACGCCGTGGGCCGAGGCCATCGCGGCGGGGATGACGCCGGACGAGCAGCGAGCAGGAGCTGAGGATCTCGCGGTCATGCCCTATACGTCGGGCACGACGGGGAAGCCAAAGGGCTGCATGCACGCGCACCGCTCCGTGCTCGCGACCAGCACCGCGGTGGCACACTGGTGTGCGGATACCAGCGAGACCGTGGCGCTGGCGGTCCTGCCGATGTTCCACGTCACCGGCATGCAGGTCATGAACGCGACGATCCAGACCGGTGGCACCGTCGTGCTGCTCACCCGCTGGGACCGCGAGGGCGCCATGCGCCAGATCGAGCGCGCCGCCGTCACGTCGTTCACCGCGATCACCACGATGCTGGTCGACTTCCTCTCAAACCCGGGCCTCGACCGCCACGACCTCTCCTCGATCAGGTGGCTGGGAGGCGGTGGCGCGACGATGCCGGAGGCCGTGGCGCGGAAGCTAGAGACCGCGTTCGGCAAACCTTACATCGAGGGCTACGGACTCTCGGAGACCATGTCGCCCACGCACCTCAATCCCCCGCACCGACCGAAGAGACAGTGCGCTGGCATCCCGATCTTCGATGTGGACGCGCGCGTCCTCGACCCGGACAGCTTAGCCGAATGCGGGCCCAACCAGGTCGGCGAGATCGTCGTGCACGGCCCACAGGTGTTCCAAGGGTATTGGAGGCAACCCGTGGCGACCGCGGAGGCGTTTCTCCATCACGACGGCAAGCGCTTCTTGCGGACCGGCGACCTCGGCTACCACGACGAGGAAGGCTATTTCTTCATCACCGACCGCTTGAAGCGCATGATCAACGCCTCGGGTTTCAAGGTATGGCCGGCGGAGGTCGAGGCGATGCTGTACGCCCATCCCGACATTCAGGAGGTCTGCGTGATCGGCGTTCGCGACCGCTACCGCGGCGAGACCGTCAAGGCCGTCGTCGTCCCGACGCCGGCCGCACGCGGGAGCTTGCAAGGACAGGCGATCATCGACTGGGCACGGGAACGCATGGCGACGTACAAGGTCCCGCGGGCGGTCGAGCTCGTCGCCGAGCTGCCCAAGACTGCGACCGGCAAGGTCTTCTGGCGCAAGCTGCAGGAGGAAGAGGACCGCCGCGCGCCCAGTGAGGGAGCCGAAAGCGCCTCGTAAAGCCCGCTGCGCCGCCTGGGGACGGCGGGTGGCCGTTCAGGGGCAAAAGAAGGGAAAAAGGGCCCAGGGTGGTTTTCGTCGAATACGGCCCTGCCACAGGGCCGCTGCCCAGCAGACTTTCTGGGCTTTGGCTTGCTTCAGCGTTTACGGAACGGAAACCGACACCGGCGGATCGCCCAGAGGCTGCCCGCCCGGGCCGGCCTTGAACGTGAGCCACGGAATCGAGGGTTGCCGATCCGGCAGCGGCTTGCTCCAGTCGCAGACTCCGGCAGGGAAGGTCGCTTTCAGGCGCTCCCACTGGTCGAGCACGAACGGGGCGGAGCCGTAGCCATCGGTGGGCGCGGTGTCCGGAAGCCGGGCAAGCTCACAGCGCACGTTGTCGTGCGTGGTCGGGCCGCCCGCGGCGACGCGCGGCGCGCCGAAATACGGGTACGCCGCGGCACATGCCGCCGGATCGGTGATCGGCGGCCCTTCGCCGGCATCGGTCCAGCACTGGTCCACCGCGTCCGCCGGCTTGTTGCGGACGACCTTCTCTTCGAGGGTTCCCGCCGCGCTGTCGGCCTTGATTGCCGTGAGCCAGCGGTCGAGCAGGAAGAACGAGGCGTCGGCAATGGCCGGCGGTATGACGATTGAGCTCGGAAACCTCCAGATGATCTGGTTATTGTGGTGGCCGTTCGCCCGATCCAGCCGCTCCCGATGCTCGTGGCTGTGGAAATCGGTGTGGATCTCGTTGTTGCTGGTGCCGCGCAGATCAATGATCGCGAGCTTGTCGAGCTGGCTGAAATCGTTGACCAGGCCGGCCCGGTAGGCGAGCCCGACGGCACCGGGATCCGCGTCCGTCCGGTTCGGAATGATGACCCAGTCCACGTCCTTGCCGCCGATTTTTTCGTTCAGGTCCACGAACTGCTCCGGCGTGATCTCGTCATTGCGCACGGCGTTGAGGCCGTAGAGGATGCCGTGGTTGTTATAGACGACCTTGGCAAACCCGTGGCCAATCTGCTGCTCAACCGGGCCCCACACCTCAGGCGGACGCGTCCCCCACAGGTTGATCTCGTAGTCGCTGGTGCTGCAGCGTACCCCGTCGGGATTGTTCTGCGGGTGGTAATGCCGCTCCGCCGGCAGACCGCAGGTGCGCCCCGGAGCACCGTTCGTACCGAACAAGGCCTCCCAGGCCACGCCCGAGCTCGGAGTCTGGTAACCGGTCACCGCCGCGCGCTGCGCGACATCGCCCCACAGCCCTGGCGAGGTGTTCTGGAAATAGTTGTTGAACAGGAGGCAGTCGCCGACTTCCATGCGCACGGTCCAGGTATCCGGGTAGCTGCAGTTGGGCTGGATGCCCTGCAGCAGGCCGGGGTAGGCATTGCCGATCCGTTGTTGCTGGATGGAGGCGCCCGAGCAGCCCATGCCCATGGTGTAACGGATCGGGCCGTAGGTCTCGACGATGTGTTCCTTCAACATCATCATGGTCTCGGCGGCCAGCACATGGTTGGCCTGGTTGCCATTGATGTTCAGTGATGAGTTGGCGACTGCGAAGCCGCGCGACAGCGCCCGCGTGTCGGCGACGCTCTGGGGCGATGCCTGGCGGTACTGTGTCCCGCTGCCGGCGCCAAACACGTACAGCAGCTTGCCGTTCCAGCCTGGCTGCGGCGTATACGGTGTCCATGGCTCGGACGGGTCGTACAACACCGCGACTTGGTAGATGCCACGGTCCATCGTGCCTTTCTCGGTGCGCACGATGTACGGGACCGTGTTGCCGCTATCGGTCGTGGTCGTGTCCACGTCGGCGGGAGGATGATCCGGGTCGTAAGCCGCCAGAGTGTCGGACCCCGTGGGCTTGTACTGATAGCTATAAACTGTCGGCGCGTTGCAGTCCTCGTCCGTGGCGGGCCCCAGGCCGTTGCCTTCCGTTTCGCAGCTCCACGGCAAATGGGGGCCTGAGAAAATTGGCCCTCCGATCAAGTGTGAGGGTGATTCGGGCGCCAGCGCGGCCCGGCAGCTGCGCCGTCAGGACGCTGTTCCCCAGCGGCAGGCCGGTGACCACCCCGCGCATACGGCCGTTCTCGGTCAGCCCGAACCGGTCGCTGACATTACGGCCTCCGACATCCACGGCCAGGCTGTCCGCCTTCGCTCCCTGCGGCGGCACGATCTCCACCAAGGCATTGCCACCGCTGATCAGATCGGCGCGGTTCGACAGGACATTGATCCGCATCGTCTGGCCGGTCTCGACCGGGGTCGTGTCGCCCGTCAGGCACGTTTTCGAAGGAACGGCACCCAACGGGGTCGAACTGCTGCAGGCGGCCAGACCAAGGCCCAGCAAACCGGTGAAAAGAATCCGCACCCACCACGAAAACGTTGTGGCCGTCCTGGGGTGACGGACGAACCCGACCGTTTCGGCGGCGGGGTAATATCGAGGTTCCTTCGTCACCCCGAGGTGCGAATTCTCAACCGCCCAGCATCGCCTTCTTGAGATCGGCCTGCACGGGGTGGTCGCCGAGCCAGGCATTGAGCAGGGCTCGATTGAACTGCTCGCCCGCGATCCGAGTCTTCTCGGCGCCATTGATCGTGACGACGGTGTTCCCTGCCACGAAATCGAGCGTGATGGCATCGCCGTTCTTGGTTTCGCCGATGGCCGTGATGACCTTGGCAAGCTGGCTGATCTGTGGTTCGATCGCGTCCCGCTCGGTCTGACTGGTGTTGGCCTCGATGCCGTCCTTGAGCGTCTCGAGAAAAACGTCGGCGCCGACCTCGCGCAGCATGTGTATCTCGACGCGACGCGGTTCGGCCGCCAGCACCGCGGCGGCCGCCGAGACCTTGGCCGGGAGATAGAGGGAGGCGACATAGACGTCGAAGAGCAGCCTCTTGCGCAGGCCCGCGCCGTTCAGCACCAGATCGCGGCCGGCCACGGTGGCCGTGTCAGCGAGCTTCACGCCTTCGATCTCGACCGCGCCCGCGGGCGCAGAGAGCAGGCCCGTGAGCATGAGCATCATGAATCGCGAATTCATTTGATTCGCCCTCCCCCGTGGCCGGGACCGGCCGGCTGTGGCATGATGGCGGCCCCCGACCGAGCCGCGCGAGACGTCCGCTTGGCGTGAGGCCGAGGCACCGTATCGTAACGCCGTAGCCATTATGAACGAATTTCTGTACATGGGGGGCTATGCGGCCTATGTCTGGACCGCCTATGGGCTCGCCGCCGCCGTCCTCATCGGCATGATCGCGCACTCCCTCCTCTGGCACAGGCGCTTGTTGAAGGACCTCCGGCGCCGCTCGGCCCGCTCGCGGATTGCGACGGCCGCCAGAGACCCAGCGCGCCGGGAGAGCGGCGCGCCGTGACCCCGCGCCAGCGACGTATGGTGGCGGTCGGCAGCGTGGTCGTGGGGATCTCCGTCGCGGCCTATTTCGCGCTCACGGCGTTCCAGAAGAACCTCTTGTTCTTCTA
>JACCXJ010000136.1 GCA_013697045.1 Gammaproteobacteria bacterium | reverse complement strand
CCGTTCATCCAACACCGACACAAGCGATCGGTACTTCGACTCGATCTGCTCTACCGTGGACGCAATCTGCATCCCGCTTTAAAGCACATCTCTCACACTTTATTAAGTTATTTCTGCGCGATGCCTTCGAGAAGTACCAGGCGGTGCGGGCGGGGCGGGAGATCGAGGTGGCGCAGTGCTGGCGGCCGGCGCCAGCCCGTGCTACAGAACCATAAATGGTGTAACGACGCCGGTGATGGTTTTGCCGTCATCGGACGTGATAGAGAGAGCTGAAAAAATCGATGATGTCCTTCCTGTTTTGCCAGTACCAAATATTACCCATATGACCGCCATAGGGATAAAATTTTGCACGATCGCCGAGTAGCTCTTCGAGGTAGTCGAGGTCTGCTCTCGAAACGAGGAAATCATTTAGGTTGTGCATCACAAAGATGTTCTTGTTTTCGAACAACGTGTCCTCCACATCTTTCAGCGACAGCCTTACCATCGACGCGCCCGGTCTGGCAGCTATGCCTCCTCTTTTCTGCAGCTCCGGAATTAGAAATAGTCTGACATAGTCCATAAGACCGTGAGAGTGAGCTTCGTACAATCGCTCCGTACGGTAAAAGCAGCTGACCGGCGTTTTCAACACACCGCCCGGTTGCATCAGCTCGCGCACGTATATCACATCTCCGATCGGGGATTGCAGCTCCTTTCCAATCAGGAATCGTATCTGCTCGCCCGTCAGGCGGAAGCGCTTGTCCCAGTCGCTGAAATACTCGGGATCAACGAAGGGGTCATGCGCGTCCGACACCTCTGCTCCAGCTTGCGCCGCGACCCCCACGGCGTATGCCTCGATACGCCGTCCTTGCCGCCTCCCGAACTTTCGTCCGATCTGAGCCATCTGATCGATCTTTTCGACGGCCTGCATGAGATTGACGGGGGGGTTCACCAGGAGATACGTGCGGATCCCGATCCTTTGGCCTTCTGCATCGAGCTTGCTGATATAGGGGGCGTAAATCGCGCCGTCGCTCAGGCCAATGAGCCCGGTTCTGCCAATTCTGGCTCCATAGCGCTCTCCGACGTGCTCCAGAGCGAGCTGCATGGCTGCATAGAGGTCTCGACTATCTTCCTCCGTGAGACCTGGAAGACCTGATCGGCTCGCTGCCAGCGCGAAGTTCCAGTTGAATGGCGAAGGCAGGATGAGGACATGAAAGCCCTCGTCCACCAGGACCTCAGCCAGATAGGTAGCCGATCCCGAAGCAGCGGGGCCACCAAGCCCTGGAATGATGAAAATCAAAGGTGCTGAGCCCTTCTGTTGGTAGAAACGAAATCGCAGTTTCCCTTGTCCGCGCAAGAGATACACATTGTCTCGGCCCTCAAGCACCGTGATTTCCAGGCTTCTCCTCGAAACCGTGTCGTGCGACCAAAGGGCAGCGCGCCCCCTCGTGATGGACAGCGTTGTAGTCGCGAGATAGGGGTCCCTGTATGGGTAGCGATATGCCGCCCTGTCAACCCTGAAAGCCGATGCATCGGGCGGGATACACAGGATTGCGAACGAGAACACGACGATACCCAGAATCCTTCTCATACACGAGGCGCCCTCGTGCTTCGCAAAATAGATTGCGCGCCCTCCCTTAGAGCAGATGCACGTGGTTGCGCTTTGCGCAGCCAGTAGAGGTAGGCCTGGTAGTCTTCTTCGCCAAAGAAGCATGGCTCGCGGTTGTGGCCGCGCTGTACGATGTGCGCGGAACACCATCAAGATGAACGCGGGCGCGGCAAGGCATCAAGGCCATCATAGCAGAATAATTCATTCAAGCCTGGCCCTAGCCTGGCCCCTTTTATCCCCTTTAATCCTTTAATCCTTTCGTGCTTAGGAGCTTAGCATAAATAACTTGAACAATTATCGCGGTGACGTGGGATGAATACGGTAGTTCCATTCGCCGTGGAATTCGTCGGGCGTGAGTTGGACCGCGGCCAATTCGGCGTTGCTGACTTTGATCCCTTTAGCATACGGCCGTTCATCCAACGCCGCCTGGATTTTCAGCCCGCTTTGGGTCGTGGTCGCCCCGATGAGCTCAATGATCACTTCGTGGCTCACCAGTGGCCGCCCGCGCCAGTTCTGCGTGATGTGACAGAACATTCGATGTTCGATTTTGTTCCACTTACTCGTCCCAGGGGGAAAGTGACATACGCTGATCTGAAGTCCCAGCTCATCCGACAAGCGTTGCAATTGCACCTTCCACAACCGCACTCGGCTGCCATTGCTACCCCCGCAATCCGCGGTGATCAACAGTTGGCGGGCGTGTCGGTAGACCGACTGCCCCATCTGCCGCCACCACCGTCGAATCGATTCGACGGCAAACTCGGCCGTATCGTGCGTCACTCCCACACTCACCCAGCCTTGGTTGGCTCCGAGATCATAGACCCCATAGGGGGCCACCTTGCCCAACTGCGGATCCGGGAAGTCATGCACCCGCACCGCTTCGGGTCGGCCTTTGGGCTGCCATTCCTGCCCGGCACGGGTAAAATCGCCCACCAATTCCTTCTTTTTGGTGTCCACGGAGATGACCGGCTGGCCGGCCTGCAGAAATTCCGCCACCTGCCGAGTGTACTGAAACTGGGCATCGCGATCCGGATGCTGGGCCCCTTCGCGGCTCTTGCGCACGCTCTGCAGGCTGTAACCCAGACTGCTCAACAATGCACACACGGTGCGCTGGCTCACCTGATAACCGCCTCTTCGCAGCTCCGCCGCCAAGCGCGGGGTGCTCTTGCACGTCCAGCGCAGCGGCGAGCGTGGATCGCCGCGGGTGACCGGCCCCACCAAGCGTTCCAACTCCGCCAGCAATTCGGGCTGTTGCTCGGTCACGGGCTTCCGACCACCCCCGGGCCGGCGGATCCTGAAACGCGCAGGGTCCAGCGCAGACCTTTCTTTGCCCACGGGCTGTTCGATCTCTTTGAGCCCGGCGTGAATGGTCGTGCGCGATAGACCCGTCGCACCGGCCACGAGACTGATGCCACCGCGTCCCAAGCTCATGGCTTCGACTGCCGCCCAAACACGCAGCGTTCTGTCAGACGACCAGCCAACTGCTCGTATTTCTGCTTGGTGGCTTTGCGCAGGTCCTGGTCCACATATAAAGAATAGACCGTTACATGATATTGTTCAAGTTATTTCTACTAGGTGCCTTAGGCCCGATCTCCTCCGCCGCATCGTCGCACGGGCTGGGCGGTGATCGGGCGGCCTAGCCTAGTGGTCCGCCGCGGGGGCCGATGCGCTCCGTTGGGGCGGCCCGGTGGGTTGCCCGGGACTGGGGTCGGTATCCGGTGCCTGGACGCGAAATTGCCCCGGTGCCGGTCGTGGTGCGGCGATGTGATCTCCGACGCTGGGGCCCGGCGAGGCTCCGGGGCTGGCGCGCCGGGCGGAGAGCCTTGCGCGCGAGGCTCCGGGGCTTGTGCGCAACGCTTTGAGCTTTGCGTGCAAGACAAAAAGACTTGCGCGCAAGGTTCTGGGGCGTTGATTGAAGGTTGGAGGGAACCCTGCTTCGGCACTAAAGGAAGGGCGCTTTAACGCGGCCTCGCAATGGAGAATGCTTGGTCGGACGGGCCGGGCGGCGATGTGGCGCTCGGAACGGGGTCCGGCGCCGGGAAGCGGTTACTCGGGGCCTCGTGGTTGGCGGGGACTCAAGGGTGAGTTTTGGGGGTGGTTTCTGGTAGCTGGGCGCGAGCCTGCCGTGCGAGTCGCGGTGCGGCAACCGGCAGAAACAGGGGGGAAAGCGTCTACCCGTTGGTGCGCTTGCTGGCCCCGACGCCGCGACGGAGAGCAGGGCCTTGCGAGCAGTTGCAGGCGGAGGACGATGTGCAACGGATGAGTTGAACCCTCTGTGCTTGCAGTCACTGCGCGGGATGCACGCCCAACCCGTCATTTCAGCGGACCGCCTTCGGCGGCCGCTGAATTCCAACGGTTAGACACCACCAGACAACTGTCGGGGGAAGGGCGTCATGGCACCGGAATCGACGGACCTAGTAGCTCTCGTTGGCGCGACGGGAGCGATCGGCAAGAGTGTTGCGGCGGCGCTGCGCCAGCAAGCTCGGCCGTACCGGGTCATCGGTAGATCGCGTACTGCGTTGGAGAAGACGTTCGGTGGCGATCCGCTGGCCGAAGTCGCCGTTTGGGATCCCGATAACGAGCAGTCCATCCGAGAGGCGCTCAGGGGCGTCGCCGCTGCCGTGTACATGGTTGGTGTGCCCTACACGGACTTTCATCTTCATCCCATCCTGATGGGTCGCGTCATAGATGCCGCGATCGCGGAAAAGGTCGACCGCCTGCTCCTCATCGGAACGTTGTACGTCTTTGGCCGGCCCCAGAGCTCGCGCGTGACCGAGAATCACCCAAAGGAGCCGCACACTTTAAAGGGCAGAAAGCGCAAGGAGCAGGAGGACCTTGTCCTGGCTGCGCATGGCACCGGAAAGATTCGAACCACAGTATTGCGCCTGCCGGATTTCTACGGTTCGGGTCTCGAGCGAAGCCTGCTCTCTGACCTCTTCGTCGCGGTAAAGCAGAACCGAAAGGCCAAACTTATCGGCCCGATCGACCGACCGCACGAGTTCGTGTTCGTCCCTGACGTGGGTCCGGTCGTGACAAGGCTCCTGGACACTCCGGCGACTTTTGGGCGGGCGTGGAACCTTGGTGGCGTCGGTGTCACGACTCAGCTTGAGCTCGCGCAACTAGCTTACGGGGGACGTCCGCGCTACATGGTTGCGGGCAAAACGATGTTGCGTCTCCTGGGTCTTTTCGACCCGTTTCTTCGGGAGTTTGTGGAGATGCATTACCTGTTAACCGACCCTTTGATCGTCGATGACTCGGCCCTCCAACAGCTACTCGGAACGATCAGCAAGACGTCTTATGGCGAAGGCGTGCGGCAGTCATTGGCAGCGGTCGGCTGAAGGCGTGGTGCCTAACCGTCAGTTGCAGCGGATCCGCTCCGGCGGGCGCCGCCGCCTGCGCGGACCGCTGAACTGAGTCGTTATGCGGACGAACGGCTACTCTAGCAACAAGCCAAACATCAAGGGAGATCAACATGGGAAGAATCGTAGTCACCGAGTACGTGTCACTCGACGGCGTCATGGAGGCACCGGGCGGAGGCGAGGACTTCAAGCACGGCGGCTGGACGTTCAAGATCAGTCGCGGCGAGGAGGGCGATAAGTTCAAGCTCGATGAGACCCTCCACACCGAGGCTCTGCTGCTGGGGCGGGTGACCTATGAGGCCTTTGCGGCGGCTTGGCCGTCCATGAAAGGTGAGTTCGCTGACATGTTCAACAGCATGCCCAAATACGTGGTCTCCTCGACCCTCAAGGAGGCCAAATGGAACAACTCGACGGTCCTCAAGGGGGACGTGGTGCAGGAGGCATCGAAGCTGAGGCAGGACCTAGGCGGTGACATCGTTGTCCATGGGAGTGCCCGGCTCGTGCAGACGCTGGTCGAGCATGGTCTCGTCGACGAGTTGCGCCTGATGGTCTTCCCGGTCGTCCTCGGCACGGGCAAGCGCCTCTTTGGTGACATGAGCGACAAGAAGCATCTGCGGCTCGTTGACTCGAAGACGGTCGGCGACGGCATCGCCATCCTGATCTATGAACCGGCCGGAGGAAGCGAAGGGGTTTGACCCACGTCGTATAAATCGGGTAGCCGGGGGTGTTTAGCCCCCAGCCCCCACACCACCTAGCATGCGGGTCCGCACTAGGCGGTTCCTCCTCGCCAATCGCCACCGCACCGAACACCTCACCGCCTGCCGGGTCGCCCTCGATGCGCCTACTCCGGCGCCTGCCGAACCCGAAACCGTCGAGGCCTTCCTCTCTCGCGTGCTTGGCGCCGACGCAAACCGCTGCCCGCACTGCGCTCAAGGAAGGCTGCGTCCCGTCAAACGCCTTCCGCCTCTCCCTCGGGCCACCGGCCCTCCGTTCTTGCGATGGGCGGCCTGAACCGAACGGGCAGGAGCCCGGCTCTCATGAGGTACAGGATGAACCGAACGGGCAGGAGCCCGGCTCTTATGACGTACAGGTGAGCGTCCGTATAATCGCGGGATGATGTGCCATCCGGACCGTCGCCGTCATCGTTGGGGCGGCCGTCACTCCGGTAGCAACCCCGCCTGGCTCAGGCCCGAGGCGGTACCCGAGGCCCTGGCCGTGTGGGTTCTGGTTGGCTGGCGATGACCAGCCCGTGTAGGTTGCCGGGAGGTCCGAACGCCAATATTCATCGCGAGTAAGAGACCTGTGGAGAGCCATGATATTTCAAACCTTGGAAGCGACCCTCGACCCACAAGGAAAGGTCCACTTTAACGAGGACGTTCACTTGAAAGGCATCCATCGGGTGTTGATCACGGTTATGGAACCTGTGGAGTCGGGTGAGAACCCTGGGCAAGGTAACGCCGCCAGCGTGCTAGCTTTCTTACGGCAGAACCGCTTGCCTGACGCCATGCGGCTGACGGCCGAGCAAATCGATGCTCAGATACAAGCAGAGCGCAATGCCTGGGATTGACCATGC
>JACCXJ010000132.1 GCA_013697045.1 Gammaproteobacteria bacterium | reverse complement strand
AGAGTTTGTGAAAAAACCTACTGCGCTCGGGATGTCGTTCCGGCGGTGCTCGGAATCCTCATGTATTTCAACATACACTCCGGTTCCTGCGCTCCGGCGGAACGCGACCTCCCTTCGCTCGCGACGGCTTTTTCACAAACTCTCAGTCGCGCCCGAGCGCTCGCGCGATCCGCTGGAGGCGCGCCTCCAGGCGGTCCACATCGCTGCGCAAGGCATCGACGGCGTCCACGAACTCGGCGATCTCGCGCGTCTCGACCAGGATCGCGGCCTCGTTTCGCAGGTACTCCACGGTGTCCTGCGCGAGCGTGTGGCGCGCCCCTTCGGCCCAGCCGGATACATCGCGCACGACGTTCCCGATCTGATGCGCGGCGATATCGCCGAGATATTGGGACAGCAGCTCTTCCCAGTCGATGTCGAAGGACGCCAGCATCGACTGCAGGTGGCGGCCGAGCTGGAGATCGCCGATGATCTCGACCTCACCGCTGAAGGTCGCGGTTTGCTCCCCCCGCGCCATGCGCAGGAGCGCGAGCGGCGTCCCACGGACGCGCACGTGGACATCGCCCGTAGAGGCGTCGAGCAGCTCGAACCCTCGCTCACCGGGCGCGAAGTAAACGGTCTGACCGAGCCCCAGGAGCTCGACGGCGACGACCTTTCCGGCCATCGCGCGCACCGCCTCGAGGGAGCGCGGGTCGAGGGAGAGAAGGCGTGCCGACAGCCGCTCGATCACGGACAACAGCATGGGCACGGGACCGGCGATCGGATCCACCCGCTCTTCCGGCTCAGAGCTTGTAGCCCCGGTGTACCGCGGCGATCCCGCCGCTCAGATTATGGTAGCCGGCCATCTCGAAGCCGGCCTCTTGCATCATGGTCATGAGCGCCGCCTGGTCGGGGTGGCGGCGGATGGATTCGACCAGATACCGGTAGCTCGCGCGGTCGCCCGCGACGATCTGGCCGAGGAGGGGGATGACGTTGAAGGAATAGAGGTCGTAGAGATGCTGCAGGAGCGGCATCACGGCCCGCGAGAACTCCAGGATCACGAGCCGCCCCCCGTGGCGCAGCACGCGGTGCATCGATCGCAGCGCACGGGACTTGTCGGTCACGTTGCGGAGCCCGAAGGCGATCAGGAGCAGATCGAAGCTGCCATCGGCGAACGGCAGGGCCTCTGCGTCAGCGAAGGCGTAGGCGACGTTGCCGGCGATGCCCCGGTCGATCAAGCGATCGCGCCCGAGCCTCAGCATGGCGGCGTTGACGTCGGTCGACACCACGTGTCCCCGGGGACCGACTCGGTCCACGAGGCGCGCCGTCATGTCACCGGTACCGCCGGCGATATCGAGCACCCGCTCACCGCACCTGGGCCGTGCCAGGGCCACGGCGAAGGCCTTCCAAATGCGGTGCACCCCGGCCGACATGAGGTCGTTCATGAGGTCGTAGCGAAACGCCACCGAGGTGAAGACCTCGCCCACCCGGCGCGCCTTGTCCGAGATCGGGACCGCGCGGAAGCCGAAGTCCGTGGTCTCGCTCACAACGGGGCAGGGGGGATGCGCGCGTAGCCGAGCTTCTCGAGCGCGGCGAGGTATTCCGCCCAGTAGCGCTCGCGGTGGGCGCCGAGGTCGTGCAGATAATCCCAGGCATAGAGGCCGGTGTTATGGCCGTCGTCGAAGGTGAGCCTCACGGCGTACTGTCCCACGGGCTCGATCCTGGTGACGTTGACGGCTTCCTTGCCAGTCGGTACCACCCACTCGCCGCCGTGGCCCTGCACCTCGGCGGACGGCGAGCGTACTCGCAGAAGCTCGCAGGGCAGCTCGAATTGCTGGCCGTCATCGAAAGTGAGCTCCAGGACGCGCGATCTCCGGTGCAACTTGATCTCGGTCGGGATCATAGGATATAGCGGGCCAGGTCCTGGTCCTCGGCGAGCGCCGCGAGCTGGGCATCGACATAGGCCGCATCGACCGTGAGCGCCGTGACCTCGCCGCTGCCGGCCGCGAACGACACCGATTCCAGCAGGCGTTCGAGCACCGTGTGCAGGCGCCGGGCGCCGATGTTCTCGGCGCGCTCGTTGACCTGCCAGGCGACCTCGGCCAGGCGCGCGATCCCCGATTCCGCGAACGTGAGGCCCACCCCCTCGGTCTCCATGAGCGCCGTGTATTGCTCGGTCAAGGAGGCGTCGGGCTCGGTCAGGATGCGCACGAAGTCACCGACCGTGAGCGCATCGAGCTCGACCCGGATTGGGAGCCGCCCCTGTAGCTCCGGGATGAGGTCCGAAGGCTTGGAGAGATGAAACGCCCCCGAGGCGATGAAGAGGATGTGATCGGTCTTGACCACACCGTATTTGGTCGAGACGGTGCAGCCCTCGACCAGCGGTAGGAGGTCGCGCTGCACGCCCTCGCGTGAGACATCCGGGCCGCCGTATTCGGAGCGGCGCGCGACCTTGTCAATCTCGTCCAGGAACACGATGCCGTGCTGCTCGGCGCGATCCACCGCCCGGGTCTTGATGTCGTCCTCGTTGATGAGCTTCATGGCCTCTTCCTCGGCCAGGAGCTTCTGTGCCTCCTTGACGCGCAGCTTACGGGTGCGGGTACGGCCGCTGCCGAGGTTCTGGAACATGGACTGGAGCTGCTGGGTCATCTCCTCCATGCCGGGCGGGGCCATGATCTCGACGCCGATCCGGGGGGCGGAGACCTCGGCCTCGATCTCGCGATCGGCCAGCCTGCCGTCCTTGAGCATCTCGCGGAAGCGCTCGCGGGTCGCGGAGCCGCCCTCGTCATGGACGACGCCCATGCGCGGGACCGGGAGCAGGATGTCGAGCACGCGCTCCTCGGCGGCCGCCTGGGCCTGGGCGCGCACGCGCGACATGGCCTCCTCGCGCGTCATCTTGACGGCGATGTCGGCGAGATCACGGATGATGGACTCGACGTCGCGGCCCACGTATCCGATCTCCGTGAACTTGGTGGCCTCCACCTTGAGGAAGGGCGCCTCGGCGAGCTTCGCGAGCCGGCGTGCGATCTCGGTCTTGCCGACCCCGGTCGGGCCGATCATCAATATATTCTTTGGCGTGATCTCGTTGCGGAGATCCGCGCGCACCTGCAGCCGGCGCCAGCGGTTGCGGAGCGCGATGGCGACGGCGCGCTTGGCGGCGTCCTGGCCGATGATGTGTTTGTCGAGCTCGCGGACGATCTCGGCGGGCGTGAGCGCGCTCATGGGATGCCTAGCGGGCCGGCGAGGCCTCGGCCTCCAACTCCTCGATGGTGAGGTTGGCGTTGGTGTAGATGCAGATGTCCGCAGCGATGCGGAGCGCCGTCTCCACGATGCCGCGTGCCGGCAACTCCGTGTGCAGGACCAGCGCCCGCGCCGCAGCCTGCGCGAAGGGGCCGCCCGAGCCGATGGCCAGGACCTCGCCCTCGGGCTCGATCACGTCCCCGGTGCCGGAGATGATGAGCGAGGCGCCCCGATCGGCGACCGCGAGCAGGGCCTCCAGCCGCCTCAAGGCCCGATCGGTGCGCCAGTCCTTGGCCAGCTCGACCGCCGAGCGCTTGAGGTTGCCCTGGTGCTTGTCGAGCTTGGCCTCGAAGCGCTCGAAGAGCGTGAAAGCATCCGCGGTACCGCCCGCGAAGCCGGCCAGGATCTGGTCGCCGCGCATGCGCCTGACCTTGCAGGCATTGCCCTTCATGACCGTATTGCCCAACGACACCTGCCCGTCCCCGCCCATGACCACCCGCCCGGCCCGTCTCACCGAGAGGATGGTGGTGCCTTCGAAATGGAGCTGGGAGTGCGCGGGCATGGTCGGCAAGTGTACACCAGGAAGCCGCCCCGGGGCCGCTGGCGGCCGGGGGTTGGGGCAGCCCCGCGTTCGGACTTAGGAGCCATGAGGTCACTCTCCGCCCGGGCGCGCCGTTCAAATGCCATCCGATTGCAACTGGTCGAGGTATTTAGCCCGCGCGCAGCATGACGTCGATGACACCTCTTTGCATCAGAGGGCATGTGGGACGGGGAGTCGAGAGTTTACGAACCCTACCCTACCAAGTTATACTTTAGTGTAATGTAAGAATCCAGAGGTCTCATCATGCCGATTGCAACTCTTCGCAGTGTGGGCGGTTCGGTTGTCATGGCGATCCCTAAGCGCATACTGGCTTTGGTGCATTTGCAATCCGGTTCACAAGTGAATATCGATGTCCAGGACGGGAAACTGATCGTTGAGCCCAAGAAAAAACCACGCTACACCTCACTGAGCTGATGGCGCAGTGCGACCTATCGCAGCCTATGCGCACCGAAGAAAGGGAATGGCTTGACGCACCTGCCGTCGGCGCAGAGGAACCCTGATGCGCATCCCCGGCCGGGGCGAGATTTGGCACGTGAATCTGAACCCGGTCGCGGACAAGGAACAGCAAGGGTTGAGGCCGGTTCTGGTGGTGTCCGACAAAGAATTTAACCGGTCTGGATTGGTGCTTATCTGTCCGGTCACACAGGGCGCCAACCAGGCGCGGTTCGCCGGGTTTGTAGTGTCATTGATGAACACAGCCACGGAAACGCAAGGCGTTGTGATGTGCAACCAGCCGAGAACCATCGACTATGCCGCACGCGCCGCAAGGTTCGTAGAGGACGTGCAGGATCATGTGGTCGATGAAGTCCTGGCGCGGCTGCAAACCCTTCTGGAGTAACCGAGCAGGGGTTGCTGTCATGCTCGATGACAAAACAAGCCAGTCCGCGGTGGCCCGCTTGGTGGGTGCCGCGACGCCCCCGAGCCATGTGATCCTGTTCGGCTCGTACGCCCAAGGCCCAACTGATGAGGGATCAAACCTCGATCGGCTCGTCATCGATCGGGAAATATCCAACAAGGCTGATGAATACATGGGTCTGCGGGATGCCCTGGGTTCGGCTGTATGAAGGTCTATAGACATGGGCGGCAGTTAATCTGCAAACTGGATCACTACTTTCGCGACTTTCGGTGTTCTGCACAACTGGGGACACTGAAATACGAGTTTGATCAGCCCCCGGTCCCCAGCATGGTAGTCGCTGATCTCTCCCCCGTCGAATGGGCCGATCCTCTGCCCTTGCTAGCCTTAGCGGCGCTGCTACGGCAGATGTCAAATTCTGGCACAGAGATCCGCATCGATTTTGGTCACTTCTCTCCCAACCCCGAGCATCTCATTCTCCTGAAATTCATGGCTAACCAGGGGTTCGTGGATCTGCTCGGCAAGATGCCCAAATCACGGCTGCTTTTTCGCGACAAGGAGGACCCACGTTCGCGTGAATATCAACTGCATGAGCTTCGTTACCGTTTCGGTTCTTTCCACCAAGACACGCATTACCAAAACGCAGATTGCATTCTGGCCAAGCTCTTGCCTGTGCAAGAACTTCGCACCGGCACTAAAGTACTACAGACGGTCGTCGAAGAACTGGTCCGCGAAGGTGACCGTCGTGCAATTACGCCGACCTTCGGAAGCGAACCGATAAGCCGTGACCGGTTGCTGCAAAAGTTGCGGCGGCTCCTCTTGGAGTTAATCGACAACGCCGCTGAACATGCTTACGATTATCAGAACGAAGGTTTCGTCGGAATCTACGCTCGAATTCGCGGCGCGCGCCCGGTGGAGTCGAGCTTAGCTGAACGTTGGGATGCGCTTGTCCGACAAGAACGACGCGAATGCCCTACGCTCTCCCGATTCGAGCCCAATCCGGCGGCGCTCTGGCTCGAGATCTTTGTGTGCGACACGGGCCGGGGTCTGCTACACGACATCAGGGAATGGCGGGCACCCCCCGATAATCCTCAGCTAGCAGGGGAGCTCGAGCGTGCCAGTGGGAACAAGAACCCTCTGCAAGCTTATCTCCCGACTCCTATTCCAGAAACCACTCTCGCGCCATGACCGCGAACGCAGCCTACGCACGACTGTTACCGGCCTCCAGTACTTGGGCCGCGTTCTCGGTATCGATCGCGATTTCGCCCGCATCTACACCAACCACGAGTGGGCGGGGAGCACCCATCCTTGGGATCCGAAATCGACCAGTAATTTCCGCACTTCACGCGACAGCCGGAAATTCACTGGCAAACGCCCGGCACCCGGAACCTTCTACGCGATCTCTATACAACCGGAGCGATCGCCGGTACAGTATCCGGAGAACGACTGGATCATAGCGAGTGATAGCGCGAGAGGAAAGATAATTGCTGCGCTGGCTGAGCCACCCCTGCAAGAATACCCCGCCCAGATCGCTTTTTACGATCGCCGTAGACAGGGGGATGCCTCTGCTGTCCCGGAGGAGTGGGTGACAGGACCACCCCCCGAAGATGACTCTCAAACGCCGGTCGTCATCCTACGTCCTCCCCGGTCCGTGACAAAACGAGATTTCGGTGCTTGGTTACAAGCAGTTGCCGGGCTACCATCGGCACCCGCAAGGCGCGCCGCAGGGGCATTCATCATCGCAGAACTCACGCCGTTCCAGGCGATGACCTATTCAGATTTCTTCCAACGGGTTAGACTAAACGCCCAGCACACCCTGCAGTTGTTTCTGGTCGCCGAAGACTGGGCCGTGTGCTGTTTGTCGAGAGATACGACAAAACCCTATCGGTTGGCCCCCAATCTCGCAATGGCTCAAAGTTTCCTAGATGGCGCGGACCACACTCTGGGCTGTACGGCCGCTCTGCTCGCACGCATTCTCCGGCGCGCCGATTCACGTATCTTCTGGCTTGACAAAGCGGGGCAACCGAAGCTCAGCGACGTCTTCGTCCACGGTCGCATTAGCTGGAGCGAAACAAATGAACGGCCCCGTGATTTTCCGGGCTCCATAGACGGTTACCTGGACCTGACGCAAGCCTTGGTCGATCCCGATTGCTACCGTGCATGCCGAAGGGCGTTACGCCGATGCCTCGCGCTCTTCCCTGCGCTGGAACCGCTGACCACCGACGTGCTCGTCGAGTCTCTCATTGACGATGCCGGCCGAGGACTGTACCCGCATGGCGGCGGGCCACGCCGGTCAAAGAATCGGGTGGCGGTCGGCTCCGTGTGCGTCACGTCCAGCACGGTGCACCGCTTCCGTACCCGTCCTGACCTCGCGGTCGAACGAGAAGTGTACCTTTTCGTTCATCCGAGCAGCAACCCTACGGACCCCCATGCGGGTCATATAGCCCTGATGGATTGGACCCCGCCACCGGCCGCGTTGCCGGCAGTCGATGATCTATACCGCAGAATTCCCGGCACACCGTTCATAGGGGAACATGGAGAACGTGCGATCTCGCTCACACGGTTCTGGCCAAAGGACCAAAATGGTAAGGAGTTTGACACGAGCTACTATGGACGTAACCCGAACCAGACCTATGCTGATTTCCAAAGACTTGGAGCGCTGAAACTCGGTCACTGGACCTATGGCACCAAGCACGATCTGTTGACCATCAATCTCGGCCGTGCTTTTGAATTGTCTTGCCTGGACCACGGACCCATGATCGAATGGCTGGAACGACAGCTCAACCTGCTCTTTGACCCAAGTAATAGCATAGACGGCAAGGCCAGGGCATGTGTTCTCGTTTATCCGTCCCACACGGTGACCGATCAGATTATAGCTCATTTCAAGGCCGACGATCGCCGCTCTCGTTTGCTTCCGTGGGCTGGCGTCTTTCCAGTCAAGTTTCTAGGCCCCAAGACGGTCTCGCCCTTTCGCGCGTCGCCGCTCGTGTGTAAGCGCATGAGCGATGCCATTCGTTCTGCATTGAGCGACGATAACGGTAACGGAGCGCAAGCTGGAGTCGTCATTCTAGATGACGGTTCCCTATCCGGAAAGATACTTCGCGAAATGACTCAGCTTCTCCAAAGCCTCGGGGCAAATACTGTCCATACTTTGATCCTCCTCGACCGCAGTGGTTTACCGATCCATGATGGCGTTATGAAAAGAGTTCTTGCCCGACATCACAGATTCTGGCGCTGGGACGTTCCTACCCTTGGACATGAGCGCAGCTGCACCTTATGCGCCGCGATCGGAAGAACGGCGGCTATGTTTGGGCGTATCTACTCGCCATCGGCGCGAACCCGACTACGGGAATGGTCCGCCGTGTGGAAGCCTGTTCCAGTCAATACCGAGTGGGATAAAGCTGGTCTCACATCCCAGCCGTTCAAGGAGCCCATCAGGAAGCGCTTCGGCATTTTTCGGCAAGGTGACGGGTCCGAAACGTGCCACTATGTCACGCCTGGAAACTCCACGAGCTTCGCCGCCATGGCGGCGGAAATCACCCGGCAAACTACGCGTTCCGACTGGGCGTTCCGTAAAGCCGAACAACTGGGTGCAGCCGAGGGACCACAGGCCGCCATCGAGATCCTATGCTCACAGTTGCTGCTGTACCTAGACGAGCTGAGCTATTGGGAGCGGCGGGATCGCTTCTGGGCGCTCTTGAGCCTCCTCTTGCGCTCCGAGGACGACACGCCGGCAACCGCACTAGCCGGCATCTCACTCGCGCTCGTGGCGGATGACCTAGTGGTGGATATCTGGGATAACTGTAAAGCGGAGCTATTACGGCAGGAGCGTTTACAGACAACGGATGCTCGACTCGGCCTGACAATCCTCAAGCTTGCACGAGAACGCGTGGCTCCCGGCAGACCTGACCGTATCTCCGAGCAACCCACCGAGGTGGAACGCTACAACTACATGCTGCTTGATACAGAAAGGGGCTTCCAGAAGGCATTGTCGACGCTGTTCGAGTTGATCGGGGCTTCGGGTGCGGCTGCGCACGTTTCCTCGCTCAGACGCTACCTGCGTGACCTGATGGACGCTTCCGTAACTTCGGCTTCTGATGCCAATCAGCACATAAGAAGTATTTGCATGTTACTTCAGCGCCTCGTCGATACACTGGGAGAACTAGATGCGGGCAAGTACCTACTGGACTCTCGTTCGCCTCTGGACCCAGCGCACGACGCCGACGCGATCGTGAATCAGCTTGCATACAGGCCGAGCCCAAGTAAAAGCGACAATATTACGACAGCTAGCGATTGGGCCCTTGGGGTCTCGTGCCTCGTTTTTGGAGATGCTACGCAACACGAGTGCATCGCCGAAAAGTATTGGTCGCGCCTTCTTGTAAGAATCGATGAAGGTAGGCCCATCGACCGGTTTATGGATGCCTCCCGGCCGAGGCTCCTAGCGGAGTGGCCGTGCATAGTGGCCGAAAAACAACGCCGGCAGGAGCGCATCGCTCCCCGCTGGACGACGGATGAGGAAGGCAGCCGACGACCTGACATTCGATGTGCCGATAGCGGCGATTGGGAGACGTCCCAGACGGTCTATTGTGATTTCTTGGTGGAGCAGTGCATCGTGGAGATTCTCAGCAACTGCATGCACGCCCCTGCCACGATCAGTCACCCATGGAGCACGGAAGCGAGATGGTTGGAGCAGCGGGCGGATGTTTGGTGGATGGCGCGTATCCGTTATGGCTACCTGATACTCTGGTTCGCTAACGCTTGTTCTACCGAGGAGGTCAGCTTCAAGCGGGGGTCGCTCGCCATAGCAGGCGTAGAGCGCGTAGGCGGAAGAATAAAGGTGCGGGTCAGGAAAGCAAGAATGCAAAACGAACGTGACGGCCAGCCTTCTCGGCTGGCAGTCACCACCCTAATGCTACCCACGCTATCCCGCTTCCTGAGAGCAAAGTGAACAAGATGAAGCACAACATCCTGATCATCGACGACGAATGGCGAAGCGACGAACCCGGTAAGGCGCGCAAGCTAGAGTATCGAAAGCTGGAATCCCGTGACAGCGGTTTGCCTGGGTTTGAGATCGATTTGGATTTCCTACCAGAACCGCAGGATCTGGAGGCCATGCTCGCGAGATCCGATTACAGCGCGTATATCGTCGACGTCATACTCGACAAATGGGGCGTTAGGCTCAGTAGTATTCTGCAGAAGCTCGGCGACAAGATCCCGATCGCACTAGTCAGCGTCGGATGGGATCGAACCAACATAGAAGAGGTTAATGCTGCATGGGAGAAACGGAACTGCCGGAGTTTTCTGCAATGGTCCGAAGTCAAAGGAGATCCGCGTCAAGGAGGGATACGTCGCACACTGATGCAGATCAGCAAGGTAATCCCTGAGTATCGCGGCCTGTCGGCAACCCCATCGCTCCAGGAGGGCGATCCGATCTGTATCCTGCACCTCCGACCTCCAGTTTGGCGGCGTCGATCCGTCAAGGCTGGATCATGAAGCGGGGCACTGTGCGGACAAGATCCTCGACGATTGGAATGGGAATGGCCCGACATTCATTGCCATCACGGGAGACATCGCGGAGCACGGCTTACCGGCGGAATACCGCGCCGCAGAGGGATGGCTTAGGCGCCTGATCAATCGATTCGACGGGTTCAGCATGCCCTCAAACCGTATCTTGTTGGTCCCCGGAAACCACGACGTATGTCTACCCTTTGCTGCGGCGCCCCGGATTGGTTTACGAGGAAAACAGAAAACCTTCACCTTAGGTCGAGAGGAAGACAACGGACGCGCAGAGTTGAGAGCATATGCTTTGTTGCCGTACCTTGAGTTTGCGCGGCGTATCGTAGGCGAGGCGTCCCTGAAGGCGACATGCGTTACAGGAACTAGTGACTCCTTGGACGAAAGTGAATCCATTGCATGGGTAGTGGACCAGTTCCGTCACCTCGGCATCGTATTTTATGGATTGAACACAGCGCGCCCTATTGATCCGAATAGCTTACCCGGGCGGAGGGTACACGCGCACAGCCTTAACCATATTAAGGAACGGCTGCAGCTCCGGCCACCGATGCGGGGCACGGAACAGCCAATTGTTGTTGGACTCGCGCATCACTGTCCGTTATCCGGCGAGGGAGATCGGAGTGTGACCAATCCATTAGACTTCCGCACGTTCTTTAGCGGAGATCCTATGACAGCGCTTTTTCTCCACGGCCATGCGCATGAGCGCGGATTCAAGTACGAAGAAGGTGGCGGGTACCGAGTAGTTGTAAGCTCTGCACCATCGCCTACTGTACGCGCGGATAAACGCCTTGAAGATACCCTCCGGGGTTTCGCGATGATAGAACTAGAACGTGAGGTAGGGCGGGTGACGAGGCTGCGCCAATGGCACTACGAATGGTCTAGCCATGTGTTGGAAAAGAGGGGTCCTGCGACGAGCTACCGACGCACACCGGAGGGTACGTTTGTTCCTGAACCGTAGCAAGTAGCGCAGGCAAAACGACGTACGTGGTTTATTTACAAGCCGGTCGAAAGTTGGCGTAGGGCGCGTGTCCGCGCCGACTCATTCGCTGGAGCAGACAGCAACGCCTCTATCAAAACCGGATGGGTCAAACGACGTGCTACGATCGCGCCCGGCAGGCGGATCGCACATCGGCATCGCTGAGAAACGTTCCGCGCCGATCGGTGTTGTCGGTGGAGAAATAGGTGCTACCCGAAATATGGGCGCGACGATCATCAAGCGTGACGGAATCATGCGCTAATGATTGGCGCGGACACACGCCGTACGCTTGCTCTACTCATTCATCTCAAAGTTGGAGGCTGATAATGAAAGTTTATTCTGCAGTAATAGAGCGTTGTCCCCAAACGGGACTGTTCGTCGGTTTTGTTCCTGGTTTTCCTGGCGCGCACTCCCAAGGGGAGACACTCGATGAGCTCAATCGTAACCTTCAAGAAGTTATAACGATGCTTCTTGAAGATGGAGAGCCTCAGCTTGAGTCCGAGTTTGTGGGGATTCAGAACGTCGCCATTG
>JACCXJ010000122.1 GCA_013697045.1 Gammaproteobacteria bacterium | reverse complement strand
GGCAGCAGGAACCCGAACATGGTCACGAAAGGCAGGAGCGCGTTGCGGAGCGCATGTCCGTAAATGACCGCTTCCTCGGGCAGGCCCTTGGCGCGGGCGGTACGCACGTAATCCTGCGAGATCACCTCCAGCATCTGCGAGCGCACGTAGCGCGACAGGATCGCGATGCCCCCCGCGGCCCCCATGAGCGAGGGGATGACGAGGTGCCAGATCCGATCCATGAACTGGAACACGGGTTCGGCGTCCTCGGTGCCGAAGGTCTTCATGCCGATGACGGGGACATTCAAGAAACTCACGACGCCCAGGATCACGAGATAAGAGAGGAAAAACCCCGGGATCGAGATGAGCGTATAGGCCAGCACCGTCGTCGTTCGATCGAAACGCGAGCCGCGCTTGACGGCCGCCTGGATCCCCACCGGAAACGACAGGCTCCAGACGATGAGCGTGGTCCCGATGAACAAAGGCAGGGAGTTTAGGAAACGCTGCCCGATCTTCGGCAGCACCGGCTGGCTGTCCTTGAAGGATTTCAGCTCCCCGGTCGCGAGATCGCGCAGCCAGTAGGCGTACTGGACATACAACGGCTCGTCGAGATGGAAGGCCGCGCGGATGCGGGCGATGTCCTCGGGTTTCATGCGCGGGTTCGAGGGATCGACCTGGCTCGGCTCACCGGGCGCGAGATGGATCACCGAGTGCGCCAGGATCGAGACGAAGAACAAGAGCACCAGGCGCTGGGCGATATTGCGGACGATGTAGGGCCACATGGCTCAGAAATCCGGGGTGTGATCGAGCTTGCGCCAGCGGTTGAAATAGTACGAGATGTTACCGCCCTTGGTCGGGTAGATCTTGACATAGCGCTCGCGGCCGTCCGGCTCGTGCTCGACGATCACGATCTTCTTGTCGAGCACGCGGGTGCTCTTGGGCGCGTACAGGAAGGTATAGGGCTGGTCCTCGGCGATGCGCCGGTGGAGGCGATGGGCCAATTCGCGCTGGCGCTCGCGATCGTACTCCTGGCGGATCTCGACGATGAGGTCGTCCGCCTCGGGGCTTTTATAGGCGACGAAATTGAGCTGCTCGGGGCCGGTCTGGCTGGAATGGAAGAGCTGGTAGAGATCGGGGTCGAGCGGCGTCATGCTCCAGCCGAGCACCAGGGCATCGAACTCCCCCTTGTTGACGAAGTCCTTCAAGAACACCGCCCACTCGAAATACTGCGTATTGCATTTCACGCCGATCTTCTTCCAGGCGTTCTGGGCGACGGTCATGATGTTCTTGCGCTGGGGGTTGGTGTTGGTGATGAGGTTGAACTCGAACACCTTACCGTCTTTTTCGAGCCAGCTCTCGGCATTGGGACGAAATCCGACCTCTTCCAGGAGTCGCCGGGCACCGGCGGGATCGTAGGGCAGGGGAGAAACCGAGGGGTCGTACCAGTCCGACTCTTTGGCATAAGGCCCGGTCACCTGTTCGCCCTCGCCGTATAGGAGGTATTGGATGATCTCGCCGACGTCGATCGCCATGCCGAGCGCACGGCGAACGCGCGCGTCCTGGAACACGGGACGCCGTAGGTTATAGCCGATGTAGGAATACGCGAAGGCCAGGCTCGTGAACGATTGGTATTTCGGGTCCTTGAGATAGCGGTTGACCTGGTGCGGCAGCGCCCCGTAGTAATCGATGGCGCCGGTGCGAAATTCGACCTCTTGGGTCAGGAGATCGGGGATGATGCGCAAGTAATAGTCCCGATACTCCGGCGCGCCTTCCCAATAGTCTTCGTTGCGTTTCAGGTGAATGCGCTCGTCGCTTTGCCATTCGACGAAGCGGAACGGACCGGAGCCCACCGGCCAGCGGTTGAACGCGGCGTCCCGCATCCCGAAGGCCGCGCGCGCCGCCTCCGAGAGCCCGCGTGCGGTCATCTCCTTCTGCAACGCTTCCTCATTCAACAGATGGGCGGGCAGGATCCCCATGGTCCAGGCGTTGATGGCGGGCGAATAAAGGCGCTTGTAGACGACCCGTACGGTGTAGGGGTCCGGGACCTCGACGCGCTTGATGGGCTCGAAATCCGAGCCGCGCGGCGAGAGGTTCTTGGGGTTCATGATGGCCTCGTAGGTGAAGCGCACGTCCTCGCCCGTGACCTCGTGGCCGTCTTGGAAGCGCACGCCCTTCCGCAAGTGAAACAGGATCACCGGGTTGTGCTCGGCGACCGGCAGGATCTCGGGGAACCGGGGTCGTATCGTTTCGAGCGCCGCGGGGTCCTCGGTACGGATGTGCCGCTCGTGGGGAAAGCCCGCGAGATAATCGGGGCCGAGGACCGGCTTCAGATACCCGAAGAAGTCCTGGTCCACGCGCTCGAGGGAGAAGTACAGGCGCTCCGGCACCTCGACCGTCACACCGAGCTTGGCGGGTGCCGCGTCTCCCCGTGGCGGCAGCTCGATCGACTCGGTGCGCCGCTCCGGCGGCAGGAGGCGCATGGCGGTGACGAGCCCTTCGAGCGCCCGCAATTCACCGCTCGCCATCGCCTCTGCGATGCGTCGCAGGAGCGCCGGCCCGCTCACCGGCGTACCATCGGGGAAGCGGCGCTCCGGATTGACCAGCAGGTAGGCCTCCTCGGTCACCCCCCAGTCCGTCGCGATGCGCCCGCGGAGGTGCAGATCCGCGTCGAGGTCCAAGAGACTCTCGAACACCAGCCCCGTGATCTGACCGCTGACGGTGTCGGCGTTCAGGATCGGGTTCAGGACCTCGGCGTCGCCTATCGAGGCATCGATGTACTTCGACAGCCGCGCCGGATTCCCCGTGCTCTGCCGCTCATAGGTCGGCACCCAGAAATACGACTGGACGAGCGCCGCGACAAGGACCAGCGGCAGGGCGATGAGCCAGCGTTTGAGGGTCATAGCGAAGGTATCTCCAGGCGGTGCGGACGGCCGAGGACCATGCGGCTTACCCTATGATAGCGCCACGGGCAGAAATCCCGCATCGCTACCCTCGGCCACCGGACGCCGGCAATCCCTGCCCCGGCTGTTCTTCTTATACACCGGAACGGTCGTGCACTCCAGGTTCACCGATGCACAATTCAGAGGAGCCCAAGCTTCCATCGGACACCCGCCTTCGAGAACCTAAAAACTCAGCGTGATCGCCGCAAAGATGACACGGTCCGGGACAAAACCGAAATTACCGCGGAAATCTCCCGGGATAGCGTTCTGGCCAATCACCAGTATCCGACTACGAAAACTGTCGTCCTGGAATCGGAACTCTTCGTCCAGGAGGTTCCTGACCCCAAGGCTCATGATACCGAGCCGCTTCGGCAGACGATAGCCGAGAGCGGCGTCGACCACCACGAAGTCATCGCGGTCATCTCCAGGAACTTCGGAGAGACCCGCGATCTCTTGTCGGACATATGTCCCGCCGAGCCTGGCAAAGAAGCCCGCGGGATGGAAATACCGGATGGTCAACGGCACGCTGATGGTGTCTAGATCCGGCGTAATATCCATAAAATTGGCAAACAGTTCCTCTTTGGCATCGAAGGTATCCAATCGATATTCGGCGCTTGCGGCCCACGCGGGCGAAGGTGTCCAGTTTAGGTAGCCGCGGTAAAGCCCTTCTTTCCATTTCAGCCGATCGAAGAGTTCTCCGCCGAAATCGAACAAAGGAACTTCCAGGTCCCGTCTTGATCCTTCGAACCCGGCGTAGAGTGCCTCGCCGAGTCGCACATCCAGTCCGGCCCCGTAGCGTCTGGCCTCGGTGCCCGGCAGATCGTCGAAGAACTGATTGAAACCTGCGACCTCCGTCGGCTCGATGCTTCGATTGCCCAACAGCGCCTGCTTCCCCGTTTCCATGAACGCCGCCCGCAGCCGGATGGACTGGGTGAGATCCCACTGCAAACCGAGCTTAGGATTCACCGCCCCTACTACGTCGGTATCTCCTTGGTCCAAAGCATCGTAGCTCATCCCGAACGTCCAGACCAGGTCCTTGGGCCAGTTGAGATTTCCATATAGATAGGCACTATGCCGCCTGCGGTCGAATCCGTCCGCATTCGAGAAGGAAGGGCCGTTATCAGACGTAACGGTAACTGATCGATCGACCTCTGTTTCATAAATGCCGAACCCTGCCGTGAGGTTGAAGCGCTCACCCTGAAAGAGGTACTGGCCCTCTACCTCGAAGCCCGCACTCTCCTCCAAAAAAGTGACGTCGCCGAAATCGGCAGAAAAGATTCGATGCTCTTCCGTCCCAGCGTACAGCGCCGAAACGATGATATCGGATCGGGGCGATAGCTTCAGGTGAGTCCCGACACGCCCGGAATCCTGCCGGAAGCCTTGCCTGGTAAGAGAGGAGAGATCGTCTCTCGTAAACGTAAGCCGCAGGTCGCCGGTTTCGGATTCGTGCCGCTGATATTCCGCCTGGAGGTCGAGTGCGGGTGTTACCGCGACCTGGAAGAACGCGTTGTAAAGATCGCTCTCGGCGTCGCTATTCGTGCGGAAACCTCCGGTGTCGGCATGAAACTGGCCGAGACTGGCAGCCCAGTGGTCATAAAGTCCGGAGAGCACGACTTCATCACCCCAGGTGCTGTTGTTGCCGCCGAACACCGAGGTGAGCAGCCGCCAACGGTTGCGTTCGAACAGTGGAGAGAACTCGTTGAACCCTGCATTGGAAGGACCGGCTCCCGCAGCAATGTTGAAAGCCGACGCCGCGCGGCTCGGGCGTACGGGATTGCTGTTGATGGGCTGCAAGAGCTGGGCTTGCAGGAGCTCGCTGCCCCTGGCCAGGTCATGGCGCGGGAGACCGACATACGTGTCCGAAAGAAGCCGGTGCGCGGAGTCCTCTGCCGGATCGAGTCCCAAGGATTTGGTGGCTTCGACCAGACCGACCTGCTCGAATCCGAGGTCGGTATAGATCCGCCCGAGGCTCGTGCTACGGGTTGCCAGGTCTTCGTCGAGCAGTAGCCGTGACCGATAGACGGCCCGATTGTCGTTCAGCTCGATGGATCGTTGCAACCCGTGCAGGGCCTCGACGGGCCGGTTGGTGGTCTGCTTGAAGATGGCATCATAGAACCAGGGTGTGGGATCCTTCGGATCGAGTGCCATGGCCTCTTGCAATGTGGTACCGGCCTTCGCGTCCCGCCCCTCTTCGTAATACGCCTTCCCCAGATAGCTCCGGATGAGCGATTGATTCGGGTCGAGGCTGGTTGCGATCTGAATGTCTTCTATACCTCCCGCCAGATCCCCCAGACGGATCTTTGCCAGACCCAGTCCCAGTCTCGGTAAGGGGTCTACGGGGTCCAGCTCGATGGCCCGTTCGAAGGTGCCCTTGGCCGCCTTCACCTGGGTCTGCCCCAAAGCCCAGCACGGACTGGGTCCTCGCAAGCCGTGGGTCTAGCGCTACGGCCTTACGGGCAGCGGCCACCGCTCGGCGTCCGTCACCGCGTGATAGTCTGAGCTCCGCCAGGCGTGCCCATGCCAGGGCGTTTTGCGGTGCCAGCCGAATAGCCGCTCGTACCCTCGCCAAGGCTTTGGCCAAATGGAAGTCGGCCTGATCGGCATGTTGGGTCGGAGGGGCCGGTCGGTGATTGGGTGGTCCTGCGTGGCGACGGGAAGGGGCGCTTGGGCTGGCCCCGGCCGGATTGTGGGTGGCTGTCGGGGCCTTAGTAGGGTAACGCAAAGGCGAGCACCCGGGCGCCGGGACGCGAGCCGACCGGTGGCCGGTCAAGTCAACCTGGGCTGCCATGGTTTGGAGTGGAACGGCGCCTACCAGCTCCCCCGCTGGTCGGGTAGGGCTTCCCTCAGGGCGAACGTATCACCTTCGCGCGCATCGAAGTGCTCCTCCCCAGGGAGGACCGGGACGGGCGGGGCGATGTGCGGTGCCTGGGTGGGCTCGCCGAGCTAGGCGAGGATGCGCGTGATCGATCCGCTGTCGGTGACGAAGGGGATCAGTCGCATCCGCCCCCCACAGCGGGGGCACCGCAGCGGGAAGACTCGCATCCTCGGCGCGCCAAGCAGGGCCCTCCCTGGGCCTGGCTTTCATGAATGCGGGCGAGCAACGTCGCCCACCAATAGGTTGACGGCGAGCGGGGATTTTCTCTGTTGCCGCTTGGGCGGGCGCTCGGGCAGGCTGGCTCGATGCTTGCCCGGATCCCGCCATCGGGAGGCCGGCGTGGGCGGTGACCGCCGCACGCAGCGGGGCATAGCGGACCCCATCCCTGGGGTCCATTCTTTCAGGATCAGCTAGCTAGCGCTGTCCCGTTTTGCTCCCGGCAAAACGGTGGGGACCAGGACCCCATGTGAGTTCCGACGGTGCCGGCGTGGTGGCGGGATGAGGGTCGCCAGCCGCTACAAGAACTCCATGGGCGTGAGAGACAACACGGGGTGCCGAATCGACATGCAAAACCGCGGTGAAACTCCTATCCTTCTCCAACGGTACGCCTTGCCTGCTTGTGGCTCATATCGGTCCGCGCCATCAGGGCATTCACGACTGCCTCGCGGTCTACTTCGAGGCTACCGCTCGGCCGTCTTGATCGCTCGTTGTAGCCTCCCACGACGGTCCCGAGCAAGTGGAAGACTACCAAGGTCGACAGACCCCAAGCGAGCAAGCCGTGGAGCACCCCCCAAATAGGGGGATGCAGAGGCGGTGGAAGGGTGTTATCGTGTAGCTCTTACCCTAACCACCCACGGGGTGGGGGAAACGTGGCGCAGCGATCAACCGCTCCGCGTCAGCGGCTCTCCCAAACGTTTCTTCCTTTATGGATAGCATCCGTTTCACAACGACGCACGGAGGCGCTCGATGGCTCTCGGTCATTCATTTGGCGAATATGTACTTGACAAAGGCAACGGGGCCAGCCAGAATCGCGCCCGACAGGCCGGTAAGGCGTCGCGCACAAATAACATGACTAAGTTGTCCTTCGCGTCGGCAGGACCGTGTAGTTCCAGTCGCCATGAAAGTTGTCCGGCTTGAGATTGAGCGAGGCCAGTTGCGCGTCTGTGATC
>JACCXJ010000108.1 GCA_013697045.1 Gammaproteobacteria bacterium | reverse complement strand
AACCCTTGACGCGCGGCGGCGCGGATGGCGGCCAGGCGCGCGCTGACGTCGGCGATGAGGACCACAAATCCGGTCTCGGCCGGGATGAACTCCGCGAGCGGCACGCGATGCACCTCGTAGCTCGCGCCCCGCCATTCTACGAGCCGACCGTCGTTCAAGGCCGCGGGATCGGGGACATCGCCGCTCAGATCCTCGAGCAAGGGCATAATCCGGCTGCTCTCCGTGAGCGCCGGCACCACCGTCCCCCAGGCAGGCAGGTGCGCGCCCCCGTTCCCGCCGGCCGGTACGACGATGGCGAGATCGGCGCCGGTCAAGGCCCGGAACTCGATGACGAGGTCGGCGATGGACTGGCCGACCGACAGGACCGCGACGTTTTCGTCCCCCGCGAGCACCGGCACGAAGGCGTTCAAGAGACACAGCGGCTGGCAGGCCAGGAGCGTCACCGGGGCCTCCTCGCGCCGCACCTCAGCGAGCGCGCCCCTTAGGCGCGGCTCGGGCAGATCCTCTGCCTCGGTCTGCGTCCAACGCCACACCCGCTCCTCGCCCTTCTCACCGGCCAGGAAAAGCTCGATGCGTTGGACCTCCAGCTCATACCCCAGGCTCGCGTAGCGGGCCGCGGCGGTCACGGCCGAGAGCCGCTCGCGGTTGCCCGACTTAATGGCGTCCCCGAGGTCCCCCATCGATGGGATGGCGCCCGCGAGCCGCACCAGGCGATCCGAGGTCCCTCTGAACAGACCCCCGATCTGCTTGCGGTACGACGCCACCTCAGCGGCCCGCTGCGCCCGGAACTGCTCGGTCAGATGATACTGGCTGAGCGTGTAGAAGGCGGCGGAGAGACACAGCAGGAGACCGCTCAACCACAGGAAGGCCTTCCAGTGGAGACCGAGGAAGCGCTGCTTTCGAAATTCGGGCATCAGCGTGCCCTACCCGCTTCGTCCGCGAGGCGATTTAGCGGTCCGAAAGACGACGTCACATACGTGATCAGAATCGATAGGAGAACATCAACGCAAACAGGTCCCAGTGCCCATCGCTCACCTCGCGCACTAGGGCGGGGTTGTTGATGCCCGGATTATCGACGGGTGACAGCCAGGCGGTACCGTCGACGTTGTGATACTCCGCAGCCACGAGCCAGTCGTCCAGGAATTCCCAGCGCAGGCCGACGGTCAGGTCCTTGGCGTAGAAGCGGTGCCGTGGGAGCCCCGTGGCCCGCGCCGTCGCACTGCCGTCATGGTCGTCGCTATTGGCGAACAAGGCGTCGTAGCGCGCGAGCGCCGACCAACGCGGCGCGAAGCGGTACTGGGCCTGGAGGTAATAGCTTTCGGAGGTTTGCTCCAGGAGCACCCCGCCGGGGGTGAAGCCGCTTCGGTCGCTGCTGATCCGCAGGTACTCCCCCGTGAAGCTCCAATCCTCGAGGTTAACCTGCGCGGACACGAGCGGCGCAAAGATCTTGGCATTTCCAGGCGACCCTTTCGGTGAGCTGGGCTCGAAATCCTGGTCCACATCCACGACAGTGAAGAGCAATCGGAACCGTCCTTCCTGCCATTCGTAACCCGCCCGGCCGACCAAAAGCGGCCGCCCGCTCAGGGTCCCGGGCCCGGCAACAAACCCGGTAATAAAGTCGACGGTGGTGGGGTCCGTGATCAGCTCCGAGATCGTGAGCTCGGTGGTGAAGGCGTGGTCGCCGAAGCGGTAACGGCCGTACAGGAGACCGCCGTCGGAGGCGAGCTCGGACGCACGTAGACCGAGCGAATCGAAATAGATCGACTGCGGCAGGAGCACGCCGGGCCGCGTCCAGATCGCATCGCGGGCCTCGTTATAGAAGCCGAAGGGGTTCTTCACGCGGCCCCCGCGGACGCCGAATGTCAGGTCGTCGCTAACCGGGAGGCTGAGATCGAGGTTGGCGTAATCGAGCCGAAAATCGCCTTCGTCCGAGCCCCCCGTATCGCGGTAGAGACCCTGGACGGCAAACAGGAGATTGGGTAGAGGGTGGCCCAGCACGTTGAGTCCAAGCTCGGTGAACTCCAGGCTCCCCGCGCCCTGGCTGTTGCCGAAGAAGTCGTTGGCCGAGGTATAGGTATAGCCCTGGCTTGCGAAACCGTGCATCTGGAAGTCGCGGAACCCGAGGTCGATGGCGTGAGCCGGTGGCGCTAGACCGATTAGTAGCCCAGTGATCGTTCCTAAGACCCGTGCAATGCTTCGTGGTGTGGTGCTCATCATGATCGCCCCCCTACTCCTCCGCATAGCCGATGCCACCCGGCGTCTCATCGACGCGCTCGTGGACCTCCTGCGGGGTGTTCACGACCGTGGGCGGTACGCCGGTCCCCGAATACAGGATCCGGTCCCACGTCGAGCGCAACTGATAGGGATAGACCCCCAGGAGCTCTTTGCTGAAGCGGATATGGAGCGGATGCCGGTCCGGGAGCACGAAGACCCGGATCGGATCGCCGTTCGGCCACTTGGTCTGGCGGGCAAAAAAAATGTCGCGCAGCTCGGTGCGCGTCAGAAATGTGACGCTGCCCCGCGAACCGGCGTAGGGTACGACGCGCGAGTCCGCGGCGCTAGCCCCGAGGCACCAGAGGCCCAGGACCGCGCAGCAAACGCGCAACGGCAATGACCCAAGTAGGCGACCGCGGTTGACCGCACCCAAGCGGTCCCCCGCGGTGGAACGCAGACACATTTCCCCCAAGCCCTCCCCGTCCCAACGTTTTAAGCTTAGCAGACTACGGGCCGAGAGACATGCGTGCACAAGTTGTTGCGTAAGGGGTTGAAACCCGCCCCTATGAGTACCCCCGCTGCCGCAAATACGACTCGATGTCCTCTCGGGAAAAGCCCAAGCGCTTGGCGATCCAATCGGCGTGGCTCACGGTCGAGATCCCGTCGATGAGCCGATAGGTCGGCGCCTCACCGGCGAACTCCACCTGCCGGCAGGCCGCAGATCGCCGGCGGCGAAAGCGCTCGACCAGCTCGTGATTGTGCGTGATGAGGATCGTGCTGTTGCCGATGCGGCCGAAGCCCGACAGGATGGCCTCGGAGATCGCGAGCTTCTCCTCGTAAGTCGTCCCCTCCGCCATCTCGTCCAGGATCACGAGCGACTTGGGCGAGGCGCCGAGGAAGATCGACTTGGTGCGCGCCAGCTCGGTCCCGAAACGGCCCTCGGCGTCGGTGAGCGATCCCGCCTCCGGGGTCTGGTAGAAGATGCGATCCGAGATCGCCACCTCGGCTTCCGACGCCGGGACAGCCGCCGATCTGGGCGAGCAGTTGCACCTGGGCGATAGTCTTGCAAAGCGCCGTCTTGCCGCCGCTGTTGGGACCGGTGATGAAGGTGAGCCGCGTGGTCTCGAGATCGATGTGGTTCGGGACGTAATCGTGGTTCCCGAATCCCAGGACCGGGTTACGCGCGCCGCGGAGCGTCAGGAAGTGTCTCTGCGAGTCCACCACCCTGGGGAGGACCGTCGCGGAGCCGAAGGACCGCGCATAGCGGTGCAGGGCCAACAGCTCGTCGATCCGCCCGAGGGCCGCGAGCACTCGCCGCACCTCGTCCGCCGCCCGAAAGCGATCGCGCAAGGGATAGACGAACTGGTCACGGTCGAATCCACCCACGGCCGGGACATACAAGAGGGCCACCGGCAACAACAGCACAAACGAGATCCCGGCGAGCGGTGACACGGGCAACCCGGCCGGAAACGGGTTGAGCTGGCTCAAGAGCACCACGCACAAGGCGAAAGCGACCAGGAGCCCCGGCTTGAACAAGGATGGCCGAAACCGAAACGCCGGCCACCACTTGGGCCTCTCGCCCGAGAGGCGGATCCCACGCTCGGTGAGGTACACCGGCTCGCGCATGAGGGCGGACGCGCGGGTCTCGACGAACCCGGTGAGGGCATCGATCAGCTCGTTGAGGTAAGCGCTTTCGGGCCGCGGGAGGTCACGCGCCATCGCGGAGATCTCCAACAGGAAGCGCGTGCCGTGGCGGTACTGCGAATAGCCGTAGCCGTCGAACTCGAGCTTCCCGGCAGCCGTGCCCAGCATGCCCGTGAAGGCCCCGAAGAGAAGGTGGTAGAGGATAGATTCGCCCTTCTCCGCCCAGCCCACCAGGGACTCGAGTCGCGCACGCAGATCGTCGTGCGCATCGAGCTCCCGTAGGGCTTGTTGACGCGCTTCGATGGCGGGCAGGCTATCACATGGCCGGCACAGGGAGGCCCACAGGCTCGCCTGGCCGATGGTGGTACGACAGGTGTTCAGGGTGTCGAAGAGCCTCTGCACCTCGATGGCGCGGAAGGTATCGGGATCGACGATGCGCGGGCCGTCGGGAATATCGAAATCGATGGCCACGGCACGCACAGCCGCACGCGGGTCGCGGGTCTCTGCTATGGTGTCGAAAAACCGGCCCACGCTATCGGGCATGGATACGGCGCCTCGGTCGCCGCGAACGGTTTGCAATCGCGAAGGAGATGGGAATAATAACGCGCCCATGACGGCGCACACACTGATCGAGGCCCGCGATCTGTATCGATACTATGGCGGGCTCTGCGCGGTGCGGGCCGTCAGCCTCACACTGCGCCGCGGCGAGGTCCTGGGCTTCCTCGGGCCGAACGGCGCCGGGAAGACCACCACGATGCAGATGCTGTGCGGGACGCTCGCCCCGAACGCCGGCGACATCAGGGTCAACGGCCTGGACCTCGTGGCAGAGCCCAAGAAGGCCAAGGCCCATCTCGGCTACCTCCCCGAGCATCCCCCGCTGTACCACGAGCTCACGGTGGACGAATTTCTCCGCTACTGCGCGCGCATCCATCGCGTTCCGCGCGCCGGGCTCGGCCAGGCGCTCCTGCGGACCAAGCGCCGCACCGGGCTCGAAGGGGTGGGCAGCCGCCTGATCGGCAACCTCTCCAAGGGCTACCAACAACGCGTGGGCATCGCGCAGGCGATCCTCCATAACCCTGCCGTGGTGGTCCTCGACGAACCCACGATCGGCCTGGACCCCATCCAGATCCGCGAGATCCGCGACCTGATCGGTGAGCTGCGCGCCGAGCACGGCGTCATCCTCTCGACCCACATCCTGCCTGAGGTCCAGGCGGTGTGCGACCGCGTGCTGATCATCCATGAAGGTCGGGTGGTACTGGACGACACGGTGGAACACCTGATCCGCGAGCACCACCTCGCGGGCCTGCGCATCGCCCTGCGTCGGCCGCCCGGGATCGCGTATCTGCACGCCATCCCCGGCGTCGCCGAGGTGCGGCGGATCGGTGATGAGCGCTTTCTGATCCGCTCGCTGCCCGACCGGGACCCCGCCGAAGCGCTGGTGGAACAGGCCGCGGAGGGGCGCTGGGGCCTCTACGAGATGGTGCCGGAGGCGCGCTCGCTCGAGGAGACTTTCATGCAGATCACCTGCGGCGAAGGCCCTGGCGCTCTGGCCCGTGAGGGGGCTTCGTGATCGGCGTCATCGCGCGCCGCGAGTTGCAGGGCCTGTTCGGTTCCCCACTGGCCTGGGCGGTGCTCTGCGTGATCCAGATCATCCTGGCCTATATCTTCTTGAGCCGCATCGAGCTGTTCGTGCAATTCCAGCCGCGCCTCCTGGGCCTCGAAGGCGCGCCCGGGCTCACCGATGTCGTGGTCGCGCCGCTCTTCGGCAACACCGCGATCACGCTGTTGCTGGTCGCGCCGCTCCTCACCATGCGCACCTTCGCCGAGGAACGCCGCAACGGGACCTTGAACCTGTTGCTCGCCGCGCCCCTCTCGATGACCGAGGTCACGCTCGGTAAATACCTGGGTCTCTTGGGGTTTTTCATGGTCATGCTAGTGCTCGTGGCCCTCATGCCCCTGGCGTTGCTCCTCGGCGGGCCACTGGATTTCGGCCAACTCGGCGCCGGGTTTCTGGGCCTCGGCTTGCTCATCGTGGCCTTCGTGGCGATCGGGTTGTTCTTCTCGGTGCTGACCGATCACCCGACCGTGGCCGGGGTGAGCACCTTCGGTGCCCTCTTGCTCCTTTGGATCGTCGATTGGGCAGGGGAATCGGGAGAGGCCAGCGGGGTCCTCCGTTACCTATCGCTCCTCAGCCACTACGAGCCCTTGCTCAAGGGAATATTCGACTCGGCGGACCTCGTCTACTACGCGCTCCTGACGGCGCTGTTCCTGATCTTGACCGTGTGGCGCCTGGACGCCGAGCGGCTGCCCCGCTAGCGGGCCGCCCCCGATGATGGTCCCGCACCGGCGGCAGTTGCGCCTGCACAGTGCCCTGTCGGCGATCCTCCTCGTGGCCATCTGCGGACTCCTCGCCTGGCTCAGCACCCGCTATCACCACACCGCGGACTGGACCAGCGGCGGACGCCACACCCTGTCCGAGGCGAGCACCGCGTTGCTCGCACGGTTGCAGGGCCCGGTCGAGATCATCGGTTACGCGCGTCCCGATGCCGAGTTACGCGGTCTCATCGAGGACCTGATCGAGCGCTTCCGGCGGATCAAACCCGATATCGGACTGCGCTTCGTGGACCCCGACAAGGCCCCCGACGAAATCCGCGATCTGGGCATCCAGACCGACGGGGAACTGGTCATCCGCTATTCCGGCCGCAGCGAGCACGTCGAAGAGCACACCGAGGAGGCGCTGACCAACGCCCTGCAGCGCGTCTTACGGGGCGGGGAGCGTTTCGTCGTGTTCCTGGAAGGGCACGGGGAACGCAACCCGGTGGGCCATGCCAACCATGACCTCGACCAGTTCGCGGAGCAACTCGGCAAGCGTGGGATCAAGGTCCAGGGACTGAACCTGGCGAGCCATCCCGCGATCCCCGACAATACCTCGGTGCTCGTGATCACGACCCCCGAGGTCGACTATCTGCCGCGCGAGGTGGAGATCGTCTCCGCCTACCTGAAGGGGGGTGGCAACCTGCTGTGGCTCGCGGACCCCGGACCGCTGCACGGCCTCGATGGGCTCGCCGCAGAGCTCGGGCTCAAGCTATCCTCGGGCACCCTGGTCGATCCGGCGACCGCGATCTTCGGCATAGACCATCCGGCGATCGTGCCGGTGGCCAGTTATCCACCGACGGCACCGGTCGCTGGATTCCGCTACCTCACGGTCTTCCCCTACGCACGCGAGATCAAGGCCGAGGTCTGGGACGAATGGCAGGCGGCACCCTTGCTCTCCTCGGGGGCAGATGCCTGGATCGAGACCGGCAAGCTGGAGGGCGAGTTGCGCTACGACGAGGGCAGCGACCACCACGGCCCGCTCGACATCGCTCTACGACTGACACGTAATCGAACGGCCGTGGCCGACATACCGAAGCAAGGACCGGAATCGACACTGAACACCGATGAAAAGGCGCAGAAATCGGAGAAACCACCGCCCGAACAACGGGTCGTGGTGTTCGGGGATGGCGACTTCCTGTCGAACAGCTATCTCGGCAACAGTGGCAACCTGGACCTCGGGCTCAAGACCGTCAACTGGCTGGCCAGCGACGAGGCCTTGATCGAGGTGCCGGCCGGCACGGCCATCGACCGGCGCCTCGACCTCTCCGACACCCAGGCCGCGCTGATCAGCACGGGGTTCCTGATGCTGTTACCTGCCGTGCTCGGCGGGATGGGGTTCTTCGTTTGGCTAAGACGGCGCCGCGCGTGAGGGAAACGCAGTGAACGCGCGCATGGCGCTCAACCTCGGCCTCATCGGGCTCGTCGGGATCCTGGTGTTGCTGGCCGTCTATGAGCCTGGTCTCGATGCCCCGAAGCAGCTTCCCCGACTGACGGCGATCGAGGGACTGGCGGTCAAGGCCATCACGGTTACACGCAAGGATGGCGAGGTCATCGTGCTCGCGAAGGAAGGCGAGCGCTGGATGATGCGGGCACCCTATTCGGTGCCCGCGAACCCCGGTCGGGTCCAGTCGATCCTGGGATTTCTGGAAGGCACCAGCCAGGCGTCGTTCCCCGCCCAGGGGCATGACCTCAAGCGCTTCGGCCTCGCCGAACCCAAGGTCCGCATGGAGGTGGACGCCGATGCTTTCGCGTTCGGTGACACGAGCCCGATGAACGGCCAGCGCTATGTGCTCTTTAAAGACCAGGTGCACCTCACGATGGACGGCTTATACGACCAGTTGCTCGCAGACCCCGGCGATTTCGTGAGCACGCGGCTCGCCGAAGAGGGCCGGGAGTTGACCGCGATCGAGTTGCCCGGGGCGACCGTGGAACACCGGGAGAGCGGCTGGGTGCTGCGTCCGGAGGACGCCTCAGTAAAGACGGAGGCCCTGGCAAAGCTCGCGGACGACTGGCTATCCGCCCAGGCGCTCGCGGTCCGCAAGCGCCGCGACGCGGCATCCCAGGACACGGTCACCCTGGAACTGAAGGACGCTCCGGCGTTGCGCTTCGAGGTCCTGGCCCGCGAGCCTGAATTGGTCCTCGCGCAGCCGGAGCGGGGACTCGAGTACCGATTGGGCAGCGGGATGGCGGAGCGGCTGCTCCGGCCCGCGCGCACTGCAAAGAAAGACCCAAGCGCCGGGCAGGAGGCGAGTGACGGCATTGCCCAAGACCCGCCGCCCAGCGACCCGGCGGCCGAGCCCTAGACAGCGCCGCTCGGACCAGAAAGCCAAGAGATATAAAAGGATAAAAGAGGGTGCCCGAGCTTCCGGAAGTCGAGACCACCCGCCGCGGGATCACCCCCCACCTGCTCGGCAGGTGCGTTACGGCGGTCGTGGTCCGGGAGCCACGCCTGCGCTGGCCCGTTCCCGTCGCGTTGGTGCAAGAGCTACCCGGCCAACGCATAGCCGCCGTGCGCCGGCGTGGCAAGTACCTCTTCCTCGAGGCCCGGACCGGAACGGTGATCCTGCATCTCGGGATGTCGGGGAGCCTGCGCCTGGTGTCGCTCTCCACGGCACCCGGCCCCCACGAGCATCTCGACCTCGTGATCGCTGAGGAGACCTGCCTGCGATTGCGAGATCCGCGTCGCTTCGGGGTCGTCTTGTGGACGCGCGAGCCGGCCGAGCACCACCCCCTGCTCGCCGCACTCGGCCCAGAGCCCTGGGACGCGGGCTTCACCGGCGCCTATCTGTACGGCCGGGCGCGTGGCAGGCGAGTGGCTGTCAAGAATTTCATCATGGACAGCCACACCGTCGCCGGTGTAGGGAACATCTACGCCAACGAGGCTCTGTACGCCGCCGGGATCCGTCCGACCCGGCCGGCACGCCGGATCTCGCCGAGCCGCTACGAGCGCCTCGGCGAAGCCATCCGCGAGGTGCTGGAACGGGCCATCCGGGACGGTGGGACGACGCTGCGGGACTTCACCGACACGAGTGGGAGACCAGGCTACTTCGCGCAGCACCTCCGGGTCTACGGCCGCGCCGGCGGGGCCTGCGGGCGCTGTGGCACCCCGGTACGCCAAGTGCGGCTCGGCCAACGCTCTGCCTACTTCTGTCCGCGCTGCCAGCGCTGACGGAAGGGCGGGACCCGCCCTTTATCGACCTCAGGGTCTTGTCACACTCTCAGCCCCACCACACCCCCGGCGAAAGGATCCGCTCCAGTCCACGCCG
The DNA here is from genome assembly GCA_013697045.1 of Gammaproteobacteria bacterium. GTDB lineage: Bacteria > Pseudomonadota > Gammaproteobacteria > JACCXJ01 > JACCXJ01 > JACCXJ01. The sequence continues at coordinate 3,901 of JACCXJ010000108.1, read as the reverse complement.
CTTTCGAATGTAGGTCAGCTCATACAGATCGGCCGTGGCACTGGCGTCCCTCAGATAGTCGTCACTCGTGCGCACCGCATCGACGAGCTTGAGCTCCAGGGCTTGGAGCCCGTACCAGTGCTCGCCCGTCGAGACCCTTTCGATGTCCACATCCGGTCGATGGGTCCTGACGAAGTCCTTGAACAAGGCATGGGTGATCTCGATGTCTTCGCGGAACTTCTGCCGCCCCTTCTCGGTGTTCTCACCGAACATCGTGAGCGTGCGTTTGTACTCGCCGGCCGTGATCAGCTCGTAGTCCACATCATGGGTCTTGAGTAGCCGGTTGAAATTCGGCATCTGGCCCACCACGCCAATAGAGCCGAGGATCGCGAACGGGGCCGCGATGATACGTTGGGCGACACAGGCCATGAGATAGCCGCCGCTGGCCGCCACCTTATCGACCGCCACTGTCAGCGCGATGCGATGGTCTTTGAAGCGCTGTAGCTGGGACGCGGCCAGGCCATAGCCGTGGACCACCCCGCCCGGGCTTTCCAGGATCACGACGACCTCATCGTTCGGGGTCGCAACCGTCAGGACCGCGGTCACCTCCTCACGTAGCGCCGCCACCGCTGAAGCGCGAATATCACCCTGGAAACGCAGGACGAACACGCGCTTTCTGGTGCCCGACCCGTTCCCGCCGGCGGCATCCTTTGCCCGGGCCTTACGCTCGGCCTTGAACGCCCTGTGCGCCTGCTTGAACGCGCGCTTGGGCCCCATCGCCGCTCGCAGCGCCAGCGCCATGGCGTCGTACTTGTCATTCAGGCGCTTTACCTCCAAGCGCTCTTCCTGCCCCGCCTTGCCACGCTTGCGAATGAGCGCCAGGCCAAACGTCAGCGCCAACAGAAACACCAGCACGGTCGCTAGCTTGGCGACGAACAGACCATAATCGGTGATAAAGTCCATTCGGTTCCTAAACGGTCTCCATGCGACCCTGCCGCAGTCTCAAAACGAGGAAGATCACGGCCCCGATGACCATGATCCCTAACCCGATCATGACATAGAGGCTTGTACCCTGGTTTGGGACGACCTGAATGGGCGCTTTCAGCACCAGTGGCCGGGCGTCGCTCATGGTCAGGACGGCCATGTAGCGCTTTCCGGCCTCGAACTCCGACTCCAGGTTCACGGTCCCCTGGGGATACACCTTGGTCGGGAGCTCGGCAACCGTCCTGATCGGCCCCCCAACCGCGATCTTGCCTCCTTCCCCCGTCTCGACGACCCTTAGCTCGACGGGTTTGCTCCGCATCTCCGTGTCCGTGAAATCGAAAACCAGGATGGTCTTTCCCGGCGCCGGGAGGTCCCAGCATATTTCCTGACCACCCGTGGCCTGCTGATAGGCCGTGAAGTGCATCCGGTACTTCCCGAACTCCACAATACACGTATCGAACTCGATTGACGCACCGCCATGGGCGTGTGCGAGTGAACTGCCCAGCAGCGCTGCCGCAGCCGCCACCCACATGATTCTCTTATATCTCATACATACCTCGCTTGCTCTGGCTCGCGCTCGCCCAACTACGGCCCGCGCGTCTATTGGCTGTCTCCCAAAAAAAAACCGCCCCCAATTTGGGGGCGGTGGATCTTCACGCGGGCAACCAGCCCCTGGTTGTCGTTATCGGGCTCCGCGTCAGGTCATGAAACCCTGCCCTTCCGTTTAGGTGAAGCGCGGAAGCAGCGGGCCGCCGATCGGCACGACGTGCCGGAACCCGCTGGTATCCGAGAAGAAGAACAAGCCACCGAACCGGGCGTCCGGGTCATAGATGGCGTCGGCCAAGCGCTCGTTCTCCCAAGCGGCGTCCGTGCAGGTGACCGTTATGACTCTCGAGTGACCTGGGAGGATCGGGCTGTTGTCATCCACGGTGAGCCCTTCCGGCGCCAGGAGCTGGGGCGGATAGTTGGTGTCGTCCTTGTACACCGTCGGGTTCAGGAACCGAACGCCGGCCGTCTCGAACTCGGCTACCTGCACCGGGTTGACACCCCGGTTCGTCACACGGATCTTGATGTTGACGGAGCGGCCCGGCACCCGGTAGGTCGCCTGCTCCAACCCAATCTCAACGGCCGGTGCGCCTGCCGGGATCGGGTCCATGACGCCGATCACGCCGGCTTGCAACGGGATCGTGACGGGGTACGAGGCATTTGCGCTCCAGTAGCTGAGCGCAGTGATGACGATCGCGGCACACAGGAAGCCAATGCCCACCTTGACGTCCGTTGCTGAGCACAGATCCTCCTCCGGTACGCCGTCCCTCACGGCCAGGTAACGTGGGATGAACAGGGGCTTCATTGCCCAGTAGGCGATCCAGGCGCACCCGAACAGGAACCAGAAAAAGCTCCAGCCGTAGATCCCGGCCGTTCCGACCTTCTCGATGTCTTCTGTGCGGCCGGTCAAGGTCTGGACCTCGTGCTTATAATCCGCCATCGTCCCTTCGATCTGCACCCACTTGCCTGGGCCGATGATGGGACCCGCCGCTTCCACGTTCATCATCGTATGCACGTGCCAGCGACCGGGCCTGCGCGCCTGCAGGACCACTTTGAACGTATAGTTCTCACCCAGCGTCAGGTTGACAGAACGCGGCACGAACTGACCGCCGATGTAGGATTCCACCCGTGTGAATACCGGACCGGGGATACCGATGTTCAGGAACGCCGGCGAATATTGGGGGTTGGCCGTCGTTTCCGGCCAACCCTTGAACACATGGAACTTACCGGTGACGGTCATCTTGTCGTTGACCTTGACCTTATCGGCCGACCACCGGAGATCGTACCAATGGATGGTCCGCATGCGGAGGAACGCCTGCTGCGATTTCTCGCCATGGGCCGATGCCTCCGGGGCATACAGGCCCGTGGCGCCGACCACCATCGCGAGACCCGCGGCGGCCCAGCGCCCGACTCTCTTTGTCATTGCTGTCTTACTCATGTCTTAGCCTCATCGTGTTATTTGGTTCGGTTCTTCGGACTGCGGTCTAGGTCTAGTACTCGGTTATGTACTTCGTGGTGCAGAACCAACGGCCGAAGAAGTGCCAGATGAAATAGACGAGCACGCAGATGAACCCGGAGAAGAACGCCGAAACCGGCACCACGTCTTTACCGAAGGTCCTCAAGCTGCCCTTCTCGACGAAGCGGATGTACTCGGGCGTACCCGTCCGCACGTAGTTGTAGCCCTGGATGTCGGCGATGGTCATGGACATCCCGTGGTACTCGACCGGCTGGTGCAGGGGCGCCAGCATGACCCAGTTACCGGGATAGAAGATGAGGCCAAACCCAAGACCGCCCACCACGGCCGTGACCAGGAAGCTCTTCGACCACAGCAGGACGACATCGAGGATGATGGCGCCCGGGACCAAGGTCGCGGCCCACACGAAGTTGATGGGGAAATAGGTCCAGCCCCAGAAGTTGAAGTAACGGTTGACCCACTCGCCAAACAACAACCCCAGGATGGTGAACGTCGCCGCGAAGGGGAGGCGCAGCTTGCCCCACATGAAATATTGCGCCGCCGCAGGGAAGGTGATGCACATGATCGGCGTCACCGTGACCCACAGACGGCGATCCTTCCAGTCCGTCCAGAAGTCCCAGTCGCCCATCGTCAGCATGGCATGGACGTGGAACCCGCCACAGAACACCAGGAACGACAGGACCAGGATCAGCCAGTCGGCCGTCCTGGAAGCCTGAACGATCTCGGCTTTTGTAAATACCGCAGGTGAATAGGAACTCATTATAGATGCCTCCTCGTTTTATCGATTATGTTGGTAGCGCGGCAGCGAGAGGGCCTCTGCGCCGGGTACAACAACCTTCCCCCTTTTTGTCGCTATTGTGTAGCTCTTGGGGGTCGGAAACCGGCCGTTGATTGATGTGATCGCACAACGGCCGGTTT
>JACCXJ010000042.1 GCA_013697045.1 Gammaproteobacteria bacterium | reverse complement strand
CTGTAGACCCCGCTCCCGCTCGCGAAGGTGTTCTTCCATCCGAGGCCCTGCGCTTCGATCGGGCAGCCCTCGGGCTCGGCACCGACGTACTCGGAATCGTTCGCGCCATGGCACTTGCCGAAGGTGTGGCCGCCGACGATGAGCGCAGCCGTCTCCTCGTCGTTCATCGCCATGCGGCGGAAGGTCTCTCGAATGTCCTTGGCGGAGGCCAGCGGGTCCGGGTTGCCGCTGGGGCCCTCCGGATTCACGTAAATGAGGCCCATCTGCACGGCGCCGACGGAACCGGTGAGCTCCCTGTCCTCGCTGTAGCGCTCATCTCCGAGCCACGTGTCCTCAGGGCCCCAGAAGATCTCGTCGGGATCCCAGATGTCCTCTCGCCCGCCACCGAAGCCGAAGGTCTTGAAACCCATCGATTCCAGGGCACAGTTGCCGGCGAAGATCATGAGGTCGCCCCAGGAGATCTTCCGGCCGTACTTCTGCTTGATCGGCCAGAGCAACCGGCGGGCCTTGTCGAGGCTCACGTTGTCGGGCCAGCTGTTGAGGGGGGCAAAGCGCTGAGCGCCCTCGCCGCCACCGCCCCGGCCGTCGGCGATGCGGTACGTGCCCGCGGCATGCCACGTCATCCGGATGAAGAGCGGCCCGTAGTGGCCGTAGTCGGCCGGCCACCAGTCCTGCGATGTCGTCATCACCTCGATGAGGTCCCGCTTCAGCGCTTCGACGTCGAGGGTCTTGAACGCTTCTGCGTAGTTGAAGTTCGCGCCCATCGGATTGGACCGGGGCGAGTGCTGGTGGAGAACCTGCAGATCCAGCTGGTTCGGCCACCAGTCCCGGTTCGTCCTGGGCCGAGTCGTCTTGGGAGTCGGGGAGGGGATTACTGGGTTCTCGCTTTCGCTGCCGATGTCAGCCACGTCGGTCCTCCTCTTGTCTTACTGTTTCATTCCGATGGTTGGTCGCCCTTGACCCTGCTCTGTCGCTTTAGACTCAGTCTAAAACGCCTGTGAGTCTAGGGCTGTACCTATCGAGTGTCAACCCGGGTTACTGGCTACTCCGCCACCGCGAGGTCCCCCTTAGACTCCAGCCAGAGGCGGCGCTCGGGGGCCTTCTTCTTCGCGAGCAGCATCTCCAGGATGCCGTCGGTCTCGTCGCCCGAGGCGAGGGTGAGCTGCAGGAGGCGGCGGGTCTCGGGGGCCATGGTGGTCTCGCGGAGTTGCAGTGGGTTCATCTCGCCCAGGCCCTTGAAGCGCTGCACGTTGGGCCGGGCCTTGCGCTTCTCGGCGGCGATGCGATCGAGGTGCCCCTGCTTCTCCTCTTCGTCCAGGGCGTAAAAGACCTCGTGACCGACATCGATGCGATACAGCGGCGGCATCGCGACGTGCACGTGCCCGGCCTCGACCACCGGCCGGAAGTGGCGCACGAACAGGGCACAGAGCAAGGTCGCGATGTGGCGGCCGTCGGAATCGGCGTCGGCGAGGATGCAGATCTTGCCATACCGCAGGCCCTCGAGCCGCTGCGAGCCGGGGTCCACCCCGATCGCGACGGCGATGTCGTGGACCTCTTTGGAGCCCAGGACCTCGCCGGGCTCGACCTCCCAGGTGTTCAGGATCTTGCCGCGCAGGGGCATGACGGCCTGGAACTCCCGATCGCGCGCCTGCTTGGCGGAACCGCCGGCCGAATCGCCCTCGACCAGGAATAGCTCGGAGCTGGCCGGTCCCTCCGCCGTGCAGTCGGCGAGCTTGCCGGGCAGCGCCGGGCCACCGGTGATCTTCTTGCGCACCACCTTCTTGTCGGCGCGCAGCCGGTTCTGGGCGCGCAGGATCGCGATCTCGGCGATGCGCTCCCCGGTCTCGACATGCTGGTGGAGCCATAGGGAGAGGGCATCGCGTACCACCCCGGAGACGAAGGCCGCGCAGGCGCGCGAGCCGAGCCGCTCCTTGGTCTGGCCAGCGAACTGGGGGTCCTCGAGCTTGACCGAGACGATATAGGCACAGCGCTCGAAGACATCCTCGGGCGCGAGCTTGACCCCGCGCGGGAGCAGGTCGCGAAACTCACAGAACTCCCGGACGGCGTCCGCGAGCCCCTGGCGCAGGCCGTTGACGTGCGTGCCGCCCTGTGGGGTGGGGACCAGGTTGACATAGCTCTCGGCGAGGGTCTCGGCGTCCTCGGTGAGCCATACGAAGGCCCAGTCCACCGCCTCATGCGGGCCCTCCAAGCTCCCCGTGAAAGGCTCGCGGGGGACGCGCTCGAGGCCGGCGAGGGCCTCGCCGAGATACCCCGCGAGGCCGTCTTCATAACGCCATTCCATCTCTTCGCGGCTGTCTTCGTCATAAAGGCGCACCGAGAGACCGGGGCACAGCACCGCCTTGGCTCGGAGCACGTGTTTCAGTTTCGGGATCGCGATCTGCGGCGCGTCGAAGTAGCGGGGATCGGGCCAGAAGCGCACCGTGGTGCCGGTGTTGTGTTTGGCGACCGGGCCCACGGCGTGTAGCTCCGTCTTCTTCTCCCCGCCCTCGAAGCCCATGTGGTACTCCCGGCCCCCGCGGCGCACCCACACCTCGAGGCGCGTCGAGAGCGCGTTCACCACCGACACCCCGACGCCATGCAGCCCGCCCGAGAAGCGATAGGTTTTGCCGGTGGTGAACTTCCCGCCGGCGTGCAGGCGCGTCAGGATCACCTCGACGCCCGTGACCTTCTCCCCGGGATGGACATCGACCGGCATCCCCCGGCCGTCGTCGGTGACGGTGACGGAGGCGTCACTATGAAGGATGACCTCGATGCGCTTGGCATGGCCCACGATGGCCTCGTCCACGCTGTTGTCCACGACCTCCTGGACCAGGTGGTTGGGGCGGGTCGTGTCGGTGAACATGCCCGGCCGCTTGCGGACCGGATCGAGGCCTGAGAGGACCTCGATGTCGGAGGCGTCGTAGCGCTGGTTCATGCGGATACGGGTCGCTGAACCCCGAGCATCCGCGTCCGAATAAGGTCAGTCGAGATCCGCGAGGAGGGCATCGCGGATCTGGGATGGGATCGGTTCGAGCGCATGGTGATAGGCATCGTGGTCGATGCCTGCGCAAAGACCGGCGCCGCCTCTCAGGGCGACCCGCATCTCCGGCTCGAGCTCGAAACGCAGGAAGTGAACGGAGGCGGTCTTTTCCGCGGTATCGCGCGCAAGGTCCTCATCGGCGATCGCGAATACCGGGGCATGGCCATTGACCCGCAACCACACCCGGTCTTCCACGCCGATCAAGAGCGCCAGGGCGCGGCTCCGCTCGGCCGGGTCCTCGTACTCCAACATCATGGTGGCCTTGAGGTTGGTGCCGTCGGGGATCAGGGGGTTGTAGGTCTCGATCTCGGCCTCGATCGCCTCTCGCTCGAAGATCCGCTCGACGCGCAGCATCTCCTGGATCTGATACTGGACGGTGAGCCGGTCCTCGAAATGGAGGCTCACGTGCGGCCCGATACCCAGAATGCGCTTGCGCTTGTGCGCCATCACCTCGGCGCGGAAGCGCGGGCGCTCGACGGCGTATTGCTCGAGGCCCAGGAGATCGGCGCGCGTTAAACCCTGCACGCCGATTAGATACCGTAGGCGAAGCGCAACAAGGACAGCGGGTGGCTCACGGGTATCTCGCCCGACAACCCGTGTTCCAGGTGGCTCGCGGCCAGCGGGCAGTCGCTCGTGCAGTGATCGGCACCGGCCATGCGGCTCACCACCGGCCGACCGATCTTGACCGCGATCTCGTGGGTCTCGCGCTTGACCCCATAGGTGCCATCGTGTCCGGAACAACGCTCGATGCGCTCGGTGCTCGTGCCCGGTACCAGCCCCAAGACCTCGGCGGTCTTGGGGCCGATGTTCTGCACCCGCTGGTGACAAGGGACGTGATAGGCGATCGTGCCGAGCGCGTGCTTGAAGTCGGTCTTGAGGCGCCCGGCCTTGTGGCGCAGGGCCAGGTATTCGCAGGGGTCGAAGAACCGGGCCGCGACCTGCTCGATGGGCCCATCGCCCGGGAACAACAGAGGCAGCTCCTTCTTGAACATGAGCACGCAGGACGGGACGGTGGCGACGATGTCCCAACCGCCCTCGACCCAGGGCAGGAGCGTCGCCACGTTACGGCGTGCCTTTTGCTCGACGGCTTCGAGATCGCCCTGCTCCAGCCGCGGCATGCCGCAGCACACCTCGTCTTCGGTGAGCCGCACCGGGACCCCGTTGTGCTCGAAGACGGCGATAAGGTCCTCGCCGATGCGGGGCTCGTGGCGGTTCCCGTAGCAGGTGGCGAAGAGGACTACCTTTCCGGTCGTCTCGGCGGTCGTCTCGGCGGCCGGACCCACACGCCAGCGCTCCCGCTTGCGCAAGGTTCGACTATGGAACACCGGCAAGGGGGCGTCGGGATGGATGCCCAGGGCCTTGTCCATGAGGCGGCGGACCGGGCGGCTCCGGGTCGCCGCATTCGCCAGCGCGGCGACCACCGGGATGGTGCCGATGCGGCCGACGACATCCGTGGCGCCGAGGATCCGATCGCGCGTCCGGGTGCGCCCGGCGCGGTGGGAATGCGCCTTGGCGCGTAGCATCAGGTGCGGGAAATCGATGTTCCAGGGATGCGGGGGCACGTAGGGACACTTGGTCATGTAGCAGAGATCGCAGAGATAACACTGCTCCACGACCTTTGGGTAATGCGCCTTATCGACCCCATCGACCTCCAAGGTCGGCGAGTTGTCGACCAGGTCGAAGAGGGTCGGGAAGGCATTGCACAGGCTCACGCAGCGCCGGCAGCCATGGCAGACATCGAAGACGCGCGCGAGCTCAGCGTTGAGCGCGGCCTCGTCGTAGAAACCGGGCTCCTTCCATCGGATCGGATGGCGGGTGGGGGCCTCGAGACTGCCCTCGCCGCTCTTTCTCTCCTGTTGGCCCTCCGATCGCTCGCTCATGTCATTCCCGCTGGTCCGTATCCTGGGCCTGGAAATGCCGAACCGGGCCGCCTTCTACTTATACGATTTATACGATTCGGCCCGGCTCACCAACCGCGGCATCCCCTCCCCTGTCCGCGCTTTTGCGGAGGGGGAGGGTAGGGTGGGGGTGGCAGGGAGGGAACGGAGCACCCCTGCATCCCTCAAACCCCTCACACCGCGGGGCGGGGCCTGGTCCGTTGCTACAGGGTGTCCAGGGCCTTCTGGAAGCGGTTGGCGTGAGAACGCTCGGCCTTGGCCAGGGTCTCGAACCAGTCGGCGATCTCGCCGAAGCCCTCGTCGCGGGCCGTCTTGGCCATACCCGGATACATGTCCGTGTACTCGTAGGTCTCCCCGGCGACGGCGGCCTTGAGGTTGTTCGAGGTGTCTCCGATGGGCAGGCCGGTGGCCGGGTCGCCTACCTCCTCCAAGTACTCCAGATGCCCGTGGGCATGCCCGGTCTCGCCCTCGGCCGTCGAGCGAAACACTGCCGACACGTCGTTGTAGCCCTCCACGTCCGCCTTCTGGGCGAAGTAGAGATAACGGCGATTGGCCTGCGACTCGCCCGAGAAGGCGTGCTTGAGGTTGTCCTCGGTCTTGCTGCCTTTGAGTGCCATGCGACTTGCTCCTCGATGATATCTTTACGTAGGCGATTGGGGGTGTAGACGAGCGGATGCTCACTGATCGGGTTGACGATGATGCGGCCCTGGGGCCGATTTAGACTTAGTCTAAGGTGTGAAGGGCAGTCTAGAACCCGCCCGGCGCCATGTCAACTCTGGCCGAGACCGATGCCCTGCACGACACCCTCTCAGGGCCCGCCCCCCAGCATCTGATGCAGCGCGCCCGGCAGTCTTCGGCGATACCCGCTAGGCGCGGCGGGCGTCCATCTCGATGGCGCCTCTCTACAACCTGCGGGCCGTCGCCGGCTACCGGGCGCGCCGCCAACCGTGGGCGCTGCTGGACGACTTCCCCTTCACGATCCGCGGCTTCCACGCTGATAATGGCTCGGCTCATGTGCCGCCTTCCCGGATGGAGGGTTACGCGATAACGCCGCTTAGCCGCCCTGTTTGTGCGGTTTGCCGGCAAACCCGGATGTGGAGTGTCCCGCCGGGATCGCCTCGGGCAGCCTGCGCGCCACGGGACCGTTGTCGATCACTCGCAGGCGACGGGTGTCGCGTCGGCCGAATCGCGCTTGCACCGGTCACGGCTTTTGCCGCCGTTCAAGCGGTCCCTGCCGGGTCCTCCCACCAGTGTGTCGTTTCCTCCGTCGCCTCGCAGCCGGTCGTTGCCTGCATCCCCGATGAGCCGGTCCCGGCTCGGGCCTCCGGAGAGGCGGTCGTCGCCGCGGATCGTGTCGTTGCCTCCGAGACCTGCAATCACGTCGGGGCCGGGTGTACCGATGATGATGTCGTTCCCCGGTGTGCCCAGACACATTTGATCCGGTACACCGTTGACCGTGCAGCCGCCGCTCGGAGAAGGACCAGGTGGAGGGGGGGAGCGCGGGCGGCGGCTGGGGGATGGCCGACAGATCGAACACATAGGCCGCGCCTTGGCCTTCCTTGCCGCCGATGTCGGCGCCGGGCGCCCCGCTGACGACAGTGTCTCCGCTCACGGCTACGGAGCCCAGGAAGTCATCGGCCGCCCCGTCCGAGGCGATGAGCTTGACGGATTCGGTAAGCGCCCCGGCCCAGCCACCGGGGGGCTTCACGAACACGTACGCCGAGGCCTTGATTTCTGTTATTTCCGGCCACCACGGTGTCGCCGCTCACCGAAACGGAACTGCCGAACCTGTCGAACGGCCTCCCGTCGGAGGCTGTCAGCTTGGCCGATTCGGTGAGCGTCCCGACCCAACCACCGGGGGGCTTCACGAACACATAGGCCGAGCCTTCGCCACTGAAGCCGCCGAAGAAACCTAACGTGAGCGCCCCTACCACCACCGTTTCGCCGCTCACGGCCACGGATTGACCGAAGTTGTCCGCCAACGGATCGCCCCCATCCGAGGCGATGAGCTTGGCCGACTCGGTGAGCGCCCCGGCCCAGCCACCGGGGGGCTTCACGAACACATAGGCCGAGCCGTTGTTGCCGCGGCCGTGCGTCCCCACCACCACGGCGTCGCCGCTCACCGCCACGGAGCCGCCGAAGGAGTCGCCAAACTCCGTCCCGTCCGAAGCGGTGAGCCTGGCCGACTCGGCGAGATCCCCCGTCCAGCCGCCGGGAGGCTTCACGAGCAGATAGGCGACGTCATCCGTCGCTGTCCCCACCACCACCGTGTCGCCGCTCACGGCCACGGAGGTAAAAAAAAAGGACGAGGAGGTGAACCGGGCGGTTTCGGTGAGCGACCCGGCCCAGCCGCCGGCGGGCTTCACGAATACATACGCTCTCTCTGGCTCTTGTTGAAGCAGCTGCCCCACCACCACCACCGTGTCGCCGCTCACCGCCACGGAATCGCCGAAGCCCTCCTCATCCCCCGCATCCGACGAAGTGAGCTTGGCCGATTCGGTGAGCGCCCCGCCCCAGCCGCCCGGGGGCTTCACGAACACATAGGCCGAGCCTTCGCCATAAAAATTGTCGCCATCCGCCCCGTCGCCGTGCGCCCCCACGACGATCGTGTCGCCGCTCACGGCCATGTCGCCGCCGAACCTATCGCGATCCGCCGCGTCCGAGGCGGTGAGCTTGGCTTGCTGGAAGAAGGGGTCGATGACCACGGGATAACGGGCCGAATGATCATCGACCCGCAGCCGGACCTCGGTGCCCGCGACCTGCCACCAGGCGGGCAGCGCACGGCCTTCGGCATCCCAGGCGACCAGGCCCCGATAGCGCAAGACCGTGGAACCCCAATGGGTCTCGAAAGTCACCCCATCTCCTTGCGGGTCGGGCGTGGCCGTCACTCCTCCCGATAGCCGCAAGGCGAGGAGCAGCGCCTCGCCCGTCACCCTCGCCGGGGGCCTATCCAGCGTAAAGCCCTGCTCCAAACCGAGCGGCCCGTTCGCATACCACTCGGTGAGCCCGCCGCGCCGGTACTCGATGCGGTTGGCGTTCGCCTCGGGTGTGGCCTCGACCCGCGTCCCACGGCCGAACCCGGTGAGTCGCAGCTCGAAACGCGCCGCACCGCTTTGCACCTCGACCCTCTCGGCGGTGAAGTCCGCCCGGAGGCCGTGCCTGGCATTGTCCAGCCGCCAGGTTTCGCCCTGCCGCTCGGCGTGGTAGGCCCGTTGGTCCCGGCCGAGCGCCGCGGAGATGCTACACTTTGCGTCGGGAGGCAGGCTCGAAAGACCCGCGCGCGCCGCCGCAGGGTCCGCGAGCAGCACCCCCGAGAGGACCCCAGGGACGCTGAGGGCAAGCGTAAGCAGGAGGGATGAGTAACCGAAGCGAGGGAAATAACCGCGGGACATCTGAATTTCCTTCTCAGGCTGGTGACGGTTCGCGAGCGAGTGATCCCTCTCGGACCGGATGGGCGGTTCCAACACCGTGTGCCCCAGGGCCGGTCGGCAGGTCTCGACGAACAAAGTCGCACGTTCGACGCGGTGTTGCAACGGCGAGTAGCGATTTTAAACGCTACCCCCAACGGTTGGTCATGACGCCCCTGAAGAAGCTGGCCTCGCTGCCCGATGCCGAGACCGTCCTCAAGCCCGGCATCACCCTTGCCCCACTCCAGGCCGAGGCCACACGCCTGACAGACACCGAGGCCGCCCAGCAACTCAACCAAGCCAGACGGCGGCTGTTTCAATCCAGCCACCACCGATCCAAGTGCGCCGCCTGATGACCCCGCTCCCTACTTCGTCCAGACTCAAACCTCTATTGGAATCGACTCTCTGAAGGCGGGGCCCCGAGGCCCGCGTTGACCCCTCGAAGGTCGTACGCTACCGTAAGAATACGTGGCGAAACAGGCACGGCCGATCGGGGCGAGCGACGATGGCGAAGAGAACGACCGGCTTCCATTTCGAGCAAGCGCTCTCGGCGCTCGAGGCCGTGGTCGAGAAACTGGAGAGCGGGGAGCTGTCGCTGGAGGAGTCGCTCAAGCACTTCGAACGTGGGATCGCCTTGACCAGGGCCTGCCAGAAGTCCCTGGCCGAAGCCGAACAGCGGGTCAAGGCCTTGATGGAGACGGACGGTCGCGAACGGCTCGCGCCGTTCGAGCCGCCAGCGTCGGGTCCGACCTAGTCGGGCAGGCTCCTCTGCCCATGTCTTCATTCTCCGCACGCTTGCCGGGACTCGCGGTGGCCGTCGAACACGCACTGGAGGGCTGGTTACCGGCCCCGAGCATCGCGCCCACGGACCTGCACCAGGCCATGCGCTATGCCGTGCTCGGCAACGGCAAGCGCATGCGGCCGCTCCTGGTCTACGCAACCGGGGCGACGCTCGGGATCCCGCGCGAGGCCCTGGACGGCCCGGCCTGCGCCGTCGAGCTGGTACACGCCTATTCGCTGGTCCACGACGACCTCCCGGCCATGGACGACGACGATCTGCGGCGCGGCCAGCCGACCTGCCACAAGGCCTTCGGTGAAGCCACGGCGATCCTGGCCGGCGATGCCTTGCAGGCGCTGGCCTTCCATGTCCTGGCCCACGATGGGGCGATGCTGGCGTCTGCCGGGCACCGCGTCCAGATGATCGACACGCTCGCGGTGGCGAGCGGCTCGCGCGGTATGGCCGGGGGACAGGCACTGGATCTCGCCGCCGTGGGCCGCACCCTCACCCTGGCCGAGCTGGAGAACATGCACATCCATAAGACCGGGGCCTTGATCCGCGCGAGTGTGGTGCTGGCCGCGATGTCGAGCCCGGAGGTCGAGGCGGGGGTCGTGGCGCGACTGGACCACTATGCCAAGCGCATCGGGTTGGCCTTCCAGGTTCAGGACGACATCCTGGACATCGAGGGGGAGACGGAGGTCATCGGAAAGCCCCAGGGCTCGGATATGGCCCGCGACAAGCCCACCTACCCGAACCTCCTGGGGTTGGAGGGGGCGCGCCGGGCCGCGGCGGAACTGCACGCCGAGGCGCTTTCGAGTATCGAGCCCCTGGGCGAGGCAGGCGAACCGCTGCGTTACATGGCGGCGTACATCACCCAAAGGGACCGTTGAGCGGGAACGCCGCCGGGTAGCCGGGGGGCCGGAATGCGTTTAAGATCCAGGCGGTGTCCGACGCCGGCCACCCGACCATCCCCATCGAGGTATCGAAGCGATGAACGAAAGGGCGCACGCCATCCCCGAGATCTCGGACATCCAGAGCAGTCAGGATACCCGCCGGATCGACATCGACCGCGTCGGCATCAAGGACATCCGTCACCCCGTGGTGGTGCGGGATCGCTCCGGGCGCGAGCAACACACGGTCGCGAGCTTCAACATGTACGTCGGCCTGCCCCACAACTTCAAGGGCACCCACATGTCGCGCTTCGTCGAAATCCTGAACCACCATGAATACGAGATCACGGTGGAATCCTTCAAGCGCATGATGGCGGAGATGTCCGATCTACTGCACGCCAAGGTCGGCCACATCGAGATGACCTTCCCCTACTTCGTGATGAAAGCGGCCCCCGTGAGCGGGGTCAAGAGCCTCATCGACTACGACGTGACCTTCATCGGCCGGGTCCAGGAGGGGGTATCGAGCATCCAGGTCAAGGTCGTGGTGCCCATCACCACCCTGTGCCCGTGTTCCAAGGACATCTCCGATTACGGCGCGCACAACCAGCGCTCCCATGTCACCGTGCTGGTGCGGATCCGCGACTTCCTGTGGATCGAGGAGATCATCGACATCGTGGAATCGGTCGCGTCCTGTGAGCTCTATGGCCTCCTCAAGCGCCCCGATGAGAAATATGTCACGGAGCGCGCCTACGACAACCCGAAGTTCGTCGAGGACATCGTGCGCGACGTCGCCGTGCGCCTCAATGATGACGCGCGCGTGGCGGCCTATGTGGTGGAATCCGAGAACTTCGAGTCCATCCACAACCACTCGGCGTATGCCATGCTCGAGCGCGACAAGGACGCCGCGAGGCCGGCCAGGGATCACTTCTCCAGGACGTAAGTCCCCGGGGCGTCCCCCAAGACCGGACGCCGGACACTGCCGAGCGGCGGGGGTTTGGTCAGAGGGCCGCAGCGCTCCGCCAGCCACGCCGCCCAGTCCTCCCACCAGGATCCCAGGGTCTTGGGGATGCCGGCGCGCCAGGTCTCGGGATCACCGTGGCCCTCTGCATCACCAACCCAGTAACGGCGCTTGGGCGGGTCCACCGGGGGACTGATGATGCCCATGATGTGCCCGGAGGTCGCGAGCACATAGCGGATCGGCCCCTGGACCACCCCGCAGAGCTTGAAGGTCTCCCTCCAGGGTGCGATATGGTCCTGCTCGGTCCCGACCATGTACAAGGGTTGGCGGATGCGGCGCAAATCGATGCCGCGCCCGCCGAGCGTGAGCGCGTCGGGCTCGATGAGTGCGTTCTTGACATAACACTCGCGCAGATAGGTCGCGTGCATGCGCGCGGGCAGGCGTGTCGAATCGGTGTTCCAGTACAGCACATCGAAGGGCGGCGGGTCCTCGCCGTAGAGATAGCTGCGTACCACGTAGTGCCAGATGAGTCCGTTCGAGCGCAGCATGCGGAACGACCAGGCCATAGCGGCACCGTCGAGATAGCCCGACTGGTCCATGAGCCCTTCCAGAAACCCGAGGCTGTCGCGGTCGATGAAGAATTCGATGTCGCCCGGGGCGGCGAAGTCCGCCAGCGCCGTGAGCAGGGTGAAATGTCCGATGGGCGGTGCCGCCCCGTTGCCGTCCCGGTTCAACCAGGCCATGAGCGCCGTGAGGATCGTCCCACCGACACAGTAGCCGGCCGCGTGGACTTGATCGGCGCCGGTGACCTCGCGGGCCACCTCGACCGCCTGCAGCACGCCCTCCAGCAGGTAGTCGTCGAGCTCCGTGTCGCGTGCCTCGGGACCCGCGTTCTTCCAGCTGGTCATGAACACCGTGAAGCCGCGCGAGACCAGGAAGCGCACCAGGCTCTTCTTCGCGTCCAGATCCAGGATGTAATACTTGTTGATCCAAGGGGCCACGATCACGATAGGCACCGCATGCACCCGCTCCGTCGTGGGTGCGTACTGGAGGACCTCTAGTAGCGCGTTGCGGTAAACAACCTTTCCGGGCGTGCAGGCCAGATTGCGTCCCACCTGGAACGGGGCCGGGTCCACCATGGGCACGTCGGCCCTGGAGAGATCGGTCCTGAATTTCCGGGCGCCGCAGAGGACGCTCAGCCCGCCGGTGGTCAGGCATTTGTACAAGGCCTCCGGATTGGTCCAGAAGAAGTTCGAAGGCGCCAGGGCATTGAGCACCTGCCGGGTCCAGAAACCGGCCTTGCGGCGGGTCTTGTCCGGCACCTCCGGGGTGTTCTCGATGGCGTCCTCGAGCCACCGGGTAACGGCCAGGTAGTGCTCCTTGACGGCATCGAAATAGGGGCTTTCGGTCCACACGGGTTCCTGGAATCGCTCATCCTGGCGCACGGGCGGGATGGTGTCCTCGACGGCCTGGCCATGGAACCGCGCAAAGGATTGGATCTGGAGCAACGTGATCTGCGACCAGAATTTGGCGGCCTCCTGCGCCAACCGATCGGGCCGGCGCAACCAGGCGCCCTGCACCGCGAGGCACGAGGATACGATACCGAAAGGGTCCAGGCTGGTGAACGCCTGGCTCGTCCAGGGGTTCCATGGCATCACGCCGTTGCCGGGATAGTGCTGTCTCGGGTCTTGGGACATAGGGGCATTCCTCGACGGCCGGTGGTCCTGAAGGGGTTCTGCACCGCGATATATGCAATGCAACAATTGTAACGGGCCTGGCCCGGAAGAAGAATGCTAGGACGGACCGGCGGGGTGTCGCTGATTCGGACCCGGATCCGCCACCACCGTCAAAATCCCGGCGCTTGGCGGGGATCGTGGCGCCAAGGCCCGTCAGATAGTTGACGAAGTTCCTGTCAGGGCACCGGCGCCTGTAGCTAACTTATTGTATAGGAACGACACTCTTAACATAGCACGACTCGTGCTTTGTTATTAGCGCGCACATGTCCTAACGGACAGTGCTTCCTCCTTAATTGGTTGTTGAGGGTGCTCCCCGCACCCTCTCTTTTTTTCCGCAGCCGTTCCGGCACCCAGTCAGTAGCCCTCGGCCTTGGCCTCATCCCACAGGGCATCCATCTCCGCCAGGTCCGCATCGCCCAACCCTCGCCCCGCGTTCGCGAGCCGACGCTCGATGAAACGGAAGCGTGCCTCGAATTTCGAGTTGGCCCGCCGCAGGACCATCTCGGGGTCCATGCCGACGAACCGGGCGAGATTGACACAGGCGAACATCAGATCGCCGATCTCCTCCATGAGCGCCGCGCTCGTGGCCTCCGATCCGCGTGCCAGGGCCTCGCGGACCTCCGCAAGCTCCTCTCCCACGGCACCGAGGACGGCGCTCGTTTCACGCCAATCGAAGCCGACCTCGGCGGCGCGCTTCTGGAGCTTGTAGGCCCGGGTCATGGCGGGCAGGGCGAGCGCCACGCCATCCAGCCGGCTCGAGATCCCTTGCTGGGCCCGCGCCGCCCGCTCTGTGGCCTTGTGCCCTTCCCAGGCGGCGGCCTGCGCGTGGGCATCCGGGACCGCGGCGTCCGCAAGTGATGAAAGAGAATAGAGGGCATGCGGGTGTCGCCGCACGAGCTTAGCCGCAAGGCCGCGGGCGACCGCTGCCAGGTCGAAATCCCCGCCCTCGGCAGCGATCTGTGCGTGGAAGACCACCTGGAAGAGCAGGTCGCCGAGCTCATCCCTGAGGTCGTCCAGGGCGCCCCGGTCGATGGCGTCCGCGACCTCGTAAGCCTCTTCGATGGTAAACGGGACGAGCGAGGCGGAGGTCTGCTCGCGATCCCAGGGACAACCGGAATCCCGATCCCGCAGACACGCCATGATCTCCACGAGCTCATCGATGGCCTGCACGATCCCCTCCGCCGACTCGTTCCCGGTCTACTGGCCGGGTGTCTACTTGATTTCGTAACGCATTTAGCATAAAAAACGAGATTGCATCGAGCGATGCTGCGACGAGGGTGCGGCATCATCATAGCCCCAAGCAACGGCGGTTGCGACGGTCTCCGACATGGCACCACTGATCTTGCGCCTGGACGTCACCGGCTCCCCCATCAGGTGGATCCCGTGGCAGGACGCGGTGTGTCTCTACAGCAGGGACATGATCGCGTGGACCGCGGGTGAGCGGGTGTTCACCTTTTTCGGGGGAACTTGCAGGCGCACCGGCTGCCGCTCTTCGGTGTCTGTCAACTCCATCGTCGCGGTCAAACGTACGCGGAGGCTGAAGCCGACCAAGCGCGGGGTCCCTCCGCTCAACAATCGGGAATTGTTCCTGCGCGACGGCAACCTGTGCATGTACTGCGGCGACGAGTTTCCCGATGGGCACCTGACTCGCGACCACGTGATCCCGCTGTCCCGTGGGGGAGATGACCGTTGGTCGAACGTCGTAGCCGCGTGCAAGCACTGCAACACCCGCAAGGGCAGCCGCACGCCCGAAGAGGCCGGCGTCGGCCTGCTCGCCGTCCCTTATGTCCCGAACTGGGCGGAGTTCCTGGCGCTCTCCAATCGCCGCATACTGGCGGACCAGATGCAGTTTTTGAAGACGCAGTTCAATAGCCACAAACGTCTGCTCAGCTTCCAATAAACACTGTGGCCAATAAACACCGGGGCCAATAAACACCGGGGCCGGCGGCACGATCGCGCTTTGCCGGGATGAGTCGCGCCTTCAAAGAGTCAGGCGCAGACCCAATGGTGTCGGTATCGACCAAGATGCGGAGGGGTGAGGAGGGGGCTAGGGACTATTCATGTCGGTGTTTACCTGAGTAGCACTCAAGGCGCGGTTGTAAACACGAACGTCGTCGATGCGGCCCTGGAAGAACTCACCCCAGAAGCTGTTGCCACCGATGCGCAACGCCCCATTGGAGACCTCGATGGACCCCGACTGCGCACGACTGGCCACCTCGGTGCCGTTGACATAGAGAAGCTGGGTGCTGCCGTTGTAAGTCGTGGCCAGATGGACCCAGGTGTTGGCTAACAGCCACGGACCGCCGAGCAGGTTCTTGTCCCCGCCGATGTAGATGCTACCGGCAGGCCGGCTGGTATCCGAGTTGGCATAGAGGCCATACGCCAATCCGTGCGAGGGGTTTTCTTTCACAAGTGCGGTCGACCAGTCGGTCATGTTAACGGTGGGATACACCCAGGCCTCGAGCGTCATGCCGGTGGTGAGGTCCAGCGATGCCGAGTCGTTGATGGTGACCCAATCGTTGACGCCGTCGAAGGAGAGGGCCTTGCCGAAGCGTCCCTGGGTGCTCCGGGTGGCGCCGCTGATGGTCCCTGTGTTGCCCTTACCTGAGGTATCGACGACGGTCGAGCCGCTCGCTTCCTCGAAGTTGTAGAGCCCGACGAGCCCGGCGTTGTTCCCACCGCCGCTAGTCGGCAAGGAGACCGTGATGTAAGCGCTTTGGGTCGCGACCGGGGCTGCCGCCGTCGCCAAGATGGTCATCGAGGTGGTGTTGCTTCCTGCCGGGCCCATGACGGTCAGGGTGACGGTGTAAGTGCCGGAGTTGGGGTAGTTTTTCGCGGCGGTCGTCGGGGCGCTCGTCGCGGTGCTCATCGTGCCGTCGCCGAAGTTCCAGGAGCGGCTCGTAATGTTGCCGGTCGAGGTGTCGGTGAAGGTGACCGTCAAGGGGGCACGCCCGAGCTCGGGCCCGCGGTGAAGTTGGCGACCGGGGCGGTCGTGGCGGGCGCAGTGGTCGCGCTCACCTCGTTCGAGAACCCGCTCCAGGTCGTCTTGCCACTATTATATGCCTTGGCGGCAAAGTAATACTTTTTCCCGTCCTGCAGTCCGGTCGTTGATCGCGGCCGCACTCAGGACCCGGTTATAGACCCGGACCTCATCGATGCGACCCTTGAAGAACTCGCCCCAGACGCTGTTCCCGCCCAGGCGAAGCGGGCTACTCGACACCTGGGTCGGCCCGGTCTGTGAGCGTTGCGCGACCTGGGTGCCATTAACATAGAGGCGCTGGGTGGTGCCGTCGTAGGTGGCCGCGAGATGGGTCCATTGATTGGCCAAGAGCCAGGGCCCGGCGGAGAGCACCCGATACTGCCCTCCGACCGTGACCGAGGTCAGCGGTTGGCTCCGGTCGCCGTTGGCGTAAAGCTCGTAGAGGCCGCCGCCCGGCTGCTCTTTCAACACGACCGTCGCCCACTGGGTCATGTTGACCGTAGGATACACCCAGGCCTCCAAGGTCATGCTTGTGGTGAGGTCGAGGGAAGCGGCGTCGTTGATCGTGACCCAATCGTTGACCCCGTCGAAGGACAGCGCCCTGCCGAAGCGTCCCTGCGTGGTCCAGGTGGCGCCGCTGATGGTCCCTGTGTTGCCCTTGCCGGAGGCATCGACCACGGTCGAGCCGCTCGCTTCCTCAAAGTTATAGGCCCCGACGAGCCCGGCGTTATTTTCACCGCCACCGCCGCTGCTTGAGGAGACCGTGATGTAACCGTTTTGGGTCTTGGTATTGGTCCCGCCAGGCCCAGTGGCTGTCAGGCTTACCGTATAGGTCGCCGCGTTGGTGTAGGTGTACGCGGGGCTTGGCGCGGTGCTCGTACTCTCATCCCCAAGGCTCCAGGCGTATCCGCTCACGGTGCCGGGTGCCAAGGCCTACTCGACACCGGCACCAAACCCTGGAGGCCGCCTTCATCGCCAACCACAGGCGTTTCAAAGGCAGGCTCCCGACACCCGAGCCCCTGCTGGCGGCGGTCTGGATCAACCCACCGTCCCAACCCCGCCCCAGGCGCCGGACGAGCCTGGGGCGCGAGCGTCATATCCGAACACCGGTGTCTCATTTTCATTATCAGGTTCCGCAGCGCCAACAGCCTCTCTGGTGTTCCCGTGGGCCGACCCCAAGGCGGGTCCCGAGCCGCGGTGCCCGGACCTCAAGACGCTCGACATCCGCCGAGGGTGCCAGGGCCCTTCCTTTTCGGCACCATACGACGTAAATGAGCGCACCCCTCCAAATAGGGGGATGCAGAGGCGGTGGAAGGGCATTATCGTGCCGGGTGTGCAACCGTCGGGAGACCCGAGAGGCAGTAGCTGCTTTGAGAGGTTCGAGAGGGATAGCGCGGGCGGTTCGCACAACTTCCACTCAACAGCCAAGGAGACATCATCATGAAATGGCAAACGAAAACCCTGGTCGCGGGTTCTATCACCGCATTCGTCGGTACCTTATCGCCCGCGACCGTATTCGCTACCGGCGGCGCTGGCACCTGTTACGCCGTAACGGCGTTTGATCACGCTACCACCGTCGATGGGGGACCGCCTTTGATCGTCCGCTACCTCACCGACAACGAAGGCAGTATCAACAGCAACGCGGAGGTACGGAATTTCTATCACCTGAAGCAGCAGGCCTACAGCTTGGTCGGCAAGGGGACGGCCTTGTTCAACGTGCGCAACGGGGATCAGTGTCAGGCCGAGCCATGCGCCAACACAGAGCCCAACGGGCACCAGGTGCGCATCATGACCACGCTCGACGGGACCATCATCACCGGATAAAGAGGACTACAAGTACCGGTCACCGGACGCGCCGGGGGCACATATGGGACTCGATTTGCAGTTCGTGCGCTTTGTTGACGGATTTCCCTCCCCCGCCATCGGTCCCATCACGCTCGAATGCTCCTCGGAAGAGGCCACGACAACCCCGAAGTTTTGGTTCTGCAACGTGAAGGCTGAGTTGCAGGGGGTCATCTCACCGGTATTCGCGCTCACCTTGCCTATCGGCCTGGAGAAGGTCAACCCGCTCGACGTACCGGCCTGCAGCGTGTTTCAGGATGGTGGCGGCGCGCTGCCGATCATCCCGAACAACAACGGCTGAGAATGACGGAGCGACCGGCCTATCCCTAGCCCGCCGGGCGAGGGTAAAGCGGCATAGACCCCGGCCCCTTCGGGGCCGGGGCGTCTCGCCCTTAGGCCAGCTATCAAGCACTACAGTCTCGCTTTCCATCTCGCGGTGATCTTACCGACACCGCACTTGGTGATATGGGGAACGCGAGCACTGTGATCAGGCAGCGGAAGCCGGCCGGCGCATTATTGGTAGGTGGACCACAGTGTGGTCAGGGTTCCCTGAGGGGTAGGTGGCGTATGGGCAATAAACGCGTTTGGATGTTCACGATCGCGCTGCTGTTCGTGTCGTCATTTTGCTCATTCGTACCTCCTGGAGGCGGTGCCGCTAACGCGCGATCTACTCCGCGATCCAACGGGAGTTCCAGGCTCGGACGCGGCTTCCGACGGTTGCTTTCAGTCCAGATGGAACGCGCCTGGGCGTGCTGGGACACGGCGCCGTCGTGACGTTGTGGGATGTGGCGTCCGCCAGAAGGGGCCTGTGCTGAAAAGTCAGGGCGCGGACATCGTGGCGCTTGCATTCGACCCCAGCGGGCGCAGCGTGGCGGGAGTGGATGCCGATGATCGGATCATCCTTTGGGATCTAGCTACCGGGGTCGACCGTCTCACGCTGTTCCCCGGCCCTCTGGGAAGCAACGTTTGATCCCAAGGACCAAAGATCAGGAGCGGGTCCCCCGCCGCAATACCCCTTTCACGGATGGCGAGCCACGACTTTCGAAAGGCCGCCTGACCCGCCCATGGGGCCGGGCGACGAGGTGATCACCGTCGCGAGCGCACCAAAGCCATTCTGTGCGTACACCAGCTCGCGCCTCGCTGATGTCACCAGGGCCAGGCAGATGCTCGGACGGATCTTCCCCTACCGCTGCCCTCGAGATCGTGCAATAACCCATTGAGTATGGGAGGGTAAGTGACGCGGAGGCCGGAGGGGCGTCCTGACTACACGGCCTTGGCGGAGGAACGAGGGAAGGTC
>JACCXJ010000039.1 GCA_013697045.1 Gammaproteobacteria bacterium | reverse complement strand
GTGGAGAATCGCATCAGCGCCGGCATCCAGCTCCTGTTCTAAGGTCAGGGCGCTTCCCCGGCTTTCGTTGCCACTGGGTGTGGTCTCACATCCGCTCACCGATTACACTTGTCCCGGGGCTGCCGTGTGCTTCTGGGCGGGTCTTGCGATGAGCCCCCAGTGCCCCTGACGGTAGTCCAGCTTCTGCCCGCGCTCGAAGGCGGCGGGGTCGAGCAGGGGACCTTGGAGGTCGCCCGCGAGCTGGTGCGATGCGGGCATCGCGCGCTCGTCATCGCGGCGCCCGGCCGCATGGTGCAAGCGATCGTCGAGGCCGGCGCGGAACATATCCCGTGGAAGGTGGGGGAGAAGGCTGCGCGTGTCCTGCGCTACCTCGTCCCCCTCCGGCGCCTCTTGCGTGAACGGCGGGTGGATATCCTCCACGCCCGCTCGCGAGTCCCCGCCTGGCTCGCTCTGACCGTCTGGCGCAGCCTCCCGCCCTCGCGACGCCCGCGCTTCGTGACCACCTTCCACGGGCTCTATTCGGTCAACCGCTACAGCGCGGTCATGGCACGCGGGGAAGCCGTGATCGCCATCTCCGACACGGTCCGCGATCACATCCGATATTGCTATCCCTGGGTCGAAGAGCGCCGCATCGCGGTCATCCACCGCGGCGTGGATCCCCTGCACTATGCTTACGGCTACGATCCGCCATCGGACTGGCGGGTAGCCTGGGAGCGCGACATGCCGATGCTGGCCGGCCGATTCGTCCTGACCCTGCCCGCCCGGATCTCGCCGCGCAAGGGACAGGATGACTTTCTCGCCCTCATCGCGGCGCTGCGGGAGCGCGGCATACCGGTCCACGGCCTCCTCGCGGGGGGCGCGGACCGGCCCGAGCGACTCTCGGCGCTGGAGGGGGAGATCGGTGCCCGCGGGCTCAACGAACATGTGAGCCACCTCGGCCATCGCGCGGATCTGCGTGAGGTCATGGCTGCCTCGAACCTCGTGTTGTGCCTCTCGAAGGCCCCCGAGGCCTTCGGACGCACTACCCTGGAGGCCCTGAGCCTCGGCGTCCCGGTGATCGGTTACGACCATGGGGGGGCCGACGAGATCTTGACCCGCGTGTTTCCGGAAGGCCGAACACCGGCCGGAGATCTCCAAGCGCTGGTGGCCAAGACCTTGGATTTCATCCTGCGCCCGCGCACGGTGCCGCGGCTGCACCACCCTTATACCCTGCGCGCGATGCTGGATCGCACGACTGCGCTCTATGAATCGTTGCACCAATCCCGTGAGCGCTGATCCGACTCCCGGCGGAACGCTCGTCATCCAGCCGCTCCCCGGAATCGGGGACATGCTCTGGCATCTGCCGCATATCCGGGCCATCGCCCGCACCGGCACCGCGGGGAGCGTGACGCTTCTGACCAAGCGCCGGTCGCAGGCGGACCGCCTCCTCGCCGCGGAGCCGGCGGTGGGCGAGGTCCTGTGGTTGGAGCGCAACCGCGGCCGGCACGATGGGGTCTTGGGGATCTTACGCCTAGCCCACGAGCTCCAAGCGCATCGCTTTACCGAGGCCTTCGTGCTGCACGGCAGCAGCCGGTATGCGTTCGTCTGCCGTCTCGCCGGGATCCCGAGGCGCTTCGGTTATGGACGCGGATGGCAAGGCAGGTGGCTCGATGGCGGCGCAACGCTCCCGCGGGATGAGCACCATGGCCACCCGATCGCCATGGCCGATCGCCTGCTCGAACGCCTGGGGCTGGAACGACCCGGTATCGAGCCACCGCTCGCGATTTCCGGTGCCGCCCGCGAGGCTGTGGCCCGCCGTTTCGGAGCGCTCCCAAGACCCTGGGCGGCCTTGGGGATCGGGTGCAGCGAGCCGGATCGGCGCTGGAGCGAGGCCCGTTTCGCGGCCCTTTCTCTGGAGCTCAAACCGGTCTTTCCCACCATCTTCTTCTTGGGCGGCGAAGCGGAGCGCGATGTCGCGACCGCCATCGCGACACAGCATCCCGACGAAGGGTGCCTGGCAGTCACCGGCGAACCCATCGACGAAGTCGCGGCGCTCCTTTCGGATTGCGGGCTCTTCGTCGGCAACGACACCGGGGTATACAACCTCGCGGCTGCCGTTCATACCCCGGCCATCGGTCTATTCAATGGGCGATACCCGCCGCTCGCCTATTCGCCATTCCTCTCTGCCATCATCCCGGCGGTTCCCGGGTCCGGGATGGCGGGGATCGGTGTCGACCAGGTGCTCGCGTATGTCCACTCCCTCGGCAGTGCTTAGCCGCTTGCACCTCCGGCTCGAGGGACCCTACTGGCGTTGGGGCTACCTGCTCCCATGCGGGCTGCCGCTCGCCCAGGTCTTGGGCCGAGCCGTGTTCACGGGCCTCTTGGTGCTCTATTGGCTGTGGGCGCTGCTCGTCTGGCGCTTGCCCCGACCGTTCGACCGGCGGCTACTGTGGGTTTTCGCGACCCTGCTCACGGCCTTCGCCCTCGGGATCCCGGCGGCCCTGGACCCGCTGCGTGGGATCCGCGAATGGCTCAAATTCGCGGCCGAGGCTTCGGTGTGGCTGTTCGCCTATGCCGCCATCGAACGAGTACCCGGCGGTCTCGAGCGCCTGGTCCGGACACTCGGACTCGCGGCGATCGCCATGCTCGGGGTCCTCTACGGCAAGCTCCTTTGGCAGCTCCCCTCACCGGATTTCAGCCCCACGCGGATGTTGCAGGAAGACGGTCTCGCGTTCCTCACCCCCTTCGCCTTGTACACGCTCCTCTGCACCGGCGGGCGCGCCGGGCGTTGGGGCGCGGCGCTGTTCCTGGGGGCGGCCGGTTATTACATCCTGCTCGCCCAGGGCCGCGCCGCGCTCGTCGGCCTCGCGGCGGCCGTTTTCATTTTCGCCTGGCTGGCAGAGGGGTGGCGCGCCCGCACCGCCTTGGCCGTGACCGTGGTGCTGTTCGCGGCGGCGGTCATGACCCAGGGTGATGTCCTATTGCGCGGGGCCGCCTCGCGCGACACGCTGTCCGGAGCGACCGATCAGTTGAGCGCCGGGCGCACCGTGATCTGGCGCCAAGCCCTGGCGTCGCCGCCTCGGCAGCGGTTCGTGGGCGTCGGCCTCGGCAATACGGCACTCTATGAACGGATCCTCACCGTCGATCGCGGCCCCGAACGGCCACCGATAGTCGTGAAGCACCTGCACAACTTCGTGCTGGACTGTTGGTATGAGACGGGGCTCATCGGGGTCGGTGCGATGTTCCTGTGGCTCGGGGTGTTTTTCGCGCGGGGGGTCCTGGGGTGGCGAGTCGCCACGCCCGGCGGACGAGCGGCGGCCGGCACCCTGCTCGCGGGATCGTTCGCTATCATCGCCGCGGGGCTATTCAGCTTCTCGTATCTCTCCAAGCCCTTCGCCGTGTACCTGCCGCTGTTCCTGGGCGCCCTGGCGGCGCGGGGCCCGGACCGATGAGCGGTCGACCACGCCACGGCGCGCTCATCCTCAAGTGGGGGGCACTCGGGGACCTCGTGATCGCCACGCCCATCATCCGCCGCATCCAGGAACACGAGGGCCGCGCCACGATCCTGACGGCACCCCCCTACGCCCCCATCTTCGACGGCTGGCCGGGCCTTGCGGTCCACGGCGTCGAAAGACGCGGTACGGCGGCCATGTGCCGGGCCTTGACGCATCTCCGGATGGGACGTTATGCGCGCCTCTACGACCTCCAAGGCAGCGGCCGCTCGCGGTGGTTGTGCCTCTTGTCCGGCGTTCCCGAACGGATCGGCAATGCGCCGAGCCCGGCTTACACCCATGCCCCGCCGCCGGCAGGGCGCGAAAAGCCCCACCCCTTCGACACGCTGAATGCCTTGCTGCGGGCCGCCGGCGTCCCCGAGGCGGAACCCCGACCGTGGCTGCCGACGGGTCCGGCGGAACAAGAACAGGTATCAGGCTGGTGCCAGGCCCAAGGGCTTCGGAACGGACGCTTCGCCCTGTTTCACGCCGGGGGCAGCCCTCGTTGGGAGAGCAAGCGCTGGCCGCATTACAGCGCGCTCGCCGCCGCCGTGGAAAGGCGCGGTGTGCGGATCGTCTGGATCGGCGCGGGCGAAGACGGGGCGCTCAATCAAGCGCTGGCGCAAGACGTCGGTATCGATGGGACCGACGCCTTCTCGGTCCGCGGGCTCGCCGAGCTGGGCCGCCATGCCCGTTTCGCCGTGACCAACGATTCGGGCCCGATGCACGTGCTGTCCTGTGCCGGGATCCCGGTATACGCCTTCTTCGGACCGACCAGCGTCGCGCGCAGCCACGCCCTCGGCCAACGGCAGCGGGTCCTGGTGCACCCGGTCCCGTGCAGTCCCTGCCGGCTCCCGGTCTGCCCCCCGAGCCGCGCCCACGCCTGCATGCAAGGGCTGACAGCAGGATCCGTCGTCGAGCGTTTGATAAGAGACGGGCTGCTCTGAACGGGATCCTCCCCGTTAGCCCGACTTAGCCGATTCACCCTCGTTTTCCGGCTTTGGCGCGACGTCGCCATTCGTAATTATTTGTTTTGGAAATCCGGCTGCGCAACAAATCGGTGAAAATCGGCTATAGTGAAGATCTTGGTTGTTTTCAAGAGACGACTTCTGTGCATAATGAGTGGGCGTCATGTTTCTACTCGCCACGACCCGCAAGAAGGACGGCAAAGAGCACCGCTATTGGAGCATTGTCGAGAACAGGCGCCTCTCGGACGGGTGGGGCGGTGGTACGGCTGCGGCTCAGTGAGCTGCGGTTGTGCCGGCCCCGGCAATGGGTGGGTGTTGGTTGACGCTTTGGCTGTGGCAAGAGTTGCGGTTGGATGAGTTCTGGGCCGAGCGGCTCTTGCCGAGCCGCAAGGGCACGCGCTGGGATCAGGTCCTGTTCGTGCTCGTGGCCTACCGACTGCTCGCGCCGGGCAGCGTGGCGGCTCCATCGGGAGTGTATGAGCGCAGCGCTTTGGCGGATCTGCTCGGTGCGGATGGGGCGCTGTGCGATATTCACACGCTCTATCGTGTCACGACCGGTTGCTCGAGCACAAGCGGGCGGTGTTTGATCACTGGGTACACAGTCTGCTACATCATGCCACCCTTTCCGTTATAATCAACAAGATAGAACAGAGCACGTTACCTACTGGGCCATGTGACGTGGCAATAGCGTCTCGTACCATGTTTCAATCCTGGCCTTGGCGGAGGGAATTCCCGCCTTGGGTTTGTGGGACGGCACCTACTACAGAAACAAATTCGAAGGGCTGTTCGCGTGGTACGACCAACCCGGGTGGGCCGTACCGGTGGGCGGACTGGACGCGCGAAACCTGGCGGACCTGTGCACGAGACTGGTGGAGCAGGGCGATGCGCTCAGGCCAGGACTTGTGGCGAAGTCGCAGGAGATGGCGCAGCGTAGCGCGCGTGAAGGAGAAACCGTTCTCAGTCTAGCCGTCAAGTTTTACGCATGTTGCGCGGGTCTATCTGGTGCGGTATTATGGTCTTGGGAAGAATCTCTCGGATCAGCGAAGGCAAGTCGGAGTACCAGCGACGCGCAGGATTCCGCCGCGAGCGGCGGCGCGCGCTGGCGCGAGCCGCTTGCCTTTCTTGACGTGCAGGGCGACCTGCGCGCCCGGTCGACTTGAGCCCGCTGCGCTGGAACGAGGGCGAATCGGTGCTCGTCAGCTTCGACGGCGCGCGCCGTTACCCGGTAGTGGACGGCATTCCCTGCCTGTTCGCTCCGAACGAGTGGCCGCAGGGCAAGTCCGACGTCACCGACATGGTCAAGTCGTTCTACGAGGAGACGCCGTTTCCCAACTACGACGATCTCGATGGCCGCGAGAGCCTGCAGACCAAGGCGAAGCGCGGCGTGTTCGCGCGGTTGCTCGACGAGCAGCTTCCCCGCTCGCCGAAGGTACTGGAAGCGGGTTGCGGCACCGGTCAGCTGTCGAACTTCGTGGGCATGGGCTGGGGGCGCACGGTGATCGGCGCCGACCTCTGCCTGAACTCGCTGCGGCTGGTAAAATCGTTCCGCGACCGCTGCTCGATCGAGAACGTGCAGTTCGTGCAGATGAACCTGTTTCGGCCGCCGTTCGCCGACGGCACGTTCGACCTCGTCATCTCCAACGGCGTGCTGCATCACACCAGCGACCCCGAGGGAGGATTCCACTCGATCGCGCGCAAGCTCAAGCCGGGCGGCTGCGTGATCGTCGCCCTGTACAACTGGCTCGGACGGCAGCCAACGCTGTGGCGGCGCGCGGCGATCGAAACCTTCGGCGAGAGCTGGGCCGCCCTCGATCCCCGCCTGCGCGGCAGCCGCCTGACCTCCGGCCGCTGGGCCGCGTGGTATATGGACCAGTACGGGCACCCGCATGAAAGCCGCCACTCGATGAGCGAGGTGGAGCAGTGGTTCAGCCGTTCCGGGATCGAGGTGCTGATGGGCATTCCGCCGGCCGGCGGCGAGGATTTCACGGAGGATACGCAGCTGTTAAGCGCGCGCGCACCGCGCAGCGGCCTCGAGTACATCGTGAGCGAGCTGGAAATGCTGCTCGCGGGCGGCAGGGACGGCGGTTTGTACATGATGATCGAACGCAAAAAGGCGGCATGATGGCGACGAGCCACGAGGACTTCTCCAGGACGCTCGAAGTCAAGGCCTCGAGCAATCGCGTCTTCGGCTGGGTGTTCACCGCGGTTTTCCTGATCATGGGGCTGTGGCCACTGTTGTCCGCCGGCGCGCTGCGGTGGTGGTCGCTGATCGT
This sequence comes from Gammaproteobacteria bacterium, assembly GCA_013697045.1. Taxonomy (GTDB): domain Bacteria; phylum Pseudomonadota; class Gammaproteobacteria; order JACCXJ01; family JACCXJ01; genus JACCXJ01. The sequence continues at coordinate 5,075 of JACCXJ010000039.1, read as the reverse complement.
CGCCGCGCTGTTCATGCTGGTCACGGTCGCGGCGCCAGCGCTGCTTGCCCTGCCGAACCGCCTCTGGCTGCGCTTCGGGCTGCTGCTCAACCGCATCATCAGCCCGATTGTGCTGGCGTTCCTGTTCTACGTCGTCGTGACGCCCACGGGGATGCTGATGCGGGCGCTTGGCAAGGACAGCCTGCGGCTGCGCCGCGCCGATACGGACGCGAGCTACTGGATCAAGCGCGATCCACCCGGCCCGAAGCCGGACAGCTTTCACCACCAGTTCTAGGAGCCAACCATGTCGTTTCTCAAGGAGTTGTGGGCCTACATGCGGACGCGCAGGAAATACTGGCTGATCCCAATCCTGGTCGTGATGGTGATCCTGGGCGGCCTGATCGTGCTGGCGCACGGCTCGGCCGTGGCGCCGTTCATCTACACGCTGTTCTGATCATCGATGCGGGTCGTAGGAATCTCGGCTTTCTACCACGACGCCGCGGCCGCGGTGGTGGCCGACGGCGAGATCGTGGCCGCGGCGCAGGAGGAGCGCTTTACGCGCAAGAAGCACGATTCGCGCTTCCCGCGCCACGCCCTCGAGTACTGCCTGGCGGAGGCGGGCATCGGCCTCGACCAGGTCGACCTGGTCGCGTTTTACGACAAGCCATTGCTCAAGTTCGAGCGCCTGCTGGAGACCTACCTCGCGTTCGCGCCGCGCGGGTACGAATCGTTCAAGATGGCGATCCCGGTGTGGCTGCGGGAGAAGCTGTTCCTGAAGGACTTGCTGCAGAACCAGCTGAAGGAGCACCGGCCCGACTTCGACTGGGACCAGCGCCTGATCTTCAGCGAGCATCATCTAAGCCACGCCGCCAGCGCCTTTTTTCCTTCGCCGTACGCCTCGGCAGCGGTACTGACGCTGGACGGCGTCGGAGAGTGGGCGACCAGCTCGCTCTCGCTCGGGCGCGACAACCGGCTCGAGGTCATCAAGGAGATCCATTTCCCCCATTCGCTCGGGCTGCTGTACTCGGCGTTCACCTATTACACCGGCTTCAAGGTCAATTCGGGCGAATACAAGCTGATGGGGCTCGCGCCCTACGGCGAGCCGCGCTATGCCGGGGTGATCCTCGACAAGCTGATCGACCTGAAGACCGACGGTTCGTTCAGGCTCAACCTCGACTACTTCAATTACTGCGTCGGCCTGACCATGACCAACAGCACGTTCGACGACCTGTTCGGCCAGCCGCCGCGCACTCCGGAGCAGCTCCTGACCCCGTTCCACATGGACATCGCCGCCTCGGTGCAGCAGGTGACCGAGGAGATCATGCTGCGCATGACCCGCGCCATTGCGAGCGAGACCGGCGAGCGCAAGCTGTGCCTGGCGGGCGGCGTCGCGCTCAACTGCGTCGCGAACGGCAAGATCCTGCGCGACGGCCGTTTCGACGGCATCTGGATCCAGCCGGCGGCGGGCGACGCCGGCGGCTCGGTCGGCGCGGCGCTGTGCGCCTACCACGTGTTCAAGGATCAACCGCGCCGGCCGCACGGCGGACTCGACGGCATGCGCGGCTCCTACCTCGGCCTACCTCGGCCCGCGCTTCGAGCAGTGCGAACTGGAGCAGCGCCTGCGGGCGTCGGGCGCCTGGTTCAGCGTGGTCGACGATGCCGGCGTGATCGCGCAGGCGGCCGATGCGCTGGTCGCGCAGAAGGCGCTGGGCTGGTTCCAGGGGCGCATGGAGTTCGGCCCGCGCGCGCTCGGCGCCAGGTCCATCCTGGGCGATCCGCGCTCGCCGAGCATGCAGAAAATGCTCAACCTGAAGGTGAAGTACCGCGAGTCGTTCCGGCCGTTCGCGCCAGCGGTGCTGCGCGAAGACGTGAGCGACTGGTTCGAGCTCAACTACGATTCGCCGTACATGCTGCTGGTGGCGGGCGTGAAGCCGGAGCGCCGGCGCGCGATGACCGAGGAGGAAAGAAAGCTGTTCGGCATCGACAAGCTGAACGTGCCGCGCTCAGACATTCCGGCGGTGACTCACGTCGACTACTCCGCGCGCGTGCAGACCGTGCACCGCGAGACCAATCCGCAGTTCCACGCCCTGCTGGAGGCGTTCAAGCAGCGCACCGGCTGCGCGGTGCTGGTCAACACCAGCTTCAACGTGCGCGGCGAGCCGATCGTCTGCACCCCGGAGGACGCGTTTCGCTGCTTCATGGGCAGCGACATCGAGACCCTGGTGATCGGCAACTGCGTGCTGCACAAGGAGCAGCAGAACCCCGCGCTCAGGGTCGACTACAAACATGCGTTCGAGCTCGATTGACGAGCGTTCCGCCCGCCGCGGCAGCGGCACCGGGATCGAGGCGCCGGCAATCGGCGACTGCATGCTGGTCAAGGTGGCGCAGGACCCGGCATTGCGGCACGATTACCAGGGCGCGTTCGCGCCCGACTGAAGCCGCGATGCCGCCCTCACCGCGCGTTGTGCTTGCCAACCTCGCGCTGATCGCCGCCAGCCTGGTCTTTGCCCTGCTGGCCGGCGAACTGGTCCTATTCCGCTTCATCTTCTTACCAAGCGATGTGCCGCGCAACGCCTTTACCGACGGCGTCGTGCGCCATGCGCCGCAACAAACCGGCATTACCCGCCTGCGCGACGAGTTCGCCGCGCCCTTTGCCATTAACGCCCAAGGCTGGAACTCTGGCGTTGGCGATTACCGGCTGGCGCGCACGCCCGGTGTGGCGCGCATCGCCATTGTCGGCGATTCCATGGTCGAGGCGATGCAGGTCGCGGCGACCGCGAGCCTGGCCGAGCAGCTCGGCCGCCGTCTCGGCGTGGCGGCGGAGGTCTATCGTTTCGCTATCTCCGGCGCACCGCTCAGCCAGTATTTGTGGATGATCGAACGCGAGGTGGCGCGCTACGCCCCCGATCTGGTGGTCGTGGTCCTGATTAACAACGACTTCGACGAATCGTTCCGCTTCAAGCCCGGACGCTACACCTCGAGCTTTCTTAAGCTGAAGATCGCGGACGGCCGGGTGACCGACGAGATCCCGCCGACAGCCTATCAGCCGCCGTGGTGGGATGGGCTGCGCTTCAGCGCGACCTTCCGCTATCTCTACTACCGCCAGCGGGCGTGTCCCGAGGCCTTGTGTGCGCTGTTCCTGGGTCGCAACGTTGCTTCGCTGTTCCAGGCTAATGTCGATGTGGACCTGGTCGCGCGCGCGCGCCGACATCCGTATTGCCACCGAATACGTATTTGCGCGGCTGGCTCGCCTCGCGCGCGACGCCGGTTTCCGGCTTTTATTGATGATGGACGGCGATCGCCAGGCGGTCTATGCCGGCGCCGATCCCGGGCCGCTCTATGCCGGCGGCGCCCTTGCGCTCAACGCCCTGGCGGCCGAGGCGGCGGCCAGAAACGGGATCGCCTTCATCGACCTGCATGCGCGCTTCGCCGCCGATTGGCAGGCACACCATAAGGGCTTCGATTTTCCCCATGATTCACATTGGAACGAGCGCGGCCACAAGATCGCGGCCGAGGCGATCGCCGAGTTCGTTCGCCAATAGCGGCCGCGCTGCTAACCTGAGAAGATTGCGCAAGGTGACACTGCGCCGCAAGCCTGCGCCCACATCGCTGGCCTTGCCCTCGAGGATGCGTAACGCCCGCTCCCGGCCGCTTCGTCTCCGAGGGCGAAGAAACGCCAAGCGGCCTTCGAGAGGTATTCGAGCACGTGAATGAAATCGACGATGAGCGTGATCTTGGCTTCGGACCGGTCTATCTCGGCCTGGATATCCCCCAGCTGCCCCTCATGCCCATCGATCAACATCGCCCTCGGCCGCTTCCCCTCGGGGTCCCGCCGCCGCGCCTCTTCAAAGACCTCCTCGGTCACCTGTTCGGGCTGCGCTCGACGCTCGCCCACACCCGGTTGTGGCGCGCCCGCACTTGGGGTGCTTCCTCCTTCTGACTTTCCACGGCCCTGATGGATCCGGGCGTGCGCACCTGCCGCTTGATGCTGTAGACCGCCGCCACCGTCGCCTTGCGCTTGCGCTTCTCCCTCCCCGCCGCGCGCTTGGTCGCCTCGCGTAGATCTTCGTTTCGCATCACGATCCCCTTGCCATCTTAGCTCATCACCAAGGGGCCCAGGGTCTCCTCCGGTCCCGGGCTCGCGCGATGCTTATAGAAGGCCCTCGAAGCCCGGGCTCACCTTCGCCGCCCACTCCTCCGCCTGACGCTTCAGCAACTTGCCCCCGTGGTCGTCTCACGCGCATCGCCTGATCAAACGACCTCGAACTTTTGTGGGACGTATGACCTTCGGAAACCCATACCTACCACGGAGCGCCCTCTCTTCCAAGCTTTCCCCTCTCTAACTCATTGATTCATCGGCGTTACAAAAGATCTTCGCCCAATAGAAATCGACGGAGATAAGAGTGGAACGTAGGGCCCGTTTCCTTTGCGAGCCTTCATTCCAGTTCGGAATACGCACACGTCGCGTCTTGTCACCTCCCCTCCACCCCACTCCGGGGTGAGACCTGGGACACAAAACTCGCGTCAAGAATCTGAACCCGTTGCGGATAAAACCGGGGTAGGCCGCCATTCATGCAGGCGCCCACTACATAAACGGATTGCGCGCTGTGTCTGTCCGTCAGCTCTGCCCGCCTTCCCATAGTTACTCATCAATATCTTGGTCATATGGATATGAATACACGTCACGAAATACTACATCCCCTCATTGTACTTGGCCTATTCGCACCCACATTCGCGAGTGCCGCCGTGCCCTCCTTCCCTGGCGCACAGGGCGGCGGGGCGGCTTCCGTGGGCGGACGCGGTGGACAAGTAATAGAAGTAACCAACCTCAACGATTCCGGTGCCGGCAGTCTGCGTGCGTGTATCCAGGCATCTGGCCCTCGCACCTGTGTCTTTCGCGTGGGCGGCACGATTAACCTTTTGAGCACCATACGTACCAACAATCCATTTCTCACTATCGCCGGTCAAACGGCACCGGGTGGCGGGATTACCCTAAGGGGCAGCAATACGTCACAGGACCTTATTTCTAGTTATACCAATAACGTCATCATGCGTTATATCCGAATGCGGAAGGGGTTCAACTCAGGCTGTTCCGG
>JACCXJ010000010.1 GCA_013697045.1 Gammaproteobacteria bacterium | reverse complement strand
CGCCGATGACCCGCTGCAGGCCCAGCGCATGTGCCCGTGCCTCTGCGGCGCCCTCCCGCGCCCGATGGACGATCGCCTCCTCGCGCAGCTTCCGGAATCGGGTGGTGCTCTTGTCGAATCCCGTGCGGGCGTCCTCCCAGCGCTCGCGGCCCAGCGCCGTCTGGGCCTCCGCGAATAGGGTCTCCGCTTGCTCGATGCGTGCGGCGAAGGACTTCGGGGCCGCGGCTTGCTGCAGAGCGGCCCGCGCCGCCCGGGCACTTTCCAGAGCGGCCTCCGCCGTCGCACGCGCCCTGGCGCGTTCCGCCTCCTCCCGGGCCTCCAGGTACAAGCGATGGGCCTCGGCGTAGTGGCGCCGCGCATTCTCCCAATGCCGGTTCTGAAGATCGCGGGTCCCTTCCTGATGTGCCGCCGTGGCCTTTGCGAAGCGCTTCTGGGCGAACTGTGGGGCCCCTGCAGCGCGCGCAGCGCTCTCGGATTGCTCCGCTTGCGTTCGAGCGTCGACCGCCTGTTGCTCATCCCGGGCAGCCTCGGCCGCGGCACCGGCCTCGGTATAGGCGCGTAGCGCCCATTCGTAGAGCCCGATGGCCTCGGCGTAACGTTGTTCCTGCCAGGCACGCTCGGCCTCTTGTGCCGATTGGTCGGCACGCGCCCAGGCCTTTCCCGCCCAGGCCCGCAACGCGGCCTCTCGGGTCCGCAGCACAGCGAGTCGTTCCCGCGCGGCCCTGGCCTGTTCCTGGGCCAGCAGCCCTTCGGCATCCTCCTCCAGTCGCGACCAACGCTCCGCGGCCTCTGCGTAGGCCTCCGCGGCGGCGACGTATGCACCGCTCTCTTCCTCGGCTACCGCCCGCGCCAGCCCGTCCAGCAACTTCGCGAACTCTTTCGGAAAACGCTTCCCGGCTTGCACGGCCCGCGCCCGCGCCTCCTCGGCCCGCCGCCGCTGCCAGGACGCCGAGGCCTGCTGGAAGCGCACCCGGGCTGTCGCATACGCCGCCGCTGCTGGCTCGAACGCTTGCGCGGCGAGGTGGGCATCTCCCTCACGCTGCGCCTCCTGGCCTAGCCGATACGCCGCCTCCTCGGCCGCGCCGGCCAGGGACGAGAGCGCCCGACGGACCGCGTCCGCTTCGGCCTGGGCCGCGAGCACCGCCTGTCGCTGCCGCGCCCGCTGGGCTTGCTGTCGTGCCCCGGCATATTGTTCGACTGCCGCCAGATAGAGGTCGCGCGCCGCCGCGAAGTCGCGCTGCCCGATCGACGTGTCCCCACGCCGCTCGGCCCGCACCGCCTCCCAGAAGGCCTCCGCCGCATGCTCCTCGACGCCTTCCCGGACCGCGCCCTCGCGTGCTTCTCGCGCCTTGATCGCTGCCGCTTTGACCTCGGTCTCCAGTAGAGAGCGATGGGCCAGCCCCTGGGCATCCTCGAAACGGCTGCGCGCCTCCCCGTACAGGTCCCCTGCTTCGCGGTACGATTGGTTTTCCCACAGCGCGTCGGCCTTTGCCTGTAACATCAGGCCGTTGCGATAGACCGTCTGGGCGCGTTCCGTGGCCCCGTAACGGTCGGCCTCGACCTTGGCGGCCGCCGTCTGGGCACGCGCCTGACCGGCCTGTCTCTGCAAGCCTTCGCGCGCTGCCTGCTCGGACGCCTCCTTGAAACCCGCCATCGCTTCTTCCAGGCTTCGGCATGCCGGCCCCAACTGGTCGCCCTTCGCTTGCGCATGGGCGAGGTCTTCCGCGGCGCACGCGGCCGTAAAGAGGTCCGGGACCAGCTCCGCCGCACCCTGGCGAAGGGCCATGTCCTTGTGTTCCGCCACTTGCGCCTCCAAGCGCCGGATCTGCTGACGCCGCCGCTGTTCGCTGAGCTCCCGGATCTTGTCCTCCCGAACCGCCGCGGCGACCTCGGTCGGTTCGCCGGGCATGCCCGCGGCAGGGTCGCGGCCCGGGCCCGCTGCGGGGACCGCGCCGGGCGTGGCCTCGCCCAGCTCGAAGGAGCAGACATCGATGTCCACTATCAGCTCCGCCATCGTCCGGTAGCGTTGCGAGCGGTCCTTGCGGATGGCCTTGCTTACCAGCGCCGCAAACGACGCCGGCGTCCCGGGCGGGAAGCCGAAATCGTGTTCCTCGGGGGATGCGACCCGGGCGTAGATCGGATACTCGGCGAGATCCGCGAACGGGTGGCTGCCCAAGAGCGCTTCATACATCACCATCCCGAGCGCGTAGATGTCCGCGCTGCCGTCCAGCGCTTCATGGCGGAGCTGTTCCGGCGGGGCGTAGCGCAGGGTCCCGAGCATGCTACCGACCCGGGTCATATCGATGTCGCCGAGGTCCTTGGCGATCCCGAAGTCCATGACGACGACCCGCTGCGAGCCGTCCTCGATCATGATGTTGGTTGGTTTGATGTCCCGGTGAATGACCGGCGGGTCATAGTGGTGCGCAAAATTGAGCGCGCCGGCTACCTGTTTGGTGATGGCGAGGACCTGCTTAATACCCAGGGGCCCGGACTCGCGCAGGTGGTCGCGCAGGGTCTGTCCCTCGATGTACTCCATCACGAAGTAGTAGAACTTCAGTTCCTCGTCCCGCTCGATGTCGATCACCCGCACGATGTTGGGGTGCTTCAGGCGGGCCAGGACCCGGGCCTCGCGGTAGAAGCGCTTGACCAGGTCCGGGTCGTCCCCGAAGTGGGTGGACATCACCTTCAGGGCAGAGACGTTCTCGAGCGCGGTGTGGCGGACCTTGTACACCACACCCATGCCGCCTTCCCCGAGTTGGCTCAGCACCTCGTATTTCTTCGAGATGATCATGGCTTGTCCTGGGCAGCGCCCGACTCGCAGGGTGTCCTCACCGGCTCGGGCGGCTCCGGCGGGGCGCCGGCTCAAGGGATTGGATCGGGTAACTGAGCTATTTATAGGAAATTGAAAGCACCTTGGCAATCCGGCACCGGGAGTGTGGCCGGTGTCGTTCCGGCGCCGAGCCGGTATCAGCGGTGCACTATGGTGGAATTTCGGGTGGATCGAGAATGGCGCAATGCGCGCGAACCGCCCTCCCTGCCTTCGCCCGCCGCCCTCCCGTAGTCCGACGCGCTTTCGTGGTCGGACGCCCGGGGTCGGCCGGCATCGCTCAGCATTGTTCGCCGGCCAGTGCCCTGAAAGGCGGGAGCCCGACCTCGAGGCGCTCCCGGGGCCATGGCGGCGAACGCCGAATAGCCATCGCGGAGCAGCACCGCGAGCAGGGGGTGATGAGGATTATGGGTCTGGATCACGACCTCGCCCGTGTCCTCGGCGCGTCCGATGCGCCCGCGACCTGGACCAGTTGCTGGGCCAGGCGTTCGCCGGCCCGGAAGTCGGTGCCGTAAAGTCCCTGATCACCCTCCACGATCGCGACCAGGGTGACCCGGGGGAAGTGGTGGCCCTTGGAGCATCTGGGTGCCGACCAGGATGTCCGCGTCTCCCTCTGCGATCCTGGCGAGCACCCGCTCCCAGGCCGCCTCGCCGCGCACGGCGTCGCGGTCGATGCGCAGCACCCGGGCCTCCGGGAAGTGTTCCCGTAGCGACTCGACCACGCGCTCCGTGCCGTCCCCGACCTTGCACAGAAAGGCGCTCCCACACTCGGGACAGCCCATCGGCACGGGGCGATAGGTCCCGCAGTGATGGCCTTGTATAAATTGTATACTTTGAATACGCAGGTCAATGGAGTGGTGACATGGTCGAGACAGCAGAGGATTCCCGCACGGCGCTGGTCACCGTGCGTGTGCCCGTGGCGCTACGCGAGCGCCTTGATGCCTTGGCACACGCCACCAAGCGAAGTCGGTCGTTTTTGTGCGCCGAGGCCTTGGTGGAGTATCTAGAAATGCAGGCCTGGCAGATCGAGGAGATCGAAAAAGCGCTGCAAGAGGCAGACGCGGGTGACTTCGCCACCGAGGAGGAGCAACAAACCCTCTTCCGCGCGCGAGCACCCACGGATTGATGCGAATCAAGTGGCTACGCCGGGCGGCCCGCAGTCTCGCCGCCGAAGCGGATTTTATCGCCAAGGACAACCCCATCGCTGCCGATCGCATGGTGGTCCGGGTGCGGGCGGCCGTCGATCACTTGCTCGACCACCCCGCCATGGGTAGAGCAGGGCGTGATCCGAACACCCGCGAGCTTGTCATCTCGGGCACACCCTATATCGTAGCCTACCGCGCCCGTGGCGATATGGTAGAGGCCCTTCATGTCCTGCACGCCGCCAGCCGCTGGCCGGAACGCTTCTGAGCAAGGTGCCCGGCGAGTACGAAGGAAGCCCGCTTTGTGGGCGTTCCGCCGCATGCGTTCACCTCCTGCATCCCGATCGGAAGGGTGGCATCTCTAGGGCCGATGCCCGCGGGGCGATCCGCCGCACGGGCCGCTTCGGCCGGCAGCCATACGGCAGAACGCCAAAAAGCCGCTTCCGCCTTACCTTTCCGCTTTACGCGCGTTACTTCCTGTAGTTCCTGCTGGCCACGCTGATCCTGCAATCCGCGATGGATATGCCCCTGCCGCCTGCTGTCCTCAAACGAGTACGCAAGCCACATCAGCGATTCTTTGGGCAAAGGATAAACGTACGCATAGGCTCGACTCGGCTCTAGCACAAGGCACGAAGTCCTGAGCGCACATCTGATAGGGGCTGAAACGGTCGTAGCGGACTCGATTCACTCCCGAGGACGGCTGTAGGTGGAAGATCGCGGGTAACCATTTGGCCATTTCCGCGTACCAACTATCCGACTCGCCAGGGATTCCGCTGAGCATCTTCCACGAGGCATGAATTCCGAACTCACTCGACCACTTCAAGAGCTGCAGGTTCATTGAGCGTGGAGTCGTCGGGGCGCCAGAGCTCTGGTCGACGGCTCCGCCCATGTCAGCCGGGGCGCCCCCGTCCCCGTGACACATCGTCGTGGCGCCCGAGCCCCCGTCGGGCGCACGCTCACGACGGAGGCCAATTTTCACTTGAGGAAACCAAAAAACCATGAGCATCTAGTGTAGTGTCTCAATAATGGCTTTACAATGGCTGATCTTTTCCAGGATGTCTTCGACCTTTTTGGTCCATACAAATGGTTTTGGTTTTTTGTTGTTGACCAGAATAAATACATCGATCGCCGCG
>JACCXJ010000009.1 GCA_013697045.1 Gammaproteobacteria bacterium | reverse complement strand
CGCGGCGATCGATGTATTTATTCTGGTCAACAACAAAAAACCAAAACCATTTGTATGGACCAAAAAGGTCGAAGACATCCTGGAAAAGATCAGCCATTGTAAAGCCATTATTGAGACACTACACTAGCGATCGCAGGCGTTGAGGTGACCTAAGATGAAAGTGCCTCGACATCGTGCGTCATCCTTCGCCGAAACGTCTCGGCGCGGGCAGCCAATTCGATGGTGCCTTCCCATGCCAAGTAGGTCGGGCGCAACACAGTTCCACGGAGCAGAGTCCATACGTACCACGTTGGAAGCTTGCCAATGCCGGCAGGGAAGTCGGTCAAAAGCCAGCGGATGACCCCGACAGTCTCGTCGTCCGCACGTTGCAACGCGATATCTCGCAGCTGGTTCTCGAGTTTTGTGAACAGCGCTGCAGGCTTCAGAAATTGATAAGTCAGCGCGAATTCCATATTCGAGGCGTGTGCCGATAATTCCCGCGGTAATTCTTGGCTCCACCGCGCGATTTGTTCGGGCCTCAGATTAGTAGATAAAGCATCGGCTTCCGGCCGGACGAGTCGCGCAATGACGCTCGCCAGAGCGCGTTCCCACACGAGCTGCCAACGATCGTCCGCGGCGGCCTCGCGTACAGCCGCAGCGGGACCGTTGCACAGGACCGCAACAAGACAGCGGTAAAGCGGACGTATTTCAGTTGAGCTGGCGTTAATCAAGGGGCGCCGCGCCTGTTCGATTGAGCCCCGGAATCTTCCAAATCCATCATCCCCAGTTGCCGTGAGCAGATATATGGCAAACGCAGCCAGAATCATGTTGCCTCGTGCGCTTTCAAGCGTTCCGCGAACGATCATCATCTGCACGCGAAGCGGATCGAGTCATGCAAATAGCCGTTCTGCAAAACCAGGTAATTGCAGCCGATGCTCTACCCACAGCGCCTTTTGCAGGATCTCTACGAAGTTATGCAGGTGATAAATCTGCCTTACTTGGGCCGATTGAGAGCTTGCCAATTCGGCAAAGCGTCTTGCTTCCTGCATGCTGTCGCATTCGGCCAGCGCTTCCGTGGCCTCAAGCAGGTGTCTTAGCGAGAGATCGTACTCGCTTGCCTCATGCAAAGCAGGTATCAATTCAGCAGTATTTTTAGAATGCAAGGCGCTGTTTCGGCCGCTCAGTGCCCGTAGCCAGTTGGATATTTCCATCAGGTTGGCTTCGGCTTCGGCAAACTCGACTATTTCCCGATCGACACGCTGGACGACGAAATCGACGTACTCCGTGCTACGCCGACTGCTTACCAGCGCAAGAATGCGCCCGTAATGCAATACATTCCTGAGATTCTCGTTCTCCTCCAGCTGAAGCTCCCACAAGTTCAGTCGACTGACGCGTTCCAGAAACTCTAGACATACTGCGTGAGACGCCTCGTTTAAGCCGGACACAAAAGCGGCCAGACGGCCGAGGTTCATCTCTTCCTGAGCCGCTGCAACGAAGCGGTCAAGATTGAGTCTGGTCGCCAAAATCTTTGCCTGCTCCGGGTTAACCATTGCGGCGATGCGCAACATCGCGCCGACCTCGACGAGATCGTACGAACGAGCTCCAGTAGGAACGTTTTGCTCGTGATGGCGCTGTCGGATTCGCCCAGTTGCGTCCTCGGTGACGGTTTGTGGTTCATAACCCGATGTCTCCACATGGACGATGAGCGCAGCCTCTGCCATCTCGGGGCAGAGGAGGGCAAACTGATACAGCCCCGCTGCAAAATTCAACAGGGAGGGCTCCGCGCTGAATCTCTCGCGTATATTACGTTCCATCATTCCCCAAGTCGGATAACCGATGAGGCGTCGTATGTCATCGGTCGACAGCGATGCATCCGTCAGCAGATGCATGCAAAGAGTCGCCTGAGTCAATGATCGGTCACGGTTCCAGGCTCGCTTGAACTCTCTGCGTATCGAGTTCGACTGAAGATATTCGGCGATGCGCTGTGGCCAGAGGGTCACAGGAGTGGCGTGCACGAATCCGTGCAAAAGGTATGTGAGGTTGAACAGATGATTTGCTGAAACCTTTCTGGCCACGTCCTCGAACTCGAGCCGTTCTTCGAACCAGAAGCCGACCTCGGCGTCCATGCGGTAAAAATTGCGGAGGGACAAGCCGATATGCGTAAACCTGTGCGTTTCCTGCTTGATCGACGCCAACACGGCATCACGGTCGAGATGCTGCGCGACGTCGTTGGCATAGGGCCAGCCAACGATGCGTTCTAGCATCGCAAGTTCAGATCCTGCATCATGGTAATCGCTCAATTCGGAGATGAGCTGCCGCGCACGGTGCTGTGTGGCAGCGGCAAGTTGCCTGGCAACCCGCCGGTTGAGCCGTCCCACAAAGTAGATCGGCTTCGTGAAATCTACAAACGCCTCCTGCGACTCGCATGCCGTAATCAGGAGATCGGCGTGATTTTGCCAAATGCGAGTGAGGGCGTCCGCAACTGTCCGGGAACGAACCCCTCGAAGCTGCTGGAGCACGACGAGCGTTGCAGTCTGGTCGCCACTATTTACGAACAGCGACTCGAGTCTTTCGACGGTGAAACTTCGATCGATTATTGCCCCGATTTGCGGCCGGTTGAAAGAATAGACTATCGAGCAATATGCCGCGAGATCCAGTGGCGACGGATCGCGTTCGGCATCAGCCAGTTTGCGTCGGAACGATGGCAAATCGTTCAGGCGCTCTGACACGAATCGGGCAAAATCGCGGGAGCACCGGTAAAGTGAACGAAGCGCTGCAGCGACGTCCTGGAGAGATGATTCCGGTGCATTGAAGACCGCTGTCAGAACCTCTGCCTGCGGGATGCCTAGTTGATTGACGTCTCTTGCGAGTCGACGCGTGAGTTGTCCATCGATTGTCAACATGGCGGTGAAGAACGCCGAAACCATGGACGGAGTATGTATTCTCTCGAGTTGGCACATGGTGTCCAGAAGGTCCAGACTGGATTCTCCTCGGGGTGCGGCTAGCTGGCGGAAGAGCCGCCTTGCGTCAGGACGGCTCACGCGAAACGTCGATATGAGCACTCCAGCCACATCGCTGAGTGGCAGGACAACTGATGAATCAGTGAGTGCTTCGACAATGCTGTCGAAATACGCTTCCAACAATTCCTTTAGCGCCTGGTGGCCAAAGGATCTGTCATTGGCTAGGCGACGGAAAGCGGGCGCAAGGAACGTGCGATCATGCTCAATAAGTTGCTTGAATGATGTGCTGATCCGCGAGTGGTAATGGGCGTTGAGCAGAAAACTGAGTGCAAAGTCGGCGATTTGCGGCCCGGCTCCTTCGGCATCGTGCGGCGCTACGAGACCGGCATCGCGAAGTATTCGCACACCGGCGCCAAAGGTATCGTCCCGACAAATGCCGTAACTCATGATGTTGAAGACGGGCACTAGATGCTCTTCGAATATCTGCGGAGTATCGGTCAACGCAGTTTTTTCCAGAACCCACTGCCTCAGCATGTCGATGAGGAGCTTGTCCTCTAGGAGCTTGTGAACCGATATGTGCCCCGCTAGGTCCCGAGCTACGCGCATAACGATCATGGCAATACCGATTCTGCCGCCCGCCAGCTTCGCAATGACCGCAGATTCGAGTGGAAGCTGAACGCCGCAGTTGGCCCGCCAGTCGTCAAGGAACTTCTTTAATTCGATATCAGTGAGCTGTTCGAGGCGAATCGGCACGGCGTATGTCAGAGGCTCGCCCTGCATCTCTCGTTGGCCCAGCATCTTTCGGGTAGAGGTCTCCTGAGACGTGACAATGACTTTTGCCTTTCCACGACCTGAAAGCCTGGCATCGAGGTAAGCCCTCAGTAGGTCCCGCACCGCGTCCTCGGCAAAATGGGCATCCTCGATTACAAACAACGTAGGCGAAGTAAGGTTCGATTCGAAGAAGTGCTTCTCTCCTCTCAGTTTGAAATGAGTGCGGACTGAAAGAACATTGCCATTAACGTGGGCGTTGCGTGACAGGTAGTGGTGCGTGAGGAAACGAGCGAGCGTCGTTTTTCCGAACCCTGGATATCCATGAATAAGCGCAAACCCGTTGTCATCAAGCGCACGCACGGCTTCGCCGAACTGAGGCCGCTGCACGTATTGACCGTCTTCAAAGGCTTTCCAGTCTAGAGCTTCGTCTGGTTCGCGACGCGCGCTTTCTTGCTCGTAACAGCGCAGCCATGAGGAGGCAGACATCCAGCTGGACCGTTCTGCACGAAAAGCATCAAGGACAACATTCACTTCCTCGGCATCCAGTACCTTTGCCGCTGGTTGTTTTGCGGTAGCGCGGTTTCTGTATCGTTGGATGAGTTCTGCAACTGCGGGCTCAGCGTTGGCGGGAGGGATTCTGGAGAGGTTTCGAAGAAGCACTTCACAGGCAATTCGAAGTTCCTCCTACGAAGGCAGAATCAGCGCCCGGATTCTTCTACGAATACTTTCCGTCGCAAACAAGTGGCGTTTTACCACCACGGGGTCGTGATCATGCTGATAAGCAACGGGAAAGCATTCATTGAAATCTGGACGCAGCCACAGACTGACGGCCGACGATTCGCCCGTTTTCCAAGGTAGAAACGGACGTAGATGCTTGGAGACCTCCGTCAAAAGCAGCGCTGTGTAGAACGTGTTCTGAGAGTGGGCGAGAATGCTTGCGGACGATCCTCCGGTGCGTTTTTTCTCAACGAACGCTCGAAGATTGGAGGGGCTGAAACGACCGAGCTCCACGACATCGTCGCTGTGGCCCCGTCGAAGCGAGGTGCTTTGGTGGTTCTCTACCTTCTTGCTCTGGATCAATTCACGAACAGAATTCGTTTCCGATGAGTTTGCGGGGTAGTCGATCTGTGCGTCTTCAAAGGTTTCGATTTCCATCCGCAAGTTCGGATGTTTTTGCAGACGTAGTAACATGTAAAACACCGTGCTGTATACCTGGAACTCGACACCAGGAAATAAGTGTGTGCCTCGCATATCATATGGCCCCCATGCGCTTTTGCTCATGGATCTGAAGTCTCCCACTTCCAATAAGCATGGATCGTTATGCAGCCGGGGAGTATTCCGAACTCCGAAATCTTTTTGTTGACGTCCCTATCGTGGCCTTGAAAGGACGGCGACGGGGCAAACTAGTTCAACGCTTTCTGAATATCCGTGACGGATGCCTTCGTAAGAGTTTTACCGACCTCGGATACCAGTCGATCCTGAACCTCCTTATGCAATGTCGGGCGGATTTGGCCCAAGGTCTGTGGGTCTGCGATGAGGACAAGGGCCGCAAAGTCTCCGCTGTGGGCACGGCGATATAGCTCGTTTGCCAGCTGTTTTGCGAACGTGGCCTCGTCAGTCTCCTGGTTTGATGACTCTGTTGGGCGCTTTCCTGCGGGGCCGTCATGGATAAGATTGGTGGGGTTTAACTCGCCTTCGGCTGATAACGAAACCTTGTTCGCATGACCGGAATTGCGGAAGAATCGCGCGCCCGTGCCATCAGCCACCACAACGAGTGCATTGTGGGGTATCTTATCTGCCATCATCGCTCTCCTGCTCTTTTCGATTTTCAATAATCAACGGGCATAAGCATAGGAAATTCAATGTGTCTTTGCAACAGGCGGGGTCGGAGGCGTACATCACCCGGCCGCGGTTCCGTCAAGCGGCACCGGCGAGCGTCCTCTAGCCGGCCACGGGTTTGACGACAAAGCGAATCGCGTAGCGGGACGCAAGCCTGATCGTCAGGGAGATGCTATGGACAGGCACCGGCCCCCCTGATCCTTCGATCGATCGTTCCCGTACGTTGATTGTGGGCATGCGAACAACGAAGACGGCCGGTGGGTGCGACCACCGAAGGGTCCGGGCCGATGCGAGCCGCTATCCGTCGGCATAGCCGGTGAGCTCCAGATAACCCCTGCCCGACACCGGCACCCCGCGGCCCGTGCCGCGCACCTCGACGGCCCCCTCCCAGTAACGGACCGAGACCTCCAGCTCCTGGTCGGGGAGCCGGGGCGTGACCTCCAGCTCCAAGTCGGCCTTCGGGACCCGCAACCGGGTGCGGGCCGGGTAGCGGTGTCCGCCGCGCGGGCTCACCCAGGTGGACAGCGTGTCGATCACGACCTCCCCGGCCGCCAGCGCCACGGGCGTCCCGTCGCGCAGCACGATCGTCCCGGCGCTGTGCGGATCGGTGCTGCCATCCCGGCGCCGCAGGCGGTAGAACATCAGCTCCTGTCCGTTCGAGAGCTGGAGTGCATACCAATCCCACCCGATCTGATCCGGTCCCAGGGCGCTCGTGCTCCACTCCCGATCCATCCAGCTCAGGCCCGAGACCGTGAACCGCTCCCCCCCGACGGTGACGACCCCCTCGGTCGGCATGCGCGTCAGCGAATAGTAGTACGAGGCGTTGCCGGGCTCCGCGCCCTTCTGGCTCAGGCCGCGATCGCCCTGGGGCACGGGCGGCTTGCCCCGAGCGAGCCGGAGATCGATTGCCACCTCGCCCTGGGCGGCGCGTAGCCGCACCGGCAGCCCTTCGGGGGCGGCCGGGGTGGCCGACCAGTCATCCAGCCATAGATGCAGGGTGCCGGGCTCGGCACCCGCAAGCCCCATGGCCCCCCGGCTCAGGCGCTCGTGGTCGTGGAAGGCACCCTCTGCGATGTCCGAGACGGTGAAGTGCGCCATATAGAGGGTGTTGGCGCGCCACGAGGAATCGAGGGATACCGGCTTCGGGCTCTGAGCGATCCGGAAAAAGGTCAGTTGATACCCGAAGGGCCGGCCTTCGGCACCGTCCAGGTTGCCGGTGAAGTACCACCACTCGGTACGGAATTCGGGGTGCGGGCCGTGGTCGGCGGGGAAACGGAAGGGTCGCGGGGTGCGGGCGCGGGCATAGCCCTCGTTCGCCGCGGGATCGCCGCGGAGCGCCGCGCTCGCGGACATAGTGCCCGTGGTTCCCTCCTCCGCCCGAGGTTGATGGGGCAAGGTGGCCCACAAGGCGAGGGCCGTCCCCCCGATGAGCACGGCGATGAGCACGGCCTTGGCCGTCAGGGAGCGCGCGAGACGGCGTTCAGTCATTGCGCAGGACCGCGGCCGGCGAGCCCCGGGCGGCCCGGCGGGCGGGGTAGATCCCGGCGAGGAGCGCCGCCCCGACCGCGAGGGCGATCCCTTGCGCCACGATCACCGGATCCACGTGGAGGTCCATGCTCCAGCCGAAACAGCGCTCGTAGAGGACATACACGAGCGTCGCGGCGATCCCGATACCGACCGGCACCGAGATTAGGCCGGCGATGAGACCCGTGAGCCCAGTCTCGACGAGCAAGAGGCCAAAGAGCCCCGCTTGGGTCATGCCGAGCGCCCGCAGGAGGCCGAGCTCGCGGGTACGTTCCAGCTCCAATGCCAGGAGAGCGGCGATCACACCCTTATGAGAATGCCGATCAAGCTCAACCGGGCGGGCTGGCCCCGCCTCCTTTCGGCGCTTCCCTTGATGTCGGACGATCCCCGAAGCCTGGCCCTCGGCCGCTCCGGCGCTACTCGCGAATCGTTCTCGCAAAGCGTCTCGGTGCTGAAGTTCGGCACCACCTTCAAGACTACGCTTCCCGGGCGCCAGCCGGACTCCAACCGGTTCCTCGCTGCGAGGTACGCGGGGAAAGCTCCTGTCGTCCTCGATATCGGCGCGTCGGATGGGAGCACCTCCCTCGACCTCCTCGGGGCCTTGGCCGGGCAGTTCGGCCACTACTTCGTAACCGACTTCAACATCTCGGTCCGCTGGGGAGTCGACATGCGGGGGCGCTACTACTTCACGGACGCGAGTGGAGCGTGCATCCTGAGCGCCTCCCCGCGGTGGCTGATCTACGCCGACGTCGGCGATGCCCCGCTCGCGCTGCGGCTGCTCGCCAAGCGCCTGCTCTCCGGCTCGCGGGACGTCAGCTCCTGGGAGGAGATCCTCCTCGTCCACCCGGAACTGGTGGCGCTGGCGCATGCCGACCCGCGCATCACGATTGCCCGACACGATGTCTTCAGCCCTTGGGCCGGGATGCGACCCGATTTGATAAAAATCGCGAATCTGCTCAACCGGTGCTACTTCTCCGAAGCGAAAATCGCCAACGCGCTGCGGGTCCAATGCTCGGCGCTGGCCATAGGGGGACGGCTCATCCTCGTGGAAAATCGAGCCGAGCGGGAGCAGTTCTCCGCTTTCATACGTACCACGACGTCGATGCAGTTAGAGCACAGCCACGACCGAGGATCGGACGTGGCCGTGCTCGTGCCCACCTCGTTCTGAGTGCGCATTCCGATCAATCTGATCAGTCAATAGAGGCGGTAGAGACGATGCGTCGACCAGTCGAGCACCGTGGCACGACGAGGCGGGTAGCCGTCGCAGACGGTCGCGAAGTCGGTCAGGGCCGCGGCGAAACGGGCGACGTCACGGAACACCGCAATGTCGGCATCCGTCCAGCGGTTGATGTGGTAGCAGACGGTCCACGGGCTACGGCCGCGCCGCTTCAGCTACCACAGTTGCTGTGGGACCCATGTGGCGCCACGCGTATCGAGGATGGGCCGGCGGAAGAAGCCGTCGCTGATGCGGCGCAGCCCGAGCTGCGTCAGCCCGCTTCGGGGCAGTGACCTTTGTCCATCGCTTCGGCCTCCGCGCTCAATGCCAACCTCCACTTTCATTGTGCGGTCATCGATGGTGTCTTCGGTGCCCAAGGGGAAGGGGTGCAATTTAACGCAGCTCGGCTGCTCTGTCCTGCGGACATCGCCGCCGTGCAACGCGCGGCGCGTACCCGTGTGCTACGGCTCTTCGCGCGGCGCGGGATCCGCTGGCGCCAACCTCTTCTTCCAGCTCATCTCGCGGCGCTATGAGAAGGGGCCATGATCCTGACCAGTAATCGTTTCGACGCGCGGTACCCATCATCCGCCCGTATGCCGGCGGTGAAAATCCTCCCGATGCGGTCTTCTGCGGCAACGCCGAATGTCACAAGGCGCTCGGAAAGTTTCGCTATGTGATGGGCGGCCTGCGGTGCTGCGACCGAAGGATCGAGCCGGCTGACAGTGGACGTCAAGCAGTCGGTATACCTTGTGCCTTCTCGCCGAACCGACGCTTTTCTGACAACGGGTCGGCGCTGCCAGGGACGTTGAAAACGCTTGGCTTTTCGCATCAGGTTGCATTCGTGCCGCCTGATAGTTATAATAGGGGGCTTCGCTAGGGGGCGGGACGCTGAACGGTTTCGCCTGCCGTGGATGCTCCGGCGATCCTGAGCTATCTTTCATAGTGGGTATGCCCTTGACTCCAGCTACCACAATGCGTGGGCGTTCGTCCACGTGAACACTACCGAGGTACGGAGTCAAATGCATCCTTATAGTCGCAATACCGCTATCGGTGTGGAGGTTTTATATGGAAAGTACCAAGCGCGGGCGTTTCAGGTCCGCATTCTGGCGATCGATCGGCGTGTTCTTGCTGAGCGTACCGCTGGGCACGAATGCCGTTGAAATCAGCAATGGCATCCCTGCAGGAACGGTAGGCCACTTCCTAGTCAATGTAGACGACGCCGGGACGACCCGCAAGGTCATCGTCAGCGCGGCGCGCTTCGTTAACGACGCCATCAACACCCGGAGCGTCGTACGTAATTATTATAGCTTTGTCGATCCGGACGGGCCGGGAAATAACCGGCCCGGATTCAGGCTTCGGGCTCCGCCCCCGGTTCTAGACCCCAGCAACCCGAACAGCGTCACGAACAACGGATCTTTCTTCGGGGTCGGGACCGTCATTGCGTGGACCGCGGTCAGCTCTATTGCGCCCGGAGCGCAGGTCATGACGACCACCTACACATTTATCGCGGAGCCTGGAAAAGTTCTCGGCCCTTTGCGCTTTCTGCAGCATCTGGACGGGGTTGTCCTCGAAGGCTCGGATGATGTCTTTTTCCACAGGGGTTCGGCGGTCGGCGGGGACCTGAAGTTGTTCACTTTTGACAACACGGATGTCTACGGGATAAGCCATTCCGGCGCTCTCCTGCCCGGGAACGATCTGCAGAACGCCTCGTTCGCAGGTTGGGCGGCCGATCATTTCGATAACATCATATCGTCGATAGAATCTATAGAACCTACGGTGGACCAGCCGGTCTCGCCCGACGGGATCATCGCCAACCTGTCGAGCTTCCAGCACCCTCAGCTCGGGCCGGTCTCTGGGCCGGCGGACAACGTTTCGGTGCTGGCATGGGATGTGGCCCCGAATGCGACCAGCGCGGTCATCACCACTTCTCTGGGCGCGGTCCCGATAGCGGTCGAGGCCCAGCCCGTCGGTAACCTGCTCGTTGGTAACCAGCTCCGTTGTCGGGCTAGAACTAGAAAATGTACGTTTCGGGCCACGTGTATCGTATCGCGCCCCCCGGGAGCGCCGTGCACCAATCAAGTCAACGTGACCGTCACCAAGAAGGCCCTGGGCTCGAGCCGTGGTGCACCGAGAGTTGCATTTGCGTCCGGGGCCGTTAACGTCGCGCTGGGACAGAACAGAACCGTGCAACTCCGGCTCACGAAGCGTGCCCGCAGCTTCTTGCGCTCGACTACGAAGCAGAGGATCAAGGGGAGGCTGGAGATCAAGAGCAGTGACGGGGTGGCCGTCATGTTCCCGGCCGGAATACGCATCATCGAATAGTCCAGGCGAATGTCAGCACAGTGAGGCTGACAGGTGAAGCCCGACTGGGGCCGCGCGCGATGCGGCCCCGGTCGGATTCTCCCGGTGGGGATTGGCGGCTCATGGCCCAAGCGCTTACTTATGGATCGAGCCACGGCGATGTGCCATCATTCGCCCATGGCGGCCCCAGTGGCGAGAAGCCTGGCAACCGACCCCCGACCTCGAACGGCGAGGCCTATTGTCTCTGACTAATGCGCTTGGCTAACTATTTCACGAGTTGCCATGCACAAAAAACAAAATATCTTATCCTCCGTCTGGGCAGCTTCATCCCTGGCTATGCGCGACTGCCTGTTCTATCGAAAGCCGCGTCGGTATCCACCGGAGGAACAGACTCAGCCCGATATTGTTACTCGGTATGGCTCAGGCATCTTGTCAAAGCTCACGAGAATGGACTCCCACTAATCCGGCAGCAGTAGCGGAAGTGGGACCTGGGGATTCTATTGGTGTGGGGCTCGCAGCCTTGCTTTCGGGCGCCAAAACCTCGCTCTTCAAATGGTTGAAGCCCGGTGGCATCATGTCACATGTCATCGATTTCCGATGTCATGGTTGTGCCGAGCAATGGAATGGGCACTGGAGTTATTCAGATTTAACGTGGCAATTGATTCGAGACAAAAGATCATTCCTAATCAATAGAGCGCCGCATAACATTCCTTTGGCGTTGTTGAAGGAGCATGGCTTTGATGTCGTGAGGAGATCTTGACCGAGTGCCAGCAGGGCGTTGCGCTCCGCGTGTGTCAAGGCCGTTGGGCGCTGCTGTTTGCGGCGGGTCAGTGTTCGGCCTGGGCGTAATCGAGTTCCCGTAACCGATGCTCCCACTCTGTTTCGAGCCCGCGAGCGACCAGTCGGTTTTCCGGCTCAACGGCGCGATAGCGACGTTCGGCCCGTTCCGCCTCATAGCGGGCGAGGTCGACGGCCAGTTGCCAATGCGCGAGGGCGGTATCGTGATCGGCTTCCAGTTGTTGAGCGGCGATCAGAGTGGCTTGAATGCCAGCGGGTTCCAGGGCTTCGAGAAAAGCCTGTGTCACCGCTTCGTCGATTTGCACGCCGCCCACGTTGGGGCAGTAGGCCCCCGTCCGCTGACCATGTCTTTGTCCGCGCAGTGGTAGCCGGGGGTCACGTTCCGGCCACGACTCTACGCCTCATCGCCGAGCGCCTCACACCGCTCCCGGACCTCTCTCGCCCCCCTCGCACACCCCTCCAGCGCAGCTCACCGACTTCTACCGCGAACTCGGCGACCTCTTCGGCGTAGGGCTGCGCCCCGATAACCGCTGGCGAGCCTTCAAGGCACCGCGCCAGCGTTGGCTCGCGCACCTGGGCAACACCCTCATTCGCCCCGTATCGAGGCGACGAACCTTTTAAGGATATAACGCTTGCGCGGGACTCCAGCGGGTCAAAATCTGTGTCTGTGCCAAACAAGGTTATCAGCGTGACCGATTCGGCGCTGCTGCCCAATAATTTGTAGCATCACGCGCACAGGCTCCGCGTCACCGCTTTCCAGGGACGAAACGACCGATGCCCGCTTCATGACAGCCAATGTCCTAAATCCCGCTTGAGGAGGTCCCCCAGCTTGAGGATATCCTGACGGAACACACCTAGCAGTTCGGCGCGGAAAGCGGGGGAGAGCGACGAGCGCTGCTTTTTTCGTGTATTCAGCCGCAACAGGCGATCTTTAATCCCATACCCGCGAACGCCAGAATACTCATACAGGCGCGTCATCCAAGATGGTCTGTTATAGAGTAACTCATTGAGCCAGCGCAAGCGCGGTTGCTTGCTCTCGTTGACCTTGTGGAAGGTTTGACGAGCATCGGGCCGGATCTCCAGAAAATTGAGAACGCGCTGATAGACAGCGGGGGTATCAGCGGCAAAATCATCGAACAAAATAACCAGAAGTTGTTCGCTGGGGAAGATGTTCATCACACTTTCCACCTGTCTCCCCAACTTGCCGATCTGCTCATATTGAACGAAAGCAGGTTCGTAGCATCCTAACGGCAGATTCACCCCTTCTCGTCGTGAGGCTTGCAGACGCCAAGCAACCTCAAAATCGGCTTGGTCTTCTATTGCATTAAAAAAACACTGTCCATGAAACGCATAGATCAGGTCGGCTGGATGACGCAGCATGGCGATCAGCTTAGCTTCTGGGTCAAAGTTATATATATTGCGAACAGCGTCCGCAGAATGGATATAATGGACGGACGCTTCCCCCACCGCCTCATGGCATTCGGGTTTGGCGTCAGCAAACAATTTCAAGTAATCATCCAGCGTGGAACAGCACCGCGCCCGATGGTTAGGAAAATCGGTAGCGAAGAAATGCGGTTCCTTCATCATGGACATATAGACGTGGGGATGCTCACTCAGATAAGTATACAGTGCGGTTGTTCCTGCTTTAGGTGCGCCGATAATGAAGAAGTTGGGTTTCACGGTCTTGTTGCGAACCACCCGAAGACGGTTGGGTCAATCTTCAACCGCTGGCGGACGTTCCAATACATGGCGAAATTCTGGATCACCAGGACACTCGATGACGCTAACGCCGCCCCAAGCATGCCAAACGGCGGAATTAGGGTAATGTTCAGCAGCACACTCAAGACAGCATTCACTGCCTGAAACTTCACAGCAACAGCTTGATGTTCGGTCATGGTCATCAATAAACCCACAGGCCCGTTTAGGATGTGCGCGTCGTGCGATCCCGGCGAGGTAGTCGATGGCGCGTGCAAGATGTCAAGAAAGCGAGTCTCGATCTCAGGCCGGCCCGACCATCCCCCACAGCGTTCGCCAGCTCTCCGAGCTCACGACCGTCGAAGTCGTCGAGTACACCACCGTCGAGGCCAGTCACAATGCCGGCTGGCTCAACCGCTTCCGTGGCGACCGCATCTTCGCCGTCGCGCGCGTCGGGGCCGGCGTCGACCTCTCGAGCCTCGACGACGATGCCTTCGAGGTCGATCGCGTCCGCAACCACGTCCGCATCGAGTCCCGCCTCCCCAGATCCTCTACGTCGAACTCGCTAATGAGGCCACCCGCGTCTACGA
Organism: Gammaproteobacteria bacterium; assembly: GCA_013697045.1. Classification (GTDB taxonomy): domain Bacteria; phylum Pseudomonadota; class Gammaproteobacteria; order JACCXJ01; family JACCXJ01; genus JACCXJ01. The sequence goes on along the minus strand of JACCXJ010000009.1, from coordinate 12,721 downwards.
CCGCGACACCGGCCTCTTCACGAAGGGCGACCGCGACCTCGAGTCCGAGGCCCGCCGACCGCCGAGACCGTCCTGCGCGACCAGGCCATCATGAGCGGTATCCTCGACACCGCCTCGAAAAACGCCGTCGAGACCCTCACCTTCCTCGAGGGCCTGGGCTTCGCTGATGCCGAGGTGGTGCCGCAGCGCCCCCGCGTCGGCGCTGCCCACATCGAGCAACGCTAGGCCGCGACTACGTCGCTGCCGTCACCGCGCGCTGGCGCGTCCAGTGCGACAGATCCCGCCCGATCAGCTCTTGCAGCCGCTCGACGTCCTCGCGGTATAGCTCGGTCAGCTCGGCGCGCACCTCCGGCGGCAACGACGGCGGCACGTGATAGTTGAGCCGCGCGAGCCGCCGCACCAGCGGGCGCACCCCCCGAGGCACCAGCGACTTCACCGTCGCCCGCACTCGCGGGTTGATCAGCACGTTGTTCAGCCGCTGGCTCTTCGGCATGAATCCCGTGTTGAACTTCACGTTGATGCTTGGCGGCACGAACGTCGGATCGGCCCCGACGAACCCGAACATCGCCTGCATTACCCCGAGCGTGTCCCGCGAAAAGTCCTCGAACAGGTGCACCTGGATCCGCTCGGCCGCGAACCGATCCGTGAAGCGCTTCAGCCGCTCGTAATAGAACCCGCCCTCGACGAATACCGTGTCCCGCTTGAACGCCTCGAGCGGTCCACGCGACTCTCGACCGCCCCGCACCTGCATCAGGTACCCCGAGAAAGCCCGCTCGACGGGATTGCGCAGCACTACGACGATCTGCGCGTCAGGGATCAACTCGTGCATGCGCTCCGCCGCGTGCGGGCTCCCGAGCGCCGCCTCCGACACGTCCCCGACCCCGGCCTCGTCGGTCGCGCCTTCGTATAGCGCTCGGTAGTCCTCGAGCGTCTTGATCGCATAGCCCGGCTGCTCGTCCGCGCCCGCGTAGGCGAAGTAGTTCGGCTTCAACTTGGGCATGAAGATGCCCGGGTGCTCCTCCAGGTACTCCTGGATCGAGGTCGTCCCGGCCTTCGCCGCCCCGATCACCACGAACGTGGGCAACCGCACGAAACACTCCCCCGCCCCCGCGGCTCTTATCGACCGCGGACGCCGCGTATGGCCATTATGACGGCCGTGACCAGCATCATCGACCATCCCGAATGTAGGCATCCGCGCCTAGGAATAGGAATTTTGAACGCCCTTTTTCATCAAGAGGCACAGTAGTGCTGGGCTCGTGAGTTGTCAAACATGCGGGTCCGCGGCCTGGGATCGGGGCATTTTTGGGGCCCTTCCTCGGCCCGAGGGGGTATGATTCGGGCGTTTTGGCGTCTCGGGCGAGCAAGGGCCAAGGGGGAAGGTCGGCTCAGGGGCTGAACCGGAGGGGATCGGTGGGGGATCAGACCAGTTGGAATTGATCGAAGGGCCTGGCCGCTGCTCGGGGCGGTGCTCGGGCGGGCAAGCCGAGATGCTTGAGGATCTTGGCGATCACGTGGGGATGCTCGATGGCGGCGATGATCTTCAAGGGTGCCACCGCACTGGGGGCACTGCTCGATGTCGATCTCATCGAGCGCGAGGCAATGCAGATGGATGTTGAGATTGGCGGCCGAGCCGAAACGCGGATGAGCGTGACGGCGCCGGTGTGGGCTTCGGTGCGTTGGAGTCCGGTTTGTTGGATCAGAAAGGTGGCAATGATCCGGTGGACGATCTGCAAGACGGGCACGAGCAGATCCGGATGTGTCGCGAACAGCAAGCGAAGCGGGATCGGAAACGAGAGCACCCACTGCCGCACCGGCACCCGTCGTGACACACCCTACCTGCTGCCGCCATCGTTGGATGACTGGCTGCCGAGGGACCACCTGGCGCGTTTTGTGGCGGACATCATCGATCAGTTGAACCTCTCGGCGCTGATCTGTAGATATCGCGGCGCGGGCTCGGCGGCCTATCACCCAGCGATGCGTCTTGGCTTTGCTTATCTACGGCTACGCCACGGGCACCTATTCGAGCCGACGCATCGAGCACGCGACCCCGGATCGAGTCCGGGGCAGGCTCTACGACTCGCTGGCGTTTCGCTATCTTGCGGGCAATACCCACCCGGATCACGATACGCTGTGCGCGTTCCGCAAGCGGTTCTTGAAGGAGATTGAGGCGCTGTTCGTACAGGTGCTTTGCATCGCGAAGGAGATGAACCGGGATTACATGGATGTAATGCCTTTGGGAGGTACAGGATGAAACTCTTGAAGCTCGGGACGGTGGCCTTGGATGGGACCAAGATACACGCCAACGCCTCGCGCCATAGCGCCCTGTCGTATGGGCATGCCGAGAAGCTGGAGGCCCAGTTGCAAATGGAGGTGGCCGAGTTGCTAGCCCGCGCCGAGGGGGCCGATGCGGAGCCCTTGCCCGAAGGGTTGAACCTCCCCGAGGAGTTGGCGGGCGTGAGGCGCGCTTGCAAGCCATCGGCGAGGCGAAGGCCGAGATCGAGGCCCGCGCCGCCCAGCGCTTTGCCGGTGAGCAGGCCGACTACGAAGCCAAGGTGAAGGCGCGCGAAGAGCAAAGTGAGCGCACCGGTAAGAAGCCCCGCAGGGGTCCCGGGTCTCTTCCGGTCCCCGGCTCGCACGATGCTGATAGAAGGCCTCGAAGTCTTGGCTCACCTTCGCCGCCAACTCCTCGGCCTGACGCTTGGGCACCTGGCCCCCCGTGGTCGTCTCAATCGCGCGCACCGCCTCATCAAACGAGTCGCGCGCCACCTCGACGGCCAAGCGCTCCCGCAGCCCGTGCGAATGGCTGTCCTTGGGCAGGTTGAGCTCCCCATCGAGCGGGAAGAGGCTTCCCTCCTCCGGGGCACTATAGCCACATCGCCTCACCGCGACCTCCCCAAAGATCGTCCCCAGACGCCTTCGACACCCCTCTCGTACATGGCTTCGTACCACCCCATCGGCACCCCGCACACCCGCCTCTCGCGTCTCGGCCGCCGCACGCACATCGAGGTGCCATTGTAGCAACCGCCTCATGAGCTCCGTGCCCTCGCGCGAGATCAATACTTCGCCATGTTCCATGCTCAACACCGCCGCCGGCTGCAACCGATCCACGATCCACGCAAACTGCTCGCGCGCCGACGCAAACTCCTCGGTGCCGCGGCTGATAATGTATGCTTGCTTCATGAGAGGGCCTCCTTTGCGAGACGTATGCCTTTCCGAAACCCATACATACCACGGAGCGCCCTCTCTTCCAAGCTTTCCCCGCTCTAACCTATTGATCCATCGTCGTTATAAAAGATCTTCACCCTTCGGGTTTGGCGTCAGCAAACAATTTCAAGTAATCATCCAGCGTGGAACAGCCCCGCGCCCGATGGTTAGAAAAATCGGTAGCGAAGAAATGCGGTTCCTTCATCATCGACATATAGACGTGGGGATGCTCACTCAGATAAGTATACAGCGCGGTTGTTCCCGCTTTAGGCGCGCCGATAATGAAGAAGTTGGGTTTCACGGTCTTGTTGCGAACCACCCCAAGAAGGTTGGGTCAATCTTCAACCGCTGGCGCACATTCCAATACATGGCTAAATTCCAGATCACCACGACACTCGATGATGCTAACGCCGCCCCAACCATGCCAAACAGCGGAATTAGGGTAATGTTCAGCAGCACACTCAAGACAGCATTGACTGAAAGCAACTTCAAAGCAACAGCTTGATGACCGGTCATGGTCATCAACAAAACCACAGGTCCCGTCCATGAGTTTACTATTCGTCCCACTGAAAGAACCACTAACACCCCATAGCCAGTGGTAAAAGCTTCTCCAAATAAATTGAGCAGCAGATGCCCCGTCACCACGAGCCCTAGCCCCACCACCAGCGAATATGCCGAACTAACCATCGTCGCCAGCGTGACCATCCGTTGAAGTTCTTGCATTTCGCCACGTCCATAGAGTGATGAGATCTTTGGCGCAACAATGCTATTCAGCGCATATAACCCAATGTCCATTAGCATAATCATGTGGGTGGTAGCGGCATAAATGCCTGCTTTGGTCGTCCCCAAGAAGATGCCAATCAGGATGAGGTCGGTTCGTTGCACGATCAGCCGCAGAACTTCCATAGAGAACAATTGGAGGCTCACCCTATTCCAAGTTGAAAGCGCACATTCGGCGCGGCTGTGGGCAATTCCCGGCGGCAAAGCACGCCACAGCACCCACCCGGACGCTCCCAATAACCCATAAACCGTTATTACATTAATGAATATGAGCTGCCAAGCTGCGGTGATGTCGCCTGAAACGACGAGCGTAACACCAATACCCACTAGCAACAGGATCGGACGAAAAACCGACATCGGCGCAGACGCCATCCATACGTGCTCAAATGCCAATAAATTGCGGCTAACCAGGTTGAGAAATCCGGCAGCGGGCAGGGCAAGGCAGGCTACTATAAACGTTTGGCGCAGCGCAGCATCCAGCGGCAAAATCCAGACCACTACTACAGCCGTAATCAGACTGCCTATCACTAGGGCTGCCGCTGTGAAGCCATAGCTGTAGCGCAAAAAGCCGCACAGTAAGCCCCAGGTTTGCTGTCCTTTATAACTAGCCGCGAAACGCATAGTGGTTGTATCCATACCCACAATGCACAATGTCGCCAGAATAGTGAGCCACGACCAGACGTAAGTGTACTGCCCATAAATAGTTGCGCCCACCAGCCGCGCCAGTGTCACTTGGGCGATTGCCCCCAACGCGGTTCCTGTTATGCTGATGAAAAACGTCACGCTTGCGCCACGCAGCAACTGCGCCGCGATGCTTTCCCCTTTTAGCCCCTGCGGAACCAATCTTCGCATTTGTTTCTTTAATTCGCTATGCTTGTCAAAACACTACGGTTTAGCAATAGACATCGCCAGTTGTATTCCTAGTTTATGTTATACGGCGGCGGAATCGAGCGCATGATGGTGCATCTGGCGGGTGGTTTTGCCGAACGCGCTATGACGGTTGATCTGGTGTTGACGCAAACCGCGGGTGACTATCTGGCATCTGTACCGGGAAAGAAGGGATAAGGATAGGAAATAGAAAACGAGTTGTCAACGGAGAATGTGTCGACAATATCTCTTCGGACGGGCTGGACGGTAATTTGTGGCCGGAGGCGTGTCCACGCGCCCCGCGGGTGCAGCAACAATCGCGCCGTCGGACCTCTCATAGTTGGTCGCGGCGCAGCCGGGAGCGGAAGGATCGCCCCAATGAGCTCGACTTCATCAAACGCCAGACAGACGGCGCTTGCTGTCGGACGGCCCGCCGGAGGCTCAAGCGGTTGTGGGCACGTCTCGAACACCTCTCGGCGATGACCCTGACGCGAGAGGCACTCTTGATGAAGCTCGGCGGGCGCACGCTCTTTACCTTCGCGACCCGAGCCCCGGGTCAGCGGGGCGATCCCGGCCGAGCCGGGGTGGGTGTTTGGGCTTCAGGGCAACGGACAGGCTAGGGCCGGATGCCCGGACGCGAGCCCATCGGTGCCGGCCGAGTCACCTTGACCTGCAGGAAGGTTCGGGATGGAAGGCGCCTACCAGCTCCTGATCGAACTCATACTCGTGTAGGGCCGTAAAGGATCCATCCGTGATTTGGCCGGCGACGTCCTTGTCGCTGCGCCCTCAGCGCGCCAATTAGCGCCACTCCCTGGCCCTGGCTTTCCGACGTTGCGCGTTCGCTCGGATGAGTGCCTGCGTCTAGATGGAAGTGCTTCTCGAAGGGAGGAGGACCCCAAGCGGCCGGGGCGATGCGCGGGCCCCGGCAGGGCTCGCCGAGGTATACGCTGAATGGAACCCACGTCGGTCACGAACGCCAGAGGCGTCGGTATCGAGCGCGGACCCGAAGCGATGGACGAAGGTCAGCGCTCCGAAGCGACGTCGCGGGTGCGCCGGGACTGACGGCGTCGAACCTATGCTCCACGCGGCCGATTGCCTTATAATCGGCGCACAGGGGATTCCATGACGCGCTATCGAGATATCCGTATTGTCGTCGTGCTCGCTTCGCTCGTCGCGGTGCCTGCCATCGCCCACGGGCGCGAGTGGACGAAGCTGTTGACTTCGGGGGACATCCCGTCGGTGCCCGCGGTCGCGGCCCTGGGAAGATCGATCTATCTCTTTGGCGGCGTGCGCGACCACTTCGCTACGTTCGAGAACACGTTCTTCGACGATCTCCATCCGTTCTATACCAAGACCAACCTGGACCAAGCTCTTCCCGGCGGGGATCGGCCGGCGGCGCGCACCTTCGCCGCGTCGGCGCCAGCTGGGCCTTCCTGTGCGACGGCGCAGTGCGCCCCGGCATAATTTATGCTGTATGTATAACACCAAGGTCATCAACGTAGGGATGGAGCTGATTAACTATTTCATTTGTGATAATTGTCCGTACCCACATTCTCCAATTCCCGCGTCTCTCTTTTGGTATCCGCAATTTGTCATTTTTTATTTCCCTTTCTTATGCCTAAGCTGATCCGCATCACTACTGTCCCCATGGCATTAAAAAATTTATTAGCCGGGCAAATGCGATATATGAAAATGAATGGCTTCGATGTTATCATGGTGAGTGCAGATGGAAAGGAAAGGGAGGACCTCATAGCCCAAGAAGGTTGTCCCCACCAGGTAATTCCCATGACGCGTAAGATCACGCCCTATGCAGATATCCGGTCATTGTGGAAGTTGTATCGTTATTTCAAAAAGGAAAAACCGGATATTGTTCACTCGCATACGCCAAAAGCCGGAATCCTGGCCATGCTGGCAGCCAGGATGGCCGGAATAAAGATCCGGATTCATACTATCGCCGGTCTCCGGTTTGTAACTTCTTCAGGAATGATCCGGACAATACTTGTAAGAGCGGAAAAACTCACGACCAAATGGGCCACCCATGTCTGGCCCAACAGCCAGTCGATCCTCGATTATGTAAAGGAACATAAACTGGCAGATAGGCAAAAGCTTGCTTTGATCGGGTATGGTTCGAGTAATGGAGTCAACCTGGAAAGATTTTCTCCCCAGGCATTGCAGTCAGGGAAGCTGGAAGCAACCAAGCAACGTCTGCAATACGATGAAAAGCTGACCTATCTTCTGACTGTTGGACGGGTGGTAAAAGACAAAGGGATCGATGAATTATTGCAAGCCTTTCAAAGGGTTTATTCCGAAAGATCCGACCTCCGGCTGATCCTCATTGGCTTCTTTGAAGATGATCTTGACCCAGTGAGTGACGAGGCCAGGAAAACTCTAAATGAACACCCGGCCATCATTCATATCAATTGGAGTGATGAAGTGGAATATTTCATGCATGTCGCCAATATGCTGGTGCATCCTTCCTATCGCGAAGGATTCTCCAATGTCCTCTTACAGGCAGGTGCCATGCATTGTCCTATTCTGTGTTCCCGCATCGAAGGGAATGTAGACATCGTCGATGACGGGCACACCGGAATCATTTTCGACGTAAAGGATGCAGCCAGCCTTGAACAGATGCTGAGAATGGCATTGAATCATCCTACCCGGTTGAAAACCTATGCCGACAATCTGAGAGGGAAGATTGAGCAAAGGTTTGACCAGCGCTTCGTGCAAGAATCACTGAAAACTAGATACCTTCAGCTCTTAAGTGTCCAGTAATTCCACCAAGATTATTACTATCATCCGCTATTCCCGTCATGGTTTTGTGGCCACCGATGTACTCCTTTGGCAGCGCGGTAGAGTAATCGCCTATTGCGACCGGGAAGCAAACATTACAATCCTTTTTCATTGCGATACCTTGGCCGGGAATCGGACCCCACGGTAATTGGCAGGTTGAACGAGTACGATTCGTTTGTCGCTATCAGTCAACATTTCCATCGCAACAAAGTTGACACCCGATAAAATATAAGGAGTTAGGTAGCCCAGTGAATGGATTTATCAATCGGCCGTGTAATTGCGCCCACGACAAAATGCGGGAATGGTATCCTGGTAGCAGCCCGGCGCGGTGGTTAATCCACTTGCACAGATCGGAAATGGCGCAATATGTAATACCTCCTGCAGTATCGCTCATGAAATGTGTGGTGGGGGCATTCTCCCATATCGGACCTGGGCCATTTCGCGCACAAATTTTACTGTGGTTAATTGAACTTCAGTTGGCGCTGGGGCCGCAGTACGGCAACGGGTTACGATTGGGGCGAATGCAGTGATAGGAGCAGGTGCGTGGCGGTAAAAGATATGGCCGACAAGAGCGTGATAATACGCGGTCCCCAACGACAATTGAGATAATCAAACAACACAAGTAAGCGTTTCTATGAAGAAAGTATTAGTGACAGGCGGTGCAGGCTATATTGGCTCTGTACTCATAAGGGTTCTGCTGGACAAAGGTTGCCATGTTCGGGCCGTTGATTCCCTAAAATTTGGCGGTGACGCCCTCTATGACGTTTCCCAACACCCCCGGTTTGAATTTATGAAGGGTGATATGCGAAACGAAGCCGATGTCGATAAGGCACTCCAAGGAATGGATCATTTGGCCCACCTCGCTGCCATCGTCGGAGATCCCGCCTGCAGTAAATTCTCCGACGAAGCCCGGGAAGTGAATTGGACCGCTTCTGTTTCCCTGTTTGAAAAAGCCGAACGAGCCGGGATAAAGAGATTCGTGTTTGCCTCTACCTGCAGCAATTATGGCAAAATGGCCGACCCCGATTCATTTGTACATGAGAATTCAGAACTGAGACCGGTTTCATTGTACGCAGAGCTGAAAGTGAAATTTGAGAACTATTTACTGAACCAGCGGAGGGACGCACGAATGTGTGCCACCGCGCTGCGTTTTTCCACCGTGTATGGTTTCTCGCCGCGTATCCGTTTTGATCTGACCGTGAATGAGTTCACCCGGAATGTTTGCCTTACCGGGGAACAGGAGATCTGGGGCCCTCAGTTTAGCCGTCCTTATTGCCACGTGGATGACCTGGCCAGGGCGGTAGTGCTCACGATGCAATCGCCTGAAGAAAAAGTACGGGCGAGTGTTTTTAATGTGGGTGATACCCGGGAAAATTATTCCAAAAGAATGCTGATGGAAGAAATTCAAAAACAAATCCCCGGAGCCAAAGCTATTTATGTGGAAAAAACCGAGGATCCTAGGGACTACCGGGTCAATTGTGATAAGATCAGGCATGATCTGGGTTTTACAATTACCAAGAGAGTCCCGGACGGTATTCGCGAGATCATAAAATTGGTGCAGAGCGGGATGATTACCGATCCGCATTCGCAGAGATTTAGGAATATCTAGGGTAAGGATTCGAGGTAAATAAGTAGATAAAGTTGAAAACTCACCCTTATTTAGTGCTTTTTGACATGATTTGAACCTCTTAATCCGTAAAGACTTAACCTATATACCTACAAACCTTTTAACTTGTCGGCCTAACCATGCTACTTCTCTCAGCCCCCAATATCGCTGGTAACGAATGGAAATACGTGCAAGAATGCCTGGACACCGGTTGGGTATCTTCCGTTGGGTCTTATGTCACCAGATTCGAAAACGTGCTGGCTGACTTTTCCAGCTGCAAATACGCCGTGGCAACAAGCAACGGGACCACGGCACTTCATATCGCACTACTCCTCGCGGGGGTGAAGGAACGTGATTATGTAATCGCTCCCAATGTTACTTTTGTAGCCAGCATCAACGCGATCAAATATACGGGTGCGGATCCGGTCCTGCTCGATGTCGATGCACAAACGTGGCAGATGGACCTGGACCTGCTGGAGGAATTCCTGGAAAAGGAGACCGATAGAAGGAATGGAGAGCTTTTTTATATAAAGGATGGCAGGACCATTCGTTGCGTCATGCCGGTACATGTGCTAGGTAACCTCTGTGATATGGACCGGTTGAAGGAATTGGCGCAAAGATTCCACCTCGTGATGGTTGAAGATGCCGCGGAATCATTGGGTACCTATTATAAAGGAAGACATACGGGAGGGTTTGGTTTGCTGGGTTGTTTCAGTTTTAACGGTAATAAGATCGTTACAACAGGTGGCGGTGGCGCGATCGTTACCGACAATGAAGAACTAAAACAAAAAGCGAGACACCTCACCACCCAGGCCAAATGCGATCCGTTTGAATACATTCATGATGAGGTCGGGTATAATTACCGGCTCGTAAATGTATTGGCTGCCATTGGAGTGGCCCAAATGGAGTTATTACCTTCTTTCATTCGACAAAAAAAAAGGATCGATGCCTTTTACCGAAAAGAATTGTCCGGAACAGGCGATATAAGGTTCCAGCAAATCGGACGGCACGCCGATTGTAACTGCTGGTTGTTCACATTCATGACCAGTAAGCAAAAAGAGGTGCTGCGGGTGTTGAATGATAATCATATGCAGGCAAGACCATTGTGGGTGCCCATGAACCAGCTCAAGATGTTGAGAGATGATATTTATTATACCCGGGATGACAGGTCCCGTTTTATCCACCAGTATTGCCTGAGCATTCCCTGCTCCACAAATATTAAAGATGTGGAGATGGAAGCGGTAGTAGAGAAGATAAAGTCGGTATATTGAAGCAATCGACATACGGATTTTAACAAGATCTTTCATTTTTGAGCTATTTGTTAACAGAAGCTATGTACCTGGTCGTAAGACCGTTCGTAGAATTCGGTTTGTCTTTGCTGGCTCTTATTATTCTTTCTCCGCTACTTGTACCCGTAATGATTATTCTAAAACTGACTGGTGAACATGAGGTAATTTTTCTTCAGAAAAGAATCGGGTACAAAAATAAGGAATTCAATATCTGGAAATTCGCTACCATGATGAAAAACAGTCCTACCACGGGCACCGGAGAAATCACTCTCCGGGATGACCCCCGCGTAACACCGGTTGGCCGTGTTTTACGAAAGACCAAGATCAATGAACTGCCCCAGCTCATCAACGTCTTAAAAGGAGATATGAGTATCGTTGGTCCACGGCCCCTGATGAGGGAAAGTTTCGACCTCTATTCTCCCGAAGTGCAACGGGTCATTTACAATACACGTCCGGGAATAACGGGCATCGGATCAGTGATCTTCCGAGATGAAGAAAAGATCATGTCTGAAAGCAAGGATGTCCAGGCAACATATCGCCGCGTTTTCCGGTATAAAGGTGACGTGGAGATGTGGTACCAGGAAAGCATATCTTTCTTTACCGATTTAATGATCATATTCCTGACGGCCTGGAATATGGTATTTCCTAAAAGCAGACTGGTCTATACAATTTTCCCTTCCCTTCCAAAATGGGATTGTCAGGATTTAACCAGGAAGGAGTACCCCCGGCAATAAGAAAGTATGTTTAATCAGTCATTGAACGGGTTCAAATTGTTTTCGAGTCGAAAACGGCTTCGACGCAGGTAATTACCATTTCCTGGAAGCCGATATGCATTCCCACGTGACGCGACGCCAACTGGTCCGAAACTTGGCGGCTCGGGCCGATGGGCCCGAAAAGTCCCCGACTCTGGACCGAGGACCCGCGTGTTTGACAGCTAACAGGTCCAGTCGTATCTTCCCTTTTGAATACATTTTTGAGCGCTTCGAAACCAAGAACACCGCCAGATTTGCTATATCTTCAGGGACGCCCAACTCCCCGAGAAGCGTGCAGTCGCGAATGATCTTGGCTATCGCGGGAGGTACGACCGAATTCACGAGTTCCGTCAAAATTGGGCCCGGCGCGATAGCATTACAGCGAATGCCCCGTTCGCCATATATCGTTGCAACGGAGCGAGTGAGCGCGTTCAGCGCCGCTTTCGACGCGCTGTTTGCGGTCGTATCAACGTCGCCGCGCAACGTTTTTCCCGCTGAAATATTCACAATTGCGCCGCCAGAGCCGGTGAGCATCGCCGGTATGGCATACTTACAAATAAACATTGCACCGCGAACATTAACCGCGAACATTTGATCCCAGACGGCGGCCTCCATGTCCGTCACCCCACGATCTCGACCGATTAGGTTGGTTGCGGCCGCAGCGTTCACCACAGCGTCCAATCGACCGAAACTCTTTTGAGCAAAACTCACCAGTTCTTCCACGCTGTTCTCACTCACAAGATCCACTGCTTGTGTGAGAACGCGATGACCTTGCTCCACCAGTTTCTGGCCTACCGCGACCAGCTTTGAAGTGGCAAGATCCGCAAGAACCAAGGCGGCGCCCGCATCTGCCAAAGCTTGAGCGATGGCTGAGCCGATGCTTCCGGGAGTACCGCATCCCACCACCAACACAACCATATCCTTGAGATCGTTTGGCCGCACTTGCACTTTTTCCTCCTTAACTGCATTTCTTATCACTTCAATTTGACCTGATAGGGGATGTCTTTGGACCGGGGTGAATTATTCCACAGTTCACTCCCAAAGGAGCTAACCTCGGCCATATTTTTTCGGCGTCTACTGACAATAGGGATTTTAGGTCCACCTAAAGCATCGCCAAGGGACCCGGTGCGATACCCAAGCAACGTAAGCGGTCTATTAACCCCACCTATTGTTCAGGCGGTGTCGGCGTAAGCTGTTGCGTCTTGGCGTGAAACGGCAGGAGCGCCTCGATCTGTTCGAGGGTCTGGGCCTTGGGGAGCTCGGTGAAGAGGTGGTGGAGGTAGGCATAGGGCTCGAGCCCGTTGGGCTTGGCGGTTTCAATGAGGCTGTACAGGTTTGCACTCGATTGGGCGCCGCGCACAGTATCGGAGAACAGCCAGTTGCGGCGGCCGATGACGAAGGGCCGTATGGCATTCTCCACCCGGTTGTTGTCG
>JACCXJ010000002.1 GCA_013697045.1 Gammaproteobacteria bacterium | reverse complement strand
AAATGGGGGTCTCCACTTAGCTGCAGTGACTACAAGATATTGGGGTCAGGGCTTGGCGATGATGTCCTTGAGGGTGCCTGTTGAGTATATACTACAGCTAAGTGGAGACCCCCTTTACCCTAATAGTCAGTCAAGAAGATTCAAACAGGCACGTCATTCCGGCATGGATTGCCGGAATCCAGACCACATGGACGTAGGTGCTATCCTGCATCCTGGACCCCGGCAATCCCTGCCGGGGTGACGAATCACTTTGAACCAACATGACTGCCTCACTAGCGCTTTCCCCTTCGCTTACGACTCCTCCGTCTCGCTCGGCTTGAACTCCGCTATGAGCTGCTGCTGGGTGCGGGCCGGCACCGGATCGTAGTGGCTGAGCTCGATGGTGTAGGCGCCATGGCCGCCGGTCATGGACTTGAGCTGGGACTGGTATTGCTCGACCTCGCTCAAGGGCACCTGGCCCGAGATCTCGATCATCCCGCCCGCGAGCGCGCGGGTGTTGCTGATGCGCCCGCGGCGGCCGGACAGATCGGCGGTGATGTCGCCCATGGCCGCGCTCGGGACCGTGATCGCGATGTTGACGATGGGCTCGAGCACCACCGGCCTGGCCTTCTTGACGGCGTCGATGAAGGCCTTTTTCCCGGCCGAGACGAAGGCCACTTCCTTGGAGTCGACGGCGTGGTACTTGCCGTCATAGACGGCAACCTCGAGGTCCTGCAAGGGATAGCCCGCGATCACGCCCTCATGCAGGGCCTGCAGGACGCCTTTCTCCACCGCCGGGATGAACTGGCGCGGGATCACCCCGCCCACGACGGCGTCGACGAACTGGTAGCCGGCCCCGCGCTCCAGCGGCTTCACGCGCAGGAACACCTCGCCGAACTGCCCGGCGCCGCCGGTCTGCTTCTTGTGGCGGTGATGGCCTTCGGCGGGCAGGGACACGGTCTCGTGGTAGGCGATGCGGGGCGGGCGCGTCTCGACCTCGACGTTGAAGCGCTCCTTCATGGTCTCGAGCATGACCCGCACGTGCAGATCCCCCAGTCCGCGCAACACGGTCTCGTTGAGCACGCTGTTGTGCTCGATGCGCACGCTCGGGTCCTCGGCCGCGAGCTTCTGCAGGGTGTCGGACAGGCGCTGCTCGTCGCCGCGGCTCCTGGCGTGGATGGCGAGACCATGCATGGGCGTCGGAAAGGTAAGCGATCTCAGGTGGATATGGTCATCTTCGTGGGAATCGTGGAGGACCGCGTCGAAGTGGATGTCATCGATCTTGGCGACCGCGCAGATATCTCCGGGGATCCCCTCGGGGACCTCGACGGTCTCCTTGCCTTGCAACGTGAACAGGTGGCCGACCTTGAAGGGCTTGCGCCCGTCCCCGATGAACAACTGGCTGTCCTTGGTGATGGTGCCTTGGTGGATACGGAACACTCCGAGGCGCCCCACGAACGGATCGATGGCGACCTTGAAGACGTGAGCGAGGGCGTGCCGGGCCGGATCGGCGGCCAGCGGGACGCGCTCCGCCGCGGGACCTTCCCCTTTCAGGAACACCGGGGGGTTGCCTTCCATCGGGTTCGGCAGGAGCCGTGCGAAGACCTCCAGGAGCTGGTCCAGGCCCGCCCCGGTGCGGGCCGAGACGAAGCATACCGGGATCAAATGTCCTTCGCGCAGGGCCTTTTCGAACGGCTCGTGTAGTTGCTCGAGGCTGAGCGATTGGCCCTGCTCCAGGTACAGCTCCATGAGCGCATCGTCGACCTCGACCACTTGGTCGATCAGCTCGGTGTGGGCCTGTGTGACGGAGGAGAAATCCGTGGGGCGTCCGTCGGGCGAGAAGAAGCAATCCACCACCGCCCCTCCGCCATCGGCCGGCAGATTGAGCGGCAGGCATTCGGCCCCGAACTGCGCCCGGATCTGCTGGAGGGTCGTTTTGAGGTCAACGTTGTCCGCGTCGATGTGATTGACGATGACGAGGCGATCGAGATCGCGCGCCTTGGCCCATTCCATCATGCGGCCGGTGACCATCTGCACCCCGGTCTGTGCATTCACGACCACTGCCGCGGTCTCGACCGCGGGGAGCACGGCCAGCGCCCGGCCGAGGAAATCGGGATAACCCGGGGTGTCGATGAGGTTGATGCGCGTGCTCCGGTAATCGAAGCCGATCACCTTGCTGTGCAGCGAATGGCCGTGGACCTTCTCGAGGGGGTCGAAGTCCGACACGGTGGTCCCTCGCTCCACGCTGCCGGGTGATTTGAGGACCCCGGTGTGTTGCAACATCCTCTCGACCAACGTGGTCTTGCCGGCCCCACCGTGTCCGACCAGGGCGATGTTGCGGATGTCCTCCGTTCTGTAGCGGGCCATCGGTACTCCCGTGCTATGCGCTTTTCAAGGTTCCCGCCGGTGTGTAGGGCCGAGGGCGAGCTCGATCGGCGATCAGGGCGAAGCACGCCGCGAGAAGAGGGCGGCGGGCATGCTCGGTAGG
>JACCXJ010000414.1 GCA_013697045.1 Gammaproteobacteria bacterium | reverse complement strand
GTCAAGCGCCGACGTCGTGAACGCATACGCGGGCGCCGGAAGATGGATGCGGCGATCCTCTGCCGCGCGAAATGCGGTCTGAGTTCTGAGAGCTCGTCGACGTAGCTCTGCAGCCCGTGGTGATCGCCCGCCCGCGCGTCGGTGTAGGGCGGCAGCCGATCGACGGCGACGTGGACGATCATCTGCACGTCGGCCTCGTCATGCAACTGACGCTGGCAGCTGCGTTCGGGGCGATACTCGCCGTGCTCGCTCCGCTGGCCCGAGGCGCCGCGCGCGGCTCGCCGGACTCGGCGCCGCGTTCGGCCTCGCGCTGTACATCGTGAACTTCCAGATCCTCGGACGCCCTGTGTTCGAGTGGTTCCAGGTGGGACCCAATCACACTTTCGAGGTCTTCGCGCACGTCGGCTACGGCCTGCTCGTCATCCCGTTCGTCATGCGCTTCGCGGCCGCGAGCAGCCGCTCACCCGCCACCGCACCTAGCGCGGCACGTCCGGCCGCCCGGTGACGTAGACCGCGATCACGGCGCACCCGGCGCCGCGATGTACCGTCGCAAGCCGCGCGACGGCGCGCGCGGCGCGGCGCGGACCGCCTTGCCTGCCGCGATCAGCTCTTCACAATCGCGGCTCGACGGCGGCCAGTACGTCCGGCGCGTGACTACAAGCGCCACGCGTAGGCCACGAGCTTGGGTAGCAGTCCCCACGTGCAAAGTAGAAGCCGAGCCGTTTAACCTGAGCCCTGAGGAACGTCCCAGATGCATCCGTGACGTTGCGACGCTGTCCTTCGTCTCCCCTGCGCTCAACGACGTGCGCATCTCGACTGCGGTCGAGGGTACCGGTGCGAAGGCGACCCTGAAGGCGGCGATGGAAGCGACCGGCGAAACCGACGCGCTCATCGTGCTCGGCGGCGCCATCATGAGTTTGCCGGTGGTGGTGGCCTGTTTCGAATTCGAATTCATGGGCGGCTCGATGGGCTCGGTCGTCGGCGAGCGCTTCGTGCGCGGCGTGAACGCCGGGATCGAGCAGCGCGCGCCCGTGGTGTGCTTCTCCGCGAGCGGCGGGGCGCGCATGCAGGAGGCGCTCGTGTCGCTCATGCAGATGGCCAAGACCAGCGCCGTCCTGGGCGCCTTGAGCGCCCGTCGTCTGCCCTACATCTCGGTCCTGACCGATCCGACCATGGGCGGGGTCTCGGCCAGCCTCGCCATGCTCGGCGACATCAACATCGCCGAGCCCGGCGCGCTCATCGGTTTCGCGGGCCCGAGGGTCATCGAGCAGACCGTGCGCCAGACCCTGCCAGAGGGCTTCCAGCGCAGCGAGTTCCTGTTGCAGCACGGCGCCATCGACATGATCGTCGACCGCCGGGTGCTGCGCGACAAGATAGCGGCGCTGCTGGGGTTGCTCGGCTCGCGACCCGCGGCTTGATCCCCGGCCGCCACGGATGCCGCTGATCAAGGACCAGCCCGCCGGGCGCAGAGGGCCGCGCTACACCGCGCTCTGCGATTGGCTCGCCTGGCAGGAGGGCCTGCACGTCCGCGAGATCGACCTCGGTCTGGAACGCTGCCAGTCGGTCAAGAAGCGCATGGGCCTCGCACCGCCCGCCTACCGGGTGATCAGCGTGGGCGGCACCAACGGCAAAGGATCGAGCGTCGCATTCCTCGATGCCATCCTGCGCGCCGCCGGTTATCGCGTGGCGACCTACACCTCACCCCACCTCCTCTGCTACAACGAACGCATCCGCATCCAGGGGGAACCGGTCTCCGACCAGGAGTTGTGCGCGGCCTTCGAGCGCGTGGACGCGGCGCGCGGCGCCACCTCCTTGACCTACTTCGAGTTCGGGACCCTGGCGGCCTTGAGCCTGTGCGAGGACGCCAACCTGGACATCGCCGTGTTGGAGGTGGGTTTGGGCGGACGCCTGGACGCGGTCAACGTCGTCGATGCCGACGTGGCCCTGATCACGGCGATCGGGATCGACCACGTGGAGTGGCTCGGACACGAGCGCTCGGCCATCGCGTTCGAAAAGGCCGGGATCTTTCGGCCCGGGCGCGAGGCGGTCTGCTCCGACCCCGAGGTGCCGGAGAGCCTGATCGACCACGCCGGCCGGCTCGGTACGCGGCTGTCCCTGCTCGGGCGCGACTACCGGTATTCCGTAGGCGACGGCTCATGGTCATGGGCGTCTTCGGAGAGCGCCTATCTCGACCTCCCGGCACCGGGGCTCTGGGGCGACTATCAGTATCAGAACGCGGCGGGGGTCTTGAGGGCGCTCGAGGTCTTGCGCCCCGATCGGCCCGTGCCGGCGGCGGCGCTGCGCGAGGGCCTGGCCACGGCCCGTCTTCCGGGGCGGTTCCAGATCGTCACGGCCGGCGGCCTCGAGTACGTCCTCGACGTCGCCCATAATCCGCAGGCCGCAGAGTTCCTGGCCCGGACCCTCCGGCAGCACCCATCGATGGGCAGACCTCCCGCTCCGGCCGAGACCCACGCCATCTTCGGTATGCTGCGGGACAAGGACCGGCAGGGCTTCCTCGCCAGAATACAAGGGCTGGTCGATCACTGGCATGTCACGGGGTTGCCGGGTGCACGGGGCACGGCCGCGGAGCAACTGGCGTGTGAGGTCGCAGCGCTTAGGGGGCGCGGATCGGTCACCTGTTACTACAGCCCAGAGGCGGCCCTGCGGGGGGTGCAAGCGCGGGCCAGGCGCGGGGACCGGGTGCTGGTCACGGGCTCGTTCCTCACGGTTGCCGGGGTGCTCCGATCGCTCCCGTAGGATGGAACCAGGGCTGAAGCAGCGACTCGTGGGGGCGGCGGCGCTCGCCGCGCTGGCGGTGGTCTTCCTGCCCATGGTGTTCGATGACACGGGCGTCTCCGAGGACGCGAGTGGCGGGCCCTGGATCCCGCCGCGTCCCCCGGAGCTCAGCGGGCCCCAGTTCGCGCCCCTGACCGAGGCCGAGATCAAGCGTGGCGCGCGCCTGCCCCCACCGGAGTCCCCCTCGACCCCCGATGATCCCGGTTCGACAGGAGAAACCAGCGGGCCCGCGAAGCCGCCCGCGACCGACACGACAGCACCGGCCGCGGCGCCACCCGCGACGTCTGCGCCGGGTGCCGAGACCCGGGCGCTCGCCGCGCCGGCCGCGCGCCCCGCTACCGGCCTGGCAGGCGCAGAGACGGCGCGCACCCGAAAAGACCCGCCGGCGCGCAATAGAGTCGGCACCACCTGGGCGGTCCAACTCGGGAGCTTCAGCAGCGAGGCCAACGCCAAGAAGCTGCGCGATCGCTTGCAGAAG
Source organism: Gammaproteobacteria bacterium (assembly GCA_013697045.1). GTDB lineage: Bacteria > Pseudomonadota > Gammaproteobacteria > JACCXJ01 > JACCXJ01 > JACCXJ01. Next base: position 65 of record JACCXJ010000414.1, on the reverse strand, counting down.
CTCGGCTTTCAGCCCTTCGTCGAGCACATCACCGTGAAGACCGGCAGCGTGTTCCGGGTGCGCGT
>JACCXJ010000412.1 GCA_013697045.1 Gammaproteobacteria bacterium | reverse complement strand
CCGATCCTCGGGCGCCACCCGAGCGCTTGCAAACGGCTCACGTCCAGGAGCTTTCGCGGGGTGCCGTCGGGCTTGCCCGTATCCCACCGGATCTCGGCCCGGCATCCGACCACGCTCCGCACCAGGTCGGCCAACTCGCGGATGGTGAGGTCCTCCCCGCAGCCGATGTTGAGCAGGGGAGGAACCGCGGGTCCGGGACAGAGGAGCGGATCGAAGCTCTCATCGGGCAGGCCCATCACGAAGACACAGGCCGCGGCCGCATCGTCGCTGTAGAGGAACTCCCGCCGCGGCGTGCCGCTGCCCCACAAGACCACCTCCCGGTCCCCTTGCTCCCGGGCCTCGTGCATCTTGCGGATCAGCGCCGGGAGGACGTGCGAGGTCTCCAGATCGTAGTGGTCCCCCGGGCCGTAGAGGTTGGCGGGCATGACGGCCAGATAGCGCGTCCCGTGCTGGCGGTTGTAGGCCCAACACAGCTCGATCCCCGCGATCTTGGCGATGGCATAGGGCCGGTTGGTCGGCTCCAGCGGACCGCTCAAGAGCGACTCCTCCTGCATGGGCTGGGGGCAATCGCGCGGGTAGATGCAGGACGAGCCGAGAAACAAGAGGCGCTGCACGCCCGCGCGATAGGCCGCGTCGATGACATGGGTCTCGATCGATAGGTTCTCGCGGAGGAAGTCCGCGGGATACGTGGCGTTCGCCAGGATCCCCCCGACCTTGGCCGCGGCCAGGAACACGTACGCGGGCCGCTCGCGGGCGAAGAAGTCGCGCACCGCCTCCGCATCGCCGAGATCGAGCTCGGCATGGGCACGCGTCACGACGTTCTCGAAACCCGCGGCCCGGAGACCACGTACCAGCGCCGAGCCCAGAAGACCCCGATGCCCGGCGACATAGACCTTGGCGCCGCGCGCCATGCCGGCCGGACTACTCATGCGGGGCATAGACCGAATAGCCGCTCGACTTCACCAGGTGATCGCGCTCGGCCTCCCGAAGGTCCGCCTCGATCATCTCCGCGACCAGCGCCTCGAAACCGACCCGGGGCCTCCAGCCGAGCCGGGCCCTGGCCTTGGAGGCATCCCCGAGCAGGGTGTCGACCTCGGTCGGGCGGAGGTAGCGCGGATCGATCCGAACCAAGGTCCGTCCCTTCGCCGGCTGCCCGGAAAGGGTCCCGCCGACGGCCACCGCCACCTCGTTCGGGCCGCTCCCGCGCCATTCAATCTCGATCCCCGCCACCCGGAAGGCCTGCTCTACGAACTCGCGCACCGAGTGCTGCTCGCCGCTCGCGATCACATAGTCATCCGGACCCTCCTGCTGCAGCATGAGCCACATGGCCTCCACGTAGTCGCGCGCATGCCCCCAGTCGCGCCGCGCATCCAGGTTGCCCAGATGGAGTTGGTCCTGGAAGCCGAGCTTGACGCGCGCCACCGCGCGGGTGATCTTGCGCGTCACGAAGGTCTCGCCGCGCAGCGGCGACTCGTGGTTGAAGAGGATCCCATTGCAAGCGTACAGGCCATAGGCCTCGCGGTAGTTGATCGTGATCCAGTACGCGAAAAGCTTGGCGGCGGCATAGGGAGAGCGCGGGTAGAAGGGGGTGCTCTCGCGCTGCGGGACCTCCTGCACCTTGCCGTACAGCTCCGAGGTCGAGGCCTGATAGAAGCGCACGTTATGATCCAGCCCGAGCACCCGGATCGCCTCCAGGAGCCTGAGCGTGCCGAGCGCATCGGCGTTGGCCGTGTACTCGGGGGTCTCGAAAGACACCGCCACGTGGCTCTGCGCGGCCAGGTTGTAGATCTCGTCCGGCTGCACCTGCTGGATGATGCGCAGGAGGCAGGCGGAATCGGTGAGATCGCCGTAGTGGAGGATGAAGCTAGGTGCGGGCTCGTGGGGGTCCTGGTACAGGTGATCGATGCGATGGGTGTGGAACAGCGACACCCGGCGCTTGACGCCGTGTACGGTGTACCCTTTGCCCAGCAAAAACTCCGACAGGTAGGCGCCGTCCTGACCGGTCACCCCCGTGATCAACGCCTTTTTCATCGCCCTCCCAATCCTTCGATGGTCGCCCCGGTGTTTCCACCCCCCTCGTCCAGAGTCGGATTATAGAGACTCTCATGCCGGCCGCGTCAACTTAGGAGTCCAGCAAGAATAACCTGAACATATCCGGTTAACCCCCTACCCCGACCCTTCCCCCTTCGTAAGGGGGAAGGGAGAAAAAGTCTCCCCCTTGCGGGTCGTCACCGGGCGATGGGCCGTGGACACCTCTACCGTCTTCCTGCCTGTCCCGATCGCCCACGGCGCCGGTGCGAGAACCTGCTCGAAGACCCCGAGGATCGTGCCGGCGACGTTGATATCCAAGGCCTCGGGGAGCCCGACATAGGCGGTGGTGAGCCTCGGATTGACCTCGACAACGATCGGACCCGAGGGCGTGAGGATGAGATCCACCCCCACATAGCCCGCGAGCCCCGGTATCATCCCAGCGATCGCCCGGGCCAGAGGTTCGAGCGCGGGCCGCTCGCGGCGCAGGGTGTTGACCACGACCCCCTCAAAGGACAGCCGGTCCCCCTGTCGGCCGATCCGTTGTTCGTTGCACGACAAGAGCACCGCGCGACCGTCTCGGCACAGCACGGACAGGCTCGCGGGGGTCCCGGCGATATAGGGTTCGACCACGTACCCGTGGTGGTTCGACGCCCCAGCGGCGAAGGCCCGCAAGGCGCGCGCGTCGTCGAAGTAGAAGGTCTCCGTGCAGCCCGCCCCGTTGTCCGGCTTGACCACCCAACCGGAATCGCTGTTGGGGATCCCGTGTTGCAACGGGCGCGTCGGGATCGTGCGAACGCCGGCCCGCCGGAGAACCTCGGCGCATCGGTGCTTGCTGGCCGTTACGGCAATGGCCTCGGGACTCGAGCCGATGAGCTGCCGGCCCTGCTCCAACACGAGGCGACTCAGTCGTTCGAGCACGCCCCCCGTCTCCGGCGCGATGGGCCACACCGCATCCGCGTCCTCGATGCACCGGCCCCACACGGCGAAGGGGTCGTCCGAGGGCCCTATCGTAACGCAGCGAGCGCGCCCGGAGAGAGGTGATAGCCGGTGGTCTCGCGTGGTCGTGACCTCAATGCCCGGTATGGCGCCAAGCTCTCCTAACAGTGCGGCGAGCATCAGCTCGCCTTCATGCGCAAGCACTCCCGGCAGCGGCCCGCCCGCGAGCCCGCCACCGGTGATGAACTCGATTACGCAGAGATGCTTGGCGCATGCCATCTCCGCCGCAGGAGCTGACAGACGGCGCAGCCGGTGCAATGTCGAGCCTACTTGCGAGTGCACGGGCCGACACCCAGCGGATCGACCGGCGAGCACTGCGGTGGTGGTGGGGAGAGGTGGCCTAGGTTGGGCCGGCGGCGCCCAGGAGGGGAATCACAATCGCCTCGGCCTCGTCGCGGGCGATCTGGCCGGGTTTGGTGTAGGCGATCCGGTCGTGGCGGTCCACGATCACGGTGAATGGGAGCGCCCCGATGCGGTTGCCGTAGTCTTCGGCCACCCGTTGGCCCTCCCAGGTACCGACCAGGGTCGGGTAGTTGACCTTGAGCCGAGTGGCGTATTCATGCGCCGCCTTGGGATCGTCGATGGCGATCCCGACGATCTGGAGGCCACGTTCGCCATAGGCCGCCTGCAAGGCCATGAGATCGGGGATCTCCTCGCGGCAGGGCGGACACCAGGTCGCCCAGAAGTTGAGGACCAGGACCTTGCCTGCCCAAGCCCCGGGGCTATAGGTCTTGCCGTCGAGCCCGGCCAGGGAGAAGTCGGGCCGTATCGGCCCCGCCCCCAGCTCATCACCTGCCCCCGGCTCATCTGCCCCCAACTCATCAACTGCAGGACTCGGGGCGTTTGAGGAGCCCCGGTCATAAGCGACCCGCCCAAGAACCGCCGAGAGGACCAAGATCAGCGCGACGGCGGCGAAGCGCGGCGCGCCCGTCACGGGCTCAGGACCCCATCGAGGTGCTCACGGAACCGCAAAGGACCGATGAACCCGACGATGCGCTCCGGGCGCCGTTCGATCCCATCTGATCCATAGAATATCAAGGCCGGCGGCCCGAACGCCCCGAGGCCTTTCAAGAGCCTTTCATCGATGTCGTCGTTGGCGGTGACATCCGCCCGCAGGCGCACGAGCCGTGACAGGCGGTCTTGGACGCCGTCATCCGTGAACGTGTCACGTTCCAGCTCTTTGCACTCGACACACCAGTCCGCATAGAGGTCCAGCAGGACCGGCCGGCCCTGCGAACGGGCCCGATCGAGCGCCTCCTCGAGACCGGCCTGCCCCTTGACGGCATCGAACGCCAAGCTCAGCGAACGCCCGGCGGTCCGCTCTGCAAGTGGATTCAAGGCATCGGTGGCCCCACCCGCGGCGCCGACCACCAACACAGATCCGTACACGAGGAGCCCGAGCCCGAGACCCCTGGACAGGTGCATGGCGCGCGGATGGGCGGTATCGAAGCGATCGAGGGCCCCGAGGTAGATGGCCGAGCCCGAGATCAAAAGTCCCCACAGGAGCACCGTGACCGGAGCCGGCAGCAGTCGCTCCAAGAGCCAGATCGCGACGCCCAGCATGAGGACGCCGAAGACCGCCTTGACCTTCTCCATCCAGGCCCCGGCCCTGGGCAGGAGCTTGCCGGCCGAGACGCCGACGCAGAGGAGCGGTATGCCCATACCGAGCCCGAGGGCGAACAGGGCCATCCCGCCGAGCAGCGCGTCCCCCGAGCGCCCGATGTAGATGAGCGCTCCCGCCAGCGGTGGGGCCACGCACGGCCCGACGATGAGCGCCGAAAAGAACCCCATCGCCGCCACCCCGCCCCAGGTCCCCCCGCGCTGCCGGCCGGAGAGCTGCGCGATCCGGCCCTGCCAGGCGGCCGGCACCTGGAGGTTCAAGACACCGAACATGGACAGGCCCAGCACGATGAAGACCCCCGCGAAGATCGAGAGCACCCAGGGGTTCTGGAAGGTCGCCTGGAGGTTGTGTCCGAAGAGCCCGGCGATCATGCCCATACCGGCATAGGTCGCGGCCATCATCAGGACGAACACCAGCGACAGCGAAAAGGCCCGACCGGTGGTGATGCGCTCCCCCTGGCCGACGACGATCCCCGAGAGGATGGGGATCATGGGAAATACGCAGGGCGTGAACGAGAGCAGGAGCCCGAAGCCGACGAAGCAGAGGAGCGTCCACATCGTTTCCCCGCCCGCGAGTCGCTGGGCCAGGGAGTCCTCCGGCGACAGTGCCGTAGCGGTCCCCGTAGCCAGCGATGAACCCCATTTATTTACGTTTTCTCGGGGCGGGAGCGTGACCGCGATGGTCTTGGTGATAGGCGGGTAACAGATCCCGTCCTCGGCACAGCCCTGGTAAGCGACCCGGAGATCGAAAGACCGCCCTTCCCCAGGCTGCCCTTCCCCCGGGCCCGGCATCAGCGGGATCCGGACGGCGGTGTCGCCCGTGTACACCTCGACCCGCCCGAACTCCGGGTCCTCCTTGAGCTTGCCCGCCGGCAGCTCGACCTTGGCCAGGGCGACGCGCGCATCCTGAGACGCAAAGCCGAGCTTATCTTTATAAAGGTAATACCCATCCTCGATGGCGAACCGTGCCAGGAGGGTGTGCGGGTCCTGCGCCTCCACGGAAAGCGTGAAGGCCTGGTCCGGGTGCAGAAATTCACGCGGTTTGGCCGCGGAACGGGATGGGTCCCCGAAACCGGCGAACCAGTCCGACCCCGCGCGCTCACCCGCGAACGCGGAAAGCGCCCCCAAGAGCCCCAGCATCACGAGCAGCCATCGTCTCATTGCGCGTCACCCACCATGTGTTCCAGCCAGAATATGTAAGCCGCGGACCCCCGCTCGATAGGGACCGCGATCACCTCAGGGAGTTCATAGGGGTGGCCGGCACGGATGAATGCCTCGACCGCCGCGTACCGGCCACGCGTGGTCTTGATGAAGAGCAGCGTCTCACGGCTGTGCTCGATCGCCCCCTGCCAGCGATACACCGATGCGACCTCGGGCAGGAGGTTGACACAGGCCGCGAGCCGCCCTTCCACCAGCCCGCGCGACAGCCGATCGGCGCTCTCTGAATCGGGGCAGGTGGTCATGATCACCAGGGGGGCGCTCATGCGAACATCGGGCTCGGCCCCCGGACCGTCGCCGGTCTGATCTGGATTTCCCTTGTCGTTCAATGCCATTTCGCCACCAGCCCGGTGCCCGAGGCTTGACAGGAGATTTCGTCACCCTATAATTAGCACTCGCTGAGGGAGAGTGCTAACAATTCGGCCCTCGGACCCCATTGTACAAGAACCATCGGAGGTTGACCGTATGAACATCCGTCCATTACACGATCGAGTCATTGTCAAGAGGCTCGAGGAAGAGCGTACCAGTTCCGGGGGCATCGTGATCCCCGACACGGCCGCGGAAAAGCCTATGAAAGGCCAGGTGGTCGCCGCCGGGCCCGGCAAGCTGAACGACGAAGGCAAGCGCCAGCCGCTGGAGGTCAAGGCCGGCGACAAGGTGTTGTTCGGCAAGTATTCCGGCACCGAGGTCAAGGTCGATGGCCAGGACATCGTGGTCATGCGGGAAGACGACATCATGGGCATCATCGAAGGCTGATCGGCGGCCTGATCCTGAACCCGATCCCTACGAACACGACGAGAGGTATTGAACATGGCTGCAAAAGAACTCAGGTTTAGCGAAGACGCCCGCAAGCGGATGCTGTCCGGCGTCAACGTCCTCGCCAACGCGGTGAGGATCACCCTCGGTCCCAAGGGCCGCAACGTGGTCCTGGAAAAGAGCTTCGGATCGCCCACGGTCACCAAGGACGGGGTCTCGGTCGCCAAGGAGATCGAGCTCAAGGACAGGTTCGAGAACATGGGGGCCCAGATGGTCAAGGAGGTCGCCTCCCACACCTCCGACGAGGCCGGTGACGGCACCACCACGGCCACGGTGCTGGCCCAGTCGATGCTGACCGAGGGCGTCAAAGCCGTGGCCGCCGGTCTCAATCCGATGGATCTCAAGCGCGGCATCGACAAGTGCGTGAGCGCCGCGGTCGAGGAGCTCAAGAAGCTCTCCAAGCCCTGCAACGACGAGAAGGCCATCGCCCAGGTGGGTACGATCTCGGCCAACGCCGATACCGCCATCGGCGAGATCATCGCCGAGGCCATGAGCAAGGTCGGCAAGGAGGGCGTGATCACGGTGGAAGAGGGCTCGGGGCTCGAAAACACCATGGAGGTGGTCGAGGGCATGCAGTTCGACCGCGGTTACCTCTCGCCCTACTTCATCAACAACCAGCAGAGCATGAGCGTCGAGCTGGAGAACCCCTTCATCCTGATCCACGACAAGAAGATCTCGAACATCCGGGAGCTGTTGCCGATCCTCGAGGCGGTGGCCAAGTCCGGGCGCGCACTCCTGGTGATCGCCGAGGACATCGAGGGCGAGGCGCTGGCGACCTTGGTGGTCAACAACATCCGCGGCATCGTCAAGGTCTGCGGCGTCAAGGCCCCCGGTTTCGGTGACCGCCGCAAGGCCATGCTCGAGGACCTCGCGATCCTGGCCTCGGGCACGGTCATCGCCGAGGAGGTCGGTCTCAGCCTGGAGAAGGCCAGCCTGGGCGATCTCGGTACGGCGAAGCGCGTGACGGTGACCAAGGAGGAGACCACCATCATCGGCGGCGCCGGGGATCCCAAGGCCATCGAGGGGCGCGTAAACCAGATCCGCGCCCAGGTCGAGGAATCTACCTCGGATTATGACAAGGAGAAGCTCCAGGAGCGCGTGGCGAAGCTCGCCGGCGGGGTGGCCGTCGTCAAGGTCGGCGCCGCGACCGAGACCGAGATGAAGGAGAAGAAGGCTAGAGTCGAGGATGCCTTGCACGCTACCCGCGCGGCCGTCGAGGAGGGCGTCGTGGCGGGCGGCGGTGTAGCCTTGATCCGTGCCCTCTCGAACCTCGACAAGCTCAAGGGTGACAACCACGACCAGGACATGGGCATCCAGATCGCCAAGCGCGCCATGGAAGAGCCGTTGCGCCAGATCGTCGCCAACGCCGGGGCCGAGGCCTCGGTGGTCGTCAACAAGGTCCGGGAAGGCACGGGCAACTTCGGCTACAACGCCGCCAGCGGCGAATTCGGCGATCTGGTCCAGATGGGCATCCTGGACCCGACCAAGGTGACCCGTACGGCGCTCCAGAACGCCGCGTCGATCGCCGGGCTCATGATCACGACCGAGGCGATGGTGGCCGAGCTCCCCAAGGAAGAGGACAAGATGCCGGGCCGCCACGGCCACGGCGGCGGCATGGGCGACATGGATATGATGTAAGGGATAGGGGACCCGAGGCGCCGAGTTTCTATCTAAAACCTGGGCGCCGCTCGATCGAGAACCCCGCCGCCGTGCGGGGTTCTTTTTTTCTTTTTTTTGATTTGGGGGATTTCGGGGCACTTCTCTCAGAATAGGCCCAGCTTCTTTTCGAGATAATGGATGTCCATACCACCGGCCCGAAAGCCCGCGTCGTGCATCATGTCGCGGTGCAAAGGGAGGTTGGTCCTGATCCCGTCGATGACGACCTCGGTCAGGGCGTTGAGCATGCGCATGAGTGCCGCGTGGCGGTCCTCCCCATGGGCGATGAGCTTGCCGATCAGGGAGTCGTAGTAGGGGGGGACCTTATAACCCTGGTAGATGTGGGTGTCGAGCCGGATCCCGGGCCCGCCCGGGGGGTGGAACAGGCTGATGGTGCCGGGCGAGGGGGCGAAGGTCGCGGGGTCCTCGGCGTTGATCCGGCACTCGACGGCATGGCCGCGCAACACGATATCCTCCTGGCGGTAGGAGAGGGGTTCGCCGCTCGCGACCCGGATCTGCTCCTTGATGATGTCCACGCCGGTGACCATCTCCGTCACCGGGTGCTCGACCTGCACACGGGTATTCATCTCGATGAAGTAGAACTGCCCGCCCTCATAGAGGAACTCGAAGGTCCCGGCCCCCCGGTAGTCGATCTCCAGACAGGCGTCTACGCAACGGGCACCCACGGCGGCACGCTCTGCCGGCGATACGCCGGGCGCCGGGGCCTCCTCGATGATCTTCTGGTGACGGCGCTGGATGGAACAGTCGCGATCGCCCAGGTGGATGGCGTTGCCGCAGGTATCGGCGAGTACCTGGATCTCGATGTGCCGCGGCGCTTCCAGGAACCTCTCCAGATACACCGCGCTCTTGCCGAAGGCCGCCTGGGCCTCGCCCTGGGTCAGCCCGATGGCGTTCAGGAGCGCGGCCTCGGAGTGCACCACGCGCATGCCGCGCCCCCCGCCCCCGCCCGTGGCCTTGATCATGATCGGATAACCGATGTCGCGGGCGATCCGCAGGTTCTCGTCGGGGTCGTCCCCCAGCGTGCCCTCCGATCCGGGCACGCACGGTACACCGGCCTGTTTCATGGCTCGGATCGCCGAGACCTTGTGGCCCATGAGCCGGATGGTGTCCGGCCTGGGTCCGATGAAGACGAAGCCGCTTTGCTCCACACGCTCGGCGAAGTCGGCGTTCTCGGCCAGGAAGCCATAGCCCGGGTGGATGGCGACGGCATCGGTGACCTCGGCGGCGCTGATCACCGCGGCACCGTTCAGATAACTCTCCGAGGCCGGCGCCGGCCCGATGCACACCGATTCATCGGCGAGCCGCACCGGTTTGAGATCGCGGTCGGCGGTCGAGTGCACGGCGACGGTCTTGATCCCCATCTCCCGGCACGCCCTGAGGATGCGGAGGGCGATCTCCCCGCGGTTGGCGATCACGATCTTTTCGAGCATGGGAGGATCGAGTATTCAGTGCGCCGTCGCCACGGGGCGTGCACAGACCGGCAGGGTCCCCGAAAAAAATATATCAATTACCCGCGCTTGATGACGAACAGCGGCTGGTCGTACTCCACGGGCTGGCCGCTCTCGACCAGGACGGCGGCGATGGCACCGTCGGTATCGGCCTCGATCTGGTTCATGACCTTCATGGCCTCGATGATACACAGGACATCCCCGCGCTTGACTTTTTGCCCGACTTCGACGAACGGGGGGCTGGTAGGGGAAGGCCCGAGGTAGAAGGTCCCGACCATCGGCGCGGTGATGGAATGGCCTTCGAGCTCCGGCTTCGCCTTGGCCTCCGGTTGCGCCGTCAGGCTCGCCCGCGCCACCATGTCGGGCGCCGCAGACTCGGGGACATGAAAGACCGTATGGGCCGGGGCCGACGGCTCATGGCGGCTGATGCGGACCCACTCCTCACGCTCATGGATCTCGATCTCGGCGATCCCGGATCCCGTCACGAGATCGATCAGTTTTTTTATTTTTCGTATGTCCATCCCCGTAGGTCGATCCAGCTTCCGCCGGAAAAATCAGGGCGCGGGCACGCGCGCCAGCGCCGCCTGCAGTGCCAGCTCGTACCCGTGGGGACCGAGGCCCGTGATCACCCCGAGCGCGATCCCGGAGAGATAGGAATGGTGCCGAAACGCCTCCCGCGCGTAGACGTTCGATAGATGCACCTCGATGAACGGGATCTGGACCGCCAGGAAGGCGTCACGCAGGGCGATGCTGGTGTAGGTGTAGGCCCCGGGGTTGATGAGGATGAAGGCGACGCCCTGGGGTTTGGCGACATGGATGCGGTCGATGAGCTCGTGCTCGGCGTTGCTCTGGAAGGCCGCCAGGCTGTGCCCGGAGGCCGCCGCCACATCCCGAAGCCGTTGCTCGATCTCCCCGAGCGTGGTGGTGCCGTAACGCTCCGGCTCGCGCGTGCCGAGCAGGTTGAGATTCGGGCCGTTGAGGAGCAGGAGGGCGGCCATGGGCTCTCCTTCCGATCATTGTGGATCTTGGCGGCACCCTAGCACGAAATCACAGCGGATACGAGCACGATCGACCCTCGAACCCGAGCCGCATGGAAACGACGGGCTCTGCCGGTTCGATCGATAAACGTCACGACCGTAGAGGAGCCGGTCGCTGCGGTCGCCCGAGGGACGGCGGAGGCGAAGCTCGCACGACCTCGAGCCGGGTTTGCTCGGTTTAGGGTCTGCGACGGATCGGGGGCCACATTCGCGGCTTCGACGCCACCAAAAAAATGCCCCGGCCGGGGCCGGGGCATCGCGGGTCCAACGAACCCTCGCGCCGTTCGGGCCGTCTAGAGGCTCGCGCCTTAGACGTGCGCGGCGAAGGGATGCGCGGTCTTCTTCTTGGCGACCACGTCCATCGGCTTCGGCTCGCGCTTGATCGCGCGTTTGATGGACTCCTTGACGGCCTGGTAGTTGAAGTCCTGGATCTTGCCGTCGTCCTCGGCCTCCCAGTGGATGAAGACGCCGACGCAGATGAAGATGTCGTCGGCCTCGCTCGCCGGGATGGTGCCGTCCTCCACGCAATCCGTCACGGCCATGGCGACCGCGCGCTGCGCCGGCCCGAACATCTGAACGGCCTGCTTGGCGCCTTTGATGGTCACCTTGTTGAACAGGATCGTGTGCGGCTTGCAGGCCAAGTTCGGCGTCACCAGCGCAAGCAGGATGCTGCACCCGTCCTTTTGGTTGGTGAGCGCGTTGCAGAATGCAGCCTCTGCGGCACTGCCCCGCGGGCCCATGATGAGGTCGATGTGGGCAATCTCATTGCCGTCACCGACCAACGACTCCCCTACCAATACTCGATCAACGACTGCCATAGTTTTAACTCCTGGGGTTGCTGCGGATGGTTGTTGTTCGACAAGTGTTCTGAAGATAGACATCGCTTGCCACCTTAGTAATCGTACGGGACGCGCCCTGTGCAGGTCTCACGAGCCACGACCGCGCCTTCCGGCGTATCACGGTGATCGGCCCAGAGGTGATCCCCGGAGCTGATCCCCAAGAGGTGATCCAGGTGGAACGCCAAGAGGCTGGCCACCGTGAGGTCGGCACTCGTGCCGGGATTGAGCCCCCCCCGCTTGAGCTTGTTATCGAAATCCTGCAATAAAGCTATTGCATTAGCGGGATTCTCGCACGCCTTGAAGCCGGTTTCCACCCTCTCGGCCTCGCGGCGCACCGCCAGGGCCGCATCCGGCCCGTGCTTGCGCGTGAGGTGGGTGTCCGGGATGCGCGCCAGGAAGGCCAGGTAGCAGGCCACCGTGGCCCATTCCAGGCGGTCTTCGCGTGCCGCCCAGCGGCTCGCACAGGCGTGGAGGCAGAGCAGGCCCAGGGACCGGATATCCGCATAGTCGTGGGCGTACTGGTAGGCGATCCGATCTCGGGACGCGGCCTCGGCCATGGCGTCGAGGAGCCCGACCTCGGGCGCCTCATGCACGTCGTGGCGCCCGCTCTGGCCGAGACCGGCGGGGGCGGCGAGCACGATGGCCTGGAAGACGTCGCGGGCATCATCCACGTCGAGCCCGTGCAGCACGGCCCGAAGGTGCGGACGCCAGTCGCGGGACACACCGGCCTCGAGCGCGGCCTGCGCCAGGGGTGCGCATAGGAGCACGATCCCGAGATTGGTGTTGCAACCCACGGCTCTGCGGGTCGCCTCGACGCTCATCAACACCCGCCGGCCGAGGGCGAGGCCAGGCGCCGACAGGATGGGCGCGACGGCCTCGGTGCTGGTGAGGAAATCCGCGGCCGTCATGCCGTGGCCCGGCGAGCGCAGGCTCACGTTGCCGGGCTTGAACGCCGTGACGTCCAGCCGGCAGCTCGCGAGCACGGCCTCGCGGACCAGCGACGCGACCGTGGCGCCTCCCGTCAGGGCACGGCCTCGAGAGGGGTAGCGCCGGCGATGCGCGCCAGCAGGTGATCGACGAGCCGCTCGGCGATGTTGAAGCCCGAGACCCCTTGGAGCCCATACCAGGCCGGTACGCTGTTGACCTCGGTCACCAGCAACCGCCCTTCACCGTCCTGCAAGAGATCCACGCCGGCGTAGTCGATGCCCACGGCGCGCGCCGCGTGCTCGGCGAGCTCGCACAACGGCCGGTCGAGGTCCACCGCATGACAACGCCCACCGCGTGCCCGGTTGGTGATCCAGTGTGGGCTGCGGCGCTGCATCACGGCGATGGCGCGGTTGGCGACCACCAGCACCCGCCAGTCGCGCCACGCGCCATCATGGCGGCTCTCGACGTAGCGCTGGAGATAATAGACGCCCCCGGATCCCGCGACGTCGGGGACGGACGCGGGCGCATCGATGAGCGTCACCCCGATCCCCTGGGAGCCGAACAAGGGCTTCATGACGAGCCGCCGGCCCAAGGACAGCTCGCGCGCGATCAAGGACTCGGCCTCGATAGGCGACTCGCACACCCAGGTCTCGGGCGTCGGGACGCCCGACTGCTTCAGGAGCACGCTGGTCATCGCCTTGTCCACCGTGCGCTCGATGGCGCGCGCGTCGTTGTAGACCATCACCCCGAGGGCCTTGAGGATGTGCAGCATATCGAGCCTCAGGGTCACCTGTTCCAGGCTCCCGCCCGGCACCCCGCGTACGAACACCCCGGCCGGCAGCGCCGCCTCCAACCCCGGGATCACGACCGAGCACGGGGCGCCGAGGTCGATATGGCATTCCGTCAGCGAGACGTAGCGGCCTGCATAGCCGCGCGCCGCGAGCGCTCGCTTGAGCTCGGCCCCGTGCCAACCCGGCTCGTCGGTGACGATGGCGATGCAGGGCGCGAGGTGAGAGGGATCCGGCACGACGGCGGCTCTGTTCACTGGGTCCGATTGTGGGATCTGTCCCCCTTGAGGAGGCGCGGGGGTGTTTCCAGGCTAGGCTCTGTTGTAGCCGCGGTGGCATCGCAGCATAGCAGGACAGCGTCAGGCCGCAAACCCGTTCCTGTCCACGGTCATGCGGCCTTGGAGCGGGACGCAATCTTCGGTTATCGGGGTCCGTTCCCTCCATTGCCCCTCCGGGGCGCTCAGCGAGCAGCGCCCGGGGTTCGGGTTAGCGAGGGCATTCGAGGCCTGATTTCATTCAAACTGCCCTGGCCATCTCCTGGCCCCATGCAGCACGCGAAGGATAATGAGGGCGTCGCCTATCACGCGGTAGGCGATGATGTAACGCGTGCCCGTGATCACCAACTCTCGGGTATCCGGCACCCGGCCGGGACGGCCCATTGCGGGCTGTTCGCGCAAGGCGGCCGCAGCCTCCTTGATGCGTTTCGCGATCCTTACCGCGGCCTGGGGGTTATCTCTGGCACTATAGGCGCGGAGCTCGCGCAGATCGGCAATCGCATCGTCCTGCCACCTTATTCGCATACCGGAGGCCCCGCCTCCCGCACCGTGCCCCAGGTCTCGAGCCAGACCTCGACCTCTTCGTGGTCGGCAAACTTAGCCTCTCCGCTCTCTAAGCGCTTGACCGCCTTCTGAATCGCCTCGACCTGCCAGGCCTCAGCCGCCACGTAGCGCTCGATAGCATGCGCCATCAGCCATGCACGGGGCCTGCCCGTCACCTCGGCCATTGCCTCCAACCGCTCCAGCGTCTCGGGGCTCAAGCGGATCGATACCGTTTTGCTCGTCATAATGTAGCCCAGTGTGTTCTCCTGTGTTCTATTCTAGGAGGTATACGGAGGTTTTCAAGGCCGACAGGTGCGAAAGCCAGGGCCAGGGATTGGCCCTGCGTGGCGCGCCGAGGACGCAACAACAGGGACTTACGCGCGGCGGCACTGGAAGCATAGCAGGACACCGTCAGGCCGCAAGCCCATTCCTTCAGCTCTCCGGTCCGGCGACAGAAACTCGTAGCCTAAATACACCACCCCCACGTGGTCGTCCCTCCATGAGCGCTGGCGAAGGTCTGGCGCCCCTGCTCGACCTGTCCGCCTTGGGCTGCCACGGCCGTTCCAAAGATAGTTTCGTATTATCATGGTAGTTCGGCAGTGCGCGACGAGCGTGGCACTACGAAGGAGGACGCAAATGTATAGTGAGACTGAAGCTGCCAAGGTTATGATTCTTGGCGCTGGCGCCACGATCGGCTCAGGATACCAACGGTGCATTCGCACATTGCCCGGGGATCGCGGCTTCTTTGGCGATAATGAGGTGCAGGAACTGCTGAGATCCGGCCGCTTTCCCGTCTTGGAGTCGATCCTGCGGTCTTTGCGGCGCGGGCAGGCGATGGAAACTCCGCCTGCGCTCGGACTCGAAGAGGTCTGGACGTTTCTCGACTTCGTGCGCATGGACATTTTCCGGGAGTCAGTTGACCTGTCGGCGGAGATCGAAAATCTGCGGACCCAAATTCGGCGACTGGAGTCGATCTCTGCAGATGACCACTGCCAGATCAAAGCTGCGCGATCCGATCCGACATTGCCCGGTACCTGTCCACCTACTCTGTTGATGCTGGCGGGGTGGGACATCCGCCGCATCCTGACGCGAATCTACGGGGATATCGCACCGCCGACGGGGTCTGATCCTTACAAGGAGCTCTTCGAAGGACTGGAACTCACGAAAGCAAAGCCTCCAACCTTCATCAGTCTGAACTACGACACCGTACTGGAACAGGCACTGACGCGAGAGGAAATCCCCTGGTACTACGAGCACAACGACCACATCCAAACGAACGTAACGCGCAGCTCGGAGGGTGTACGCATCCTCAAACCGCATGGTTCGCTCAACTGGCGGTTCAAGGGAAATGTACCGTCAGTTGACATAAGCACAGATTATTCGCTCGAGCCGGTTCAGTGCGAATCTTACGAAAACAATAATTTCGTTCAGCCAATGCCGTCGACACTGACCGTGTTCGTGATCGTGCCGGCTGCCGTCGGCGTGACCACCAGGGTCACGGTGGCGTTGGCACTGGCCGCGAGACTGCCCAGGTTACAGGTGACGGTGCTCGTCCCAGTGCAACTGCCCTGGCTGGGGGTGGCAGAAACAAAGCTCACGCCCGGTGGCAAGGTATCGGTCATCGTGACACCCGTCGCATTGCCGGCACCGTTGTTGGTCACGGTCACGGTGTAGGTCAGGTTACTGCCGACTTGAACCGGATCGGGGTTATCGACCTTGAGGATCGAGAGATCCGGCTCCACCACGGTGGTGTTGAAGGCGTCCGAGTTATTACCAGGCGGGTCGTCCGTGGCGCCGGAATCGACCGTCACGCTATTGGTCAGGGTGCCCGGGGTGTTGGGCGCGGTAACGTCGATGGCGAGGTTGACCGTGGCACTGGCCGCCACGCTCGGAAGCACGCAGGTGACGATGCCGGCAGCTTCACTGCATTCTGGGCTCGCGCTGACGAAGGTGACGCCGGCAGGCAGGGTATCCGTGACCACGACGTTCGGCGCCTCGTCGGGGCCGCTGTTGCTCACCATCAAGGTGTACATGATGGTACCGCCGACAGTCACTTGAGTCGGCCCGCCCTTGGCGACCGAGACATCCGCCTCTATCTGCTGAATCACCGGCGTGACCGTGGGATCGCCCGCGGCTGGGGTGTCCGGGTCGTCGGTCAGTACGGTGCCGCTATCCGAGCTCACCTGGCCCTGATTGGCCACCGAGGATGCGTTCGCCGGAAACGGATCATCGATGTCCGCGTCGAATTCGATCGTGACCGTCTCCGGCCGGCAGGGTAAAGGGACCTACCTGGACGTCTTGTGCAAACGCCGGCCCTGCGTTGAAGCCAAGCGCGAGACCGGTAAGCAGCAGCGCAAGGGCGGACAGCCGCAGAGATCGTGGATACGGTATCATAGCGTCATTCTTCCTGGTGTCCGGGGTGAAGGATGAGTGCCTGTTGTTGGTTCCTTCCGTGGTTCTCAGGAAGGCTGCGGTGGGGGTCGAAAGGCGAGCACCTCGATGAGCCGAGCCGAGTTCATCGGCGTCGCCACGGCATGGTTATCGGCTTCGGGGCGGGGGAGAAGCGAGGGGCGGCTTGGCCGCGAAGGCCATGCGGTCCATCGCGCAGATGCCGCGAGCCTCCAGCAGAACGTCGTTATTGTGCGTTGTGTCAGAGACACGTCCCTTTTCTCCCCGTGTTCGTTGCCTTCGATCCGCTGTCCAGGCCCAGGATCCCTCGGTACTTCGTTTCCAAGGACGGTACCGCTGGGCTAGTGAGTTGTCAAGACTGTCTTTCTGTCCACGATCGGGCGTGAGATCGCTGGAATCGTGACGCTCCCGTGACGCAACGCAGCAACTCCTATTCGTTCACGCGTTCCACGCATGACGCCCCGTCATTTTTGGGGTTGTTCACCCACCTGTCGACCGTATATGCTTTCATGTTCTCTGGCGGGAAGGGCGCGAGCAGTTGAGTCAAGTCCTCGGTGTCGGTGAGGTCCGAGCTGAGCCACGGCCCATACGCGTGCGGCTCCAGGATCACCGCCATGCGGTCGTGCGAGAATACAACGGTGCCAGGGGGGCGGTGAGGACACCGCCGCGGTTCACACCCTCGTCGGTCGCTCGGCGCGAGGGCGGTCTTGAGGAGCGGGGCTAAGTGGCGCGGGATCATGTTGCACAATCTGAACTTACGTTGTTCAGATTGTGCGGTGACCCGCTCACGCCGACAGCGGGTTCTGCCACCGGAGACTGGGAAAACGGGCGAAATCGCCATCGGTCGAGCACAGGATCAGCCCATGCTCGATCGCGATCGCTGCCAGGTGCGCGTCGGGGACGAGGTTCACCGGTAC
>JACCXJ010000352.1 GCA_013697045.1 Gammaproteobacteria bacterium | reverse complement strand
GGCCGGGTGTGGGCGGTGCCGGCGGGGTGCCGCGAGGTTTCCGACCGGTACACTCCTCTTTCTCTTCCCGCGCCTTCCTCTTGGCTTCGTAGTCGGCCTGCTCGCGAGCAAAGCGCTCTGCGGCGCGGGCCTCGATCTCGGCCTTCGCCTCGCCGATGGCCTTCAACCGCGCCTCACGCCGCACCAACTCCTCGGGAAAGTTCAACCCTTCGGGCAACGGCTCCGCATCGGCCGCCTCGGCGCGGGCCAAAAGCTCGGCCACCTCCAGTTGCAACTGGGCTTCCAGCTTCTCGGCATGCCCATACGACAGGGCGCTATGGCGCGAGGCGTTGGCGTGGATCTTGGTCCCGTCCAAGGCCACCGTCCCGAGCTTCAAGAGCTTCATCCTGTACCTCCCAAAAGCATTACATCCATGTAATCCCGGTTCATCTCCTTTGCGATGCAAAGGACCTGGACGAACAGCGCCTCAATCTCCTTGAGGAACCGCTTGCGGAACGCGCACAGCGTATCGTGATCCGGGTGGGTATTGGCTGCGAGATAGCGAAACGCCAGGGAATCGTACGTTGCCTGCTCGATCCGCCGGCTCGAATAGGTCCCCGTGACGTAGCCGTAGATGAGCAATGCCAAGAGCATCGCCGGGTGATAGGCCGCCGAGCCCGCGCCGCGGTATCGACCGATCAAAGCCGAGAGGTTCAACTGATCGACGATGTCCGCCACAAAGCGCGCCAGGTGGTCCTTCGGCAGCCAGTCATCGAGCGAGGGCGGCAAGAGGTACGGTGTTTCACGATCACAGAAACGGAAATGGTTCATGGACGCGCGCTCGTTGGAACCCTGACCGATCCGATCGCCCCGCCCTTGAAAAGTTCCATGCTAAGTCCGACAGGCTGCTAGGGACACTTGCGCGCGCGATGACTTTATGCCGAGTTCCCTTTAGGCAGGGAGTTATGGATTTCCGTCGCAGCGATGGCGGCACCTGCATACGCCACGGCGATTTGATTCAGGCCGGCGATGACATTCACCGGCCGCGTAGAGCCCCGGGACACTCGTTCGTTGATGCGCGTCAACGATGAGTGCGCCGGTACCTTCAGTCTCTTCGGTGCGCGCGCCGAGTTTGCTCCCGAGCGCCGAATTGACACCACACCCGAGCGCTGAATACAGCGAATCGAACGCGTGCTCGCTCCCGTCTTCGAGACGCAGCGCAACGACTCGGTTCGCTTCGGTAGAGACTTCGATAACCGGCGTTTCAATCACGCGTATCCCCGCCGCTTGCGCGTCATCGCGCTCGCGATCGCTCAAGCTCATCGCTTCCCCCAGCGTGAACAGCGTTAGCCGGTCGGTGTACGTTCGCAGGAACAGCGCTTCTTTCAATCCCGACGCGCCATAGCCGATGACCCCGATATTGAGGTCGATCACCTCGAATCCGTCGCAGATCACGCAATGGCGCACGTAGCCTTGCCGAATCGCGTGATCGAGGTTCGGCAGCTTGGGTTCGATATCGCAGACACCGGTTGCGAGCAGAACGTTTCTCGCCACGATCTGCTCCGAACGAGAAGCCGCTTCGATGCTGGCGCTGAAGCGGCCGTCGGTCAGCAAGCGGATGCCCGTGACAACGCCTGTCCGCGGCGTCGCCTCGTAGCGCCGGGCTTGCGCCCGCAACAGGGCCAGGAGCTGGGGGCCGGCGATACCGTCCGGGTATCCGGGCAGGTTATGCGAGACCGGGATCAACGCCGCTCGGCTGAATCCTTCATCGACAATTGCGAGCGTGCGGCGAAATCGCGACAGATAAATCGCCGCGGTGAGTCCAGCAGGACCGCCGCCGACGATCAAACAATCAACCGTCCTATCCGATTCCAGATTCATGGCAAATCTTCGTGCGATCGTGATCTGATCCCTTATCGGTAGCACCCGCATCGCCGTATTGACCTATGCATCCGACGATGATATAAATGGCCACCGCTTTCACCGTGAACGAGCGCGAGCCATGTCTGATGCGATCGTCAGGCTACGCCCTCTTCCCCCCTGGTACCCCACGTACTCGACGACCTCGGATGATCTCGGCTCGGAGCCTCGCGTTGGGCGCGAGCACGCCGTGTAAGCGAATGATGGAGCCTTGGTCGAGGGACGAGCGCGGCGACTCGCTGCGCCGCTTGGCACGGCGTACCCTTCCGGGTCTTGGCTTCGCATCTCGGGCGCTCGGACCTTGGCACTCTTGGATCGCGTGAGACAGACAGGCTAAGTCCATCACGCACGCGGGTAATGTGTCGGGATGTGACGGATCATTGCGCAGCGCACGACTTCGTATAGGCGCAGCGGCTTCTCGAAGCCGTAGTCGGCGGGCGCTCGTGCGGGCCGTGCTGGAAGACTTCGAGGGCGTACTCGGTTGAAGACGACGCGCGACACCCAGGCGTCACCATCTGCTGAGACGGTCCCGAGTACGCAGTAGTGGCAGCGCCGGACGAAATCGGCAGCAGCTCGTTTCTCGCATCGACGGCGCCTTCGCTCGGCTGCTAGACATTGCCCTCAGGGCTCGATGGTGTAGGCGATCGGCTTGAAGCTCCAGTTGTTCGAGAGCTCCGCCGAGCAGGCCGTCAGCCCGACGATCAGGTCCATCTCGGCGCGCAGCTTGATGTAATCGCCGGGCTTCGAAGCCGGCGGATGGATCTTCAGCTCGCCGGTTGTCATGACCTCGACATTCATGAAAATGTTAAAAGTAGTCGGCACCTGGTCGTCCTTGATGCCAAACGCTTTGAGATTGTCTGCAAGGTTGCGAAAGCAGCTGGGATGGTCGGCGCCGTAGCCGTACAGGGCCTGGAACATCTCCGAACTGCAGGGCGCGTAGAGGAAATCGTGAACGGCGACCCAGTCCTCGACGATCGTGAACATCTTATTGCTTCGGTTCGAGTACAATACATGATCTGTCGTTAGGGCGATCGTGTTGTTGTAGTCGATGCTCCGGCCGGACGACAGCCACTCGCGCTGGTCGAGTCCAAAGGCGGTAAGGTCCGACACCTGCTCGCCTTGGACGTCGATGACGGTTAGGGTGGAGCCCTTTGACATAACGAAAGCAACGCCGGTCTGTGGCTCGATCATCTGGCGAACGGCGGCATCAGTCATGGCTTTGCGTCCTCCTCGACGTCGAAGTGCACCGGACAGCGCCAGTCGGAGCCGACCTGACGTCCCGAGTACTGGCGCGCCTCGCTGTGCGACCCGTGGTCGCCGAGCATTGGATTGGCTGCACCGTGCAACTCCGAATCCCTTTCTCGAATGACATCCCGCAATCGATCGTAGCGCTCCTGTTCGCGTAACCGCTCGAACTGGTCATGGTCATTGAACACGAGCGTGGGCCAGGGGAACTGGCGCGCCCAGCGCGTACTCGCCGGCGACAGGCCCACCACGAAGAAAGCGTTGTTGGCGAAGCTGAAGGAGAAGGCCGGGTCGTCCGTGTCGGCGCTGACCGCGTCGTTCCACCTGAAGTGCGCCATGTCGACTTCGTGCAGCGCGCGCAGCTGGCGCCAGAGGAGCTGCTCGAACCGCTTCGGCGTGCGCACTTTCGGTTCAAGGAAGCAGGCGATGTAGCTCGTGAACTCGCCCTCGATCTGCGGTCGCTCCTGAATGAACTCGAACAGGTCGTAGGCAAGCCCGGCTGTCGATGCCGGGTCTGCGAGACGCTGGTAGAGGCCGAAGCGATAGCTCGCCTGGTTCACGACCGACTTGGCGCCGACGCAGGGGAAGTCCGGATCATGCAGCACGGCCCGCAGCGCCTGATGGACCTCCGAGACCAGCGCCGGCGCCTTACCTTCGCTTTCGGTAACGAGACGGTCATCTACCAAGCGCCCGTAGGAGTGATTCGCGAGGGCGGCCGGGTTAGACGCGAAGGGGTTCAAGGCTCCGTTCATCGTTCGACCTCGGAGCTAAGCGCCTGAAAGCGCTGCCGCAGCTTACGTTCGGGGGTCGCCGCTTTAGCGATTGCCGTGCCGTGGTAGCGCACACCGCCGTCTCGAAGCCGGCAGAGGACTGCGAGCCAGCTGCAAACGGCGCGCTCCGCCAACCAAAGCGGCGCTAGCAACGCCGCGGTTGTGGGGAAGACGGCGGTGCCGTTGCCGCGTCGACGCCCGTACTCGGCGATGCCACAGATGGCGGCGATCGCTGGCAGAAACAGTTCTGCTCGCGTGATGAGCATCATGGCTGCCAATGGCAGGATCGAGAGCTGGAAAGCGAGGCGGCGCGGGCGGGCGAGCTCGTCGTAGGCCTGACGCACTCGCTGCGACAGGAAGTGAAGCGTCGTGGACGGCAGGCGCCGCACGAAGAGGTCGAGGGGCACGGCTTCACGGCCGCCAGCGGCTCGCACAGTACGCACGAGCTCGAGGTTCTCGAAGAGCACGTCCCCGTCGTAGCCATGCGTACGGTCGAGGAGGGAGCGACGGACCGCCAGCGTGCCGGGCCAGTCGCCACCGGAGGCTCGATTGAGGAGCGTGCGTCCGGTGTCCCAAGTAGCGTGCCAGGGCGACGGCTCGAAGTAGTTCTGCGGACGTACGATGTCGCCCTCGTCGAGCAGCGAGAGGACGCGCTCGAGTGAGCTTGCATCGTAACGAACGTCCTCGTCCGCGATGACAACTTTGTCGTGCGAGGCAATGTCGAGGCCGGTCAGGACGCCCCAGACCTTGCCGTTCGCCGCCTTGAAGCGCGCTGCAGGCGCGACGTGCGTACACGACGGCCAAAACAACACGGCGTGGCTCTCGAAGAAGTCCTCTGGTGAACCGTCGACCACGATCACCTCGAGATGCTGCGAGAGCCCTTCGAGATAAGCGCCAAGCTCCGACAGATCCTCGGGCCGCGACTTCCGAATCGGCAGCAGATAGGTTGCGGCGTGGGTTATCGGCGCCCGGCTGCGCGTCGAGCGCGACGTCTCAATCAAGGCGCCGTCCCCTTGGCTACGACCTGGACCTCGCAGACATAGAAGTCTGGTCTCGAAACGAAGGGCCGGCCACCGTCCGCCGCCATATCACGCCACGCCAGCTCGTCTTCAGGGCAAACGCCGCGCTCAATGGCGATCTCGGCGAGGTACGAGAGCCACTGCGCCATGAACTCGCTCTCCATATGGCTTAGGGGCGCCCATCGCTCAATCACGTGCGTACGCTGTACGACATCCTCGAAGCCGGCAGCCTCGAGCCAGCGTCGCAGCTCGCGGCC
The DNA here is from genome assembly GCA_013697045.1 of Gammaproteobacteria bacterium. Classification (GTDB taxonomy): domain Bacteria; phylum Pseudomonadota; class Gammaproteobacteria; order JACCXJ01; family JACCXJ01; genus JACCXJ01. The sequence goes on along the minus strand of JACCXJ010000352.1, from coordinate 2,109 downwards.
TCGCAGCGAACCTCGCGTCTCCGGTGGCGCGCCCTTCATTCGAAAGCTGACCTCGGAGAGATGTGACAGCAGAAATGGATCGCCTGGGTAGAAACGAGTAGCCGTCATGTCGACGTCTTTGACGACGACGCCGCCGCCGGGTACCACGACGCGTAGGAACTCCTGCAAGCAGGTCGGGAAATCGGCGTCGCTGAGAAACTGCGCAACGTTCGCGCACCAGAGGCCATCGAATTGCCGGCTGGCAAAGGGAAGGTCGCGTATGCTGCCGACCGCCGCCGGCACCCGGGTGACACGACTAACGAGATCCGCGTTTACGACATCGAAGTCGAGGGCCACGACCCGGCCGGTCGGGCCGACGTACTGTTGGATCAGCGGTACGTAGGCGCCGTTACCGCAGCCGGCGTCGAGGACGGACCAACCTCGCTGGAAGCCCGCTGAGGCCAGCATGGCCTCGTACTCCGGCCGGCATGCCTCGAAGTGAAGGTCGAGCCAGTCGGAGTCGCTCAGGACATGGTTCGCGGCAGTGCGGTGTCGGTTCGTCAAGCTAACTCTTCCGTCAGAGCGAACGGGGAACGATAAGATCAAGGGGGGCCGACATTATTTGCGGGGCGAACGGTGGGCGTGGCCGCGAAGACCGACAAGTGCGATGGGATGCGAATGGCCGTGCGCGGAAAGCCGTCAACTGCGAACGGGTGAGCGATGTGCGCTGACAGATTTGAGAATCTCGGCGTACCTACCTCAAACCATAAAATCTGTCCCCTTTTTCCTTTTTCTTGGTTGATCTCCTCTTGTTTTAACTACTAAAGTTTCACCATCAAGCCGTCTAGGGTTCGTATATGCGCCTGCTGCTTCGGCAGCAGGCCATTGAGCACGGTCTTTACCTCACTGGGCGTGGTAGTATCGTGCAGAGCCTCCTGATATTCCTTGAGTCCGCTCTCCTCGCCTTCCTTCAAGGCCTTGAGCGCAGCTTTATCGCCCATCAGCTTGGCGGTTCCCATGACAATCTTAGACCACATGCCCCACGCGCCGGAGTCGTGTACCGGCGTTCCACCCAGCTGCTGGATCTGGGTCGTGAGTTGAGATGCAGCCTGTTGATGCTCGGCCAGGATAGCGTTTAATTGTTGAAACTCCGTTTCATCCCCAAATTGCTCCCGCTCTTTGTCCAGGGCCTGTTGATAGGTCCCGACCGCCGACAATTCACTGCGCAAAAGCTGATTCATTTCATCGCACGTCATGTTGTGACCTCCAAAGTAAGGTGTTTATCAATTTAACAGATAATAAACCCGGTTGCTGGCGCTCTTACCTCGAGCGTGGCTTATCGGCAGTCGACGGGCTCCCCCCCTCCAAGGCAGGGGCTTCAATGGTGTTGGACTGATGTGGCGTCGCCGGCATACCGGTCTTACTCTCGCGCACCAGCTTGTCCTCTACACCCTTCACGCCTTCGACGCTCTCGACTACTTGGACTGCCCGTCTGGCCTGGGCTGTATTGTCAACCGATCCGGTCAGTGTGACCGCGCCCTCAGTAGCCCGGACCGTGAGATTGGGTGCGTCCTCAAATGCTGGATCGGCGCGCAATCTAGCCTCCACCCGGGCGGCAAGCGCCTGATCCTCACTACTCCCCATCGGCGCCCCTTGATCGGCGACTGAGGGTAGACCGCCTTCCTCGCCTGCGGCGTAGCTCGCTGAGGCTAGCCCTAAACACATGGATAGAAAAACGCTTTGCTGTACCGAATGCATGAACTACCTCCATAAAATAGGGTTGGGTATCCTGCGCCCCTGGCGCTTGCATTTGCATGCTCCCCAGCGGCGCGATTAATAGACCGTGCAGCAGCATCCATACCAGACCCTGGTATTGGCGCGATAAGCATTTATATTCAATCACATAAACGATCTCAGCCGCATGTTGAGCAACACTCGAGGAAGCGGCGCCGGTAAGGATTACCGCGTCCCTCTGTACGCTTTACCCTATCATTGCATAAATTTTTCCGCTTACCTGGCGATATCAGGCGGCTTGCAAGGCCTGGAGGGGCAGCGCAGCTATTATCCTCTCTTCTTATTTTGCTTAAAGGCTGGATATCACCGGTGGTGATGTCCAGCGCAACGCTACAA
>JACCXJ010000345.1 GCA_013697045.1 Gammaproteobacteria bacterium | reverse complement strand
GGCGGCGGGCCGCCGCTTCCTAACGGGGAACGGTAGCGAAGCGCGGGCTAGCTAGTGGCGATAGGAAATAGGCTATCGGCTATCGGCAATAGCTACCGCCTCCGTCGAGAGCCTGGACTCCTCCCCCCGCCCTTCGTCCTTGAGCGCCACGCCCGAGACCCCGCGCCTGAGCGCCTCGGTGGTCAGATAGCCGAGCTTGGCCGCGGCCGCCTCATAGCCCAGGCCCTCGGGCGGGCGTACGTTCGAGATGCAATTGCGCTGTGCATCGGTGGTGCCGGGGCGCGGACCATAGGGTCAGATAGATCCCCAAGCTGTCGGCGGCGGACAGCCCCGGGCGCTCGCCCACGATGATGGCCGCCGCGCGCGCACCGAGGACCTCCCCCACCGCGTCGGAGAGCGCCACGCGCCCGTTCTGCGCCAGGCCACGGGTCCGGCCTTCAGGTGCCGGGCCCCAAGGGCAAGCAGCACGGCCGAGAGCAACGGGAGGCCGTGCCGCTCCACGGCCGTCGAGGACAGGCCGTTGGTGACGATGAGGACCATGTCCATCGGCGAAGCCAGGCCCGCGAGGCGCTCGCGCGAGCGCTGGGTGAGCCGGCGGCCGAGGTCGGGACGTCGGAGATATTCGCTACGATCGGTCACGGCGGTCTCGACCACCACGGGCTCCACCCCGAGGCCACGCACGCCTTCGGCAAAGCGCCCGAGGTCCCAGGGCACGTGTACCGCATCGCGCGCCTGCGCGTGGGCGAGCTGGAACTCCAAGAGGGCCGCGGTCGGCAGCCCACTCCCACACCGCCCGAGCCCGATGCGGGCCTGGGTAAAGCGCCTCAGCACGGCCCAGGGATCGGTCACTGCGCCCGGTCTTCGGCCAATCGCCTCACCGTGCCGAGCAACGGGGTCGCCAGTCGCGGCCCGGCGAGGGCGTTTTTGCCGTCGAAGATCCCCATGCGGTTCAGCCACGCCTCGAATTCGGGCGCCGGACGCAGGCCCAGCACCTCGCGCAGGTAAAGCGCATCGTGAAACGAGGTGCTCTGGTAGGCGAGCATGACATCATCCGCCCCGGGCACGCCCATGATATAGGCGCAGCCGGCGACGGCGAGGAGCGTGAGCAGGTTGTCCATGTCGTTCTGATCGGCCTCGGCATGGTTCGTATAGCACACGTCGCATCCCATGGGCAGGCCCAGGAGCTTGCCGCAGAAAAGGTCCTCGAGGCCCGCGCGGATGATCTGCTTACCGTCGTACAGGTACTCGGGGCCGATGAAGCCGACCACCGTATTGATCAGCAAGGGCGAGAAGGCGCGCGCCACGGCGTAGGCGCGCGCCTCGCAAGTCTGGGCATCGACCCCGTGATGGGCGTCGGCCGACAGGGCGCTGCCCTGGCCGGTCTCGAAGTACATCACATTTTCTCCGAGCGTGCCGCGCCCAAGGGCCAGGGCCATCTCGCGGGCCTCGCCGAGCATCCCGAGATCGATGCCGAAGCTGCGGTTGGCGGCCTCGGTACCGGCGATGGACTGGAACACCAGATCGACCGGCGCACCGCGCCGGATCAATGCCATGGTGGTGGTCACATGCGCGAGTACGCAGGACTGGGCCGGGATCTCGTAGCGCTCCCGGATCTCGTCGACCAGGCCGAGCAGGGCGTAGACGTTATCCAGGTTGTCGGTGGCCGGGTTGATGCCGATGACCGCGTCGCCGCTGCCGTAGAGCAGCCCGTCCACGATGCTCGCGGCGATCCCGCGCGCATCGTCCGTCGGGTGGTTCGGCTGCAAACGGGTGGACAGGTGTCCCGGCAGGCCGATGGTGTTACGGAATCGCGCCACGTTGTGACAGCGCCGCGCAACCGCGATCAGGTCCTGATTGCGCATGATCTTGGAGACCCCGGCCGCCATCTCGGGCGTGACGCCGGAACGCACCGCGGCCAGCACCTCTGGTGTCGCGCCTTCGGAGAGTAACCATTCCCGAAACTCCCCGACGTTGACCGAAGCGATGGGCGCGAAGGCGTCCCGGGAATGGCTTTGGAGGATGAGGCGCGAGACCTCGTCGGTCTCGGGGTCGATGAGAGGCTCTTCGAGGAACTGCCGGAGGGGCACGTCCGCGAGCACTTGCTGGGCCACGGCGCGCTCCTCCTCGGACTCGCGAGCCCCGCAAGCTCATCGGCCGAGCGTAGCGGCGAGGCCCTGGCGAGCAGCGTACGCAGATCGGGGAAGCGATAAGCCTTCCTCCCGAGGCTCGCGGTGTAGTGCATCGACTCGCTCCGGCAAACCCGAACAGCAGTATGCCCCGGATGGCTGGGTGATCCACGTCGCTCGGCTGCCCGATCGCTTAGGGGCCGCCCGGCCGACCCTGTCGGCGATCGGCTCAATCGGGCACGATCGCCACGGCGCGCAACGGCCCGCCGCTCCCTCCCCTGATCTTCATGGGCAGGGCCACGACCGTGAATCCCGAATCCGGTAATTGTTCCAGCCCGGCCAGGTTTTCGAAAGCCGGGATCCCCGCCCGGAGCAGAGCGATATGCGTCTCGAACCCCCGCGACTGGCCGTAGTCGATGCTGGCCGTATCGATCCCCACGGCCTTGACCGTGCGCTCGGTCGCGAGCCAGCGGGCGGCCTCGGGATGTAACCCGGGAAAGTGCAACTTGGCGATCGCGCCCGCACCAAGCTCTGCGGTGCCGAGATAGCGCCGCCGCTCCGGCCAATACCGAGCGAAGCCGGTGCGCAGGAGCACGATGGCGTCATTCAAGCTGCGCCCCTGTTTCGCTTCCCAGTCCTTCAGATCACCGAGTTGGATCTGGTAATCGCGGTCTCGCAGGCACCGATCGCTCACCTCCACGACCACGCCCGGCCCGATGAGCCTCTCGAGTGGGACCTGATCGAGCGGTGCCCCGCCCTCGTAGAAGTGGATGGGGGCATCGATGTGAGTCCCGCCGTGCTCGGCGGCCTCGAAGCGATGCGCGGCGTAGTAATAGCCCGCCTCGGTGTGACCTTCGAAGCCCTTGATGAGCTTGAATCCCTCCTCTGTCGGCCAATAGACCGTCTGTTCGTCGAAGGCGTGGGTGAGGTCGATGTAACGCCCGAGCGCGCTCTCGCCGGGTACGAGTGGCCTCGCGGCCGGGCGTGGGGCGCAGCCGCCGGCGGTGATCAAGAGCGCGGCACCCAGGCACAGGGCCAAGCCACCCAAAATAACGAATACACACGGGGTCGAGACGCGCACGCGGCGTGGTGGGCGCGATCCATGACCTGTGTACCCTTTCGGGTATCGGTTCGCATATCGGCTCGGGCGCATCGGTGTGGGGTGGACCGGATCGGGATCCAGGATATACCGAAGCGATAGGGTTACGCACGGGGCAAAAAAAACGGAAGTATGTACTTGTTGAAAGGGGTAGCACCTGCTACCATACTGGCGTATGGTCGAATCGATCTCCGATCGAGGCTTGGATTCAGAAAGGGCTGGATACGATTACCTGTGTGATCCAGTCTCCTTCATCACCAGCCGAGAAGCTTTGAGACTAGGCCAGGAAAGGTGGGTAGTCCTCCACTGCTTTGATTGGATCAGACTATTTCGGATTAGCGATTGAGCACAACTAATGCGCCAAAGCACATAATGGAGAAGAAGAGCAGTATCCACAATCCAGAATCAGCTACCGCATAATTTCCTGCTTTGGATACAAACGAACCGGCGGCGGCAAAAATTGCAAAACATATTGCTGCCCGCAATACCGGGCTACTGAATACCTGGCTACGGCGATGGAACTCAAAAGCTGGTGGTGAGCGTTCGCTGGACGCCGGTTCGCCGGTCCGACCTCCACGCCCTGCTAACCACACAGCAATCGCTGTCGCCGCGGTGCCAAGCAAGAGCAGGTTAACACCGAGGACAGTTGAGATGATGCCTGCTAGCGAGCCTGCGATAATCCCAAACTCGATGTATCTCCGCCAGGAATGCGGCTCACCCAAGGCTAAGTAGCTCATTACTGGGAACTCCTCACACTAGAGCGGTAAAGTTCGTTAGCCAACTCATAACGGCAGTTGCGATCCCTAAATATAATCCGTGCTCCACGGATGTCGGCACGTCGTTACCTTGAAGCTTATTATGTATACCTCCCAATACAGCCCCAACGATGGCCTCCGTCACCATGAGCAAAACGAATCCCAGAATACTATGAAGCATACTATGTGCCCTTGACTGACTCAGAAACACAACGTACGCCCGCCTGGGCCCCCGCTGCCGCTTAAATTATATCGGCACGACCCCTAGCGGTCAAGCATCCGTGTCTAGCGGGCTCTAGGTACTTGACATTGGCAATTTCATCAAGTATCATGATTAACATGAACAAGAAACCTAAGGTACAGAACCGCTCGACAAAGGACGACATTACTGTCACAGAGGTACCAGCAGCATGCTGCGACGATCTCGCGGCCGTGGAGTTCCTAGAACGGCACCGTTGGGGTGGACACCCGCCGGGGTGCCCGCATTGTGGCGATGTCAACGTCTACCAGATGCAAGCATCTGATGGCGGGCGCGAGAAGTATTACCGCTGGCGCTGCCGTGGCTGCAAGCAGCAGTTCAGCGTGCGGACTGGTACGGTGTTCGAGGATAGCCGCGTGCCTCTCCGGCACTGGTGCTATGCCTTCTGGCGTGCATCTACGAGCAAGAAGGGGGTGAGCGCCTTGGAGATCAAGCGGCACACTGGGCTTTCCTACAAGTCAGCGCTGTTCCTGCTGCACCGCATCAGGTACGCCATGGCTCCAGCCGAAGCCGGCCAGCTTGGTGGCACGGTAGAGGTTGATGAGACGTACGTAGGCGGCAAGCCGCGCAACAGGGCGGCGTCGAACAAGCGCGGTCGCGGGACCAGCAAGCAACCGGTCGTGGCCCTAGTGGAACGCGGGGGCGAGGTACGGACCCGTGCGATCACGGATGTATCCACTCGGACCCTGAAGGCCGCCATTCGCGAGCACGTGGTCCAGAGTGCCCGTATCATGACGGATGAGTTCGGCTCCTACCGCGGTATAGGCTCAGAGTTTGCGGGCGGTCATCACACTGTGAACCATAGCGGCGGCGAGTATGTACGGGGCGACGTGAGTACGAACACGGCCGAGTCCTTCTTTGCGCTGGTCAAGCGTGGCATGCATGGGATCTACCATGCTGTAAGTCGGAAGCACCTGCACCGCTATCTAGCTCATGGAACAACCGCGAGTTGGAGGATGGGGAGCGCTTGATTGCTACGATCAAAGCTACAGAAAACAAGAAGTTATATTACAAAGATCCAGTAACTTGCTGACAGCTAGAACAAAACTTGACAAGCCGCAGTCTTATTGCGCACAATAATAAGTGCCGAGGGCGGGATTCGGACCCGCACCTTGGGACGCTCCCAGAGCGTCTGCCTCTGCATTGGGCTACCTCGGCATAGTGGGCTATCCGGGTCGCTGGCGGTGAGTTCGCTCCTCTTCAAGAGTCTCACCGCCAGCGCTTGGTCATGGCCGCCGGATCGGCCTTACTCATCTCATGGCGGCTTGTCCTTCAATCGGTACTTACCGTTTGTTCCGTCGTGATCGAGTTCCTCCCGCCCCTTCAATTGCCAAAGGACCGAACGAATGCGATTCCCAATCTTTTCTGGGGATTCGTCGCTATCGTGACGCTCGTTGTATAGCCTGATGATCTCGCTCGCCGGTAGTGGGCAGTTAGCTTCTCGCAGGATCGCCCGCACTCGGTCTGGCCAAGTAGGGGTCTTGCTATTGCCGTGTTCTGCCGCCTTCCTAGCGCTTTCCTCGGGCTCGGGACGTGGCACGTCCTGGTTCCGAACACGGCTACTACGGAACGTCGCGTCAAGACCCTCCAGGAATCGCTTGAGAGTGTCGCAGGCGTCTATGGCCTCATCAAGTGTAGGGGAGCCTAACATGTCAGTGCCCATCTCAGTGATGGGCGCGCATCATAGAGGTAAAATCGGACATGTCAAGTAGTGACATGGCGGGTAAGAGGACACCTGGACCCGAGCCAGGGCGCATCAAGATCGAGGGCGACTGGGAGGAAGCATTGAAGAAGGCGCTGGCCAAGAAGCGGCCGGCGGAGGGCTGGCCACGGTCTCAGAAGAAGAAGCGGGCCAAGAAGGGCGCGAAGTAGGGGCGTGCAAGCGTGACGTTTCGCAAGCACACGCCGAAAGTTGTCGCCGCGCTGAACGCGGCGAAGACCCACTGCCCTCAGGGCCATGCCTACTCCACCCAGAACACCTACGTCAGCCCTCAAGGCAAGCGCTTCTGTAGAACCTGCCATCGAAGGCATGCCCTAGCTCATCAGGCCCGGAAGGCGAAGGGGTAAAGGATCGCGGTCGCGGCGCGATGGAGGCCGAGAGGCTAGGCTTTCAACAAGTACATACTTCCGAAAAAAAAAGACCCCGCGGTGCGGGGTCTCAGAGATCAGGCGCCATCCGTGGCGCTGACGCCGGCCGTCACTGGCCGGCCGAACCCAATGCTATTCCGAGCTTCTTTTGGCCTAGTCCACGATACGCCACGCGCCGTCCCGATCCCGGCAGGCGGTACGCCTGACTTCACGGATCTTGCCGCGGTGCACGCCCTGGGTCACGAGCTCCCGGCAGGCCACCCCGCTGCGGTAGAAGGTGCGGACGGGTGTCAGTTGGTAACGGGTTGCGGAGGCGGTGTCTTCCCACGCGATCCGCTCCCGATCGGCCGCACCCTCGAGGACCTGGTAGGTGCAGTCTTCATCGGCGGCACTCGCGCCACCACCGAATTGGCTGCCGAGGACGGCGCCCAATACACCGCCCAGCGCCGCCGAAGTCACGTTACCCCCCGTTACCTGCGATGCCAGGCCCTGACCCAGCAGTGCTCCCGCCTGGGCGCCGCTCGGTCGCGGGATACACACGCCCCCGCCGAACAGCGACTGCCGCGTCACGCGGGGATGCCAAGTGTCGACGTCTCGAAAGCTGGGGGCTGGATAGGTCGATCCGTGGGAGTCGTCCCCGTCGACGACCCCATCGTCAGAGTCGCCGTGGTCTTCGTCGCGCCCATGGCGGTGGTGCTTTCCGTGTTTTCCGTCTCCCGCGTGCTTCGCGCGGTGGCCGTTGGCCTTGGCCCAATCGGGGGGATCGGCGAGGGCCGGATCGGGTAGGACGAGGAGGCCGGCGCCGGAGGCGAGGGCGATGGCCAAAGACAGCGAGCGGAAGGGTCGGTGCATACAGGGTGGGCCGAGAATGAAACCGGGGCAGCTATCGGCGCCCCGGGCAGCGGGATTAAGGACCGGTTACGCTGCGGGGTCCCGAATACCAGAGCGCTCACAACCAACTGGCACCCCGGGTCCCGCCGGGGATCACCTCGCTCATCGCTCCCGCTTGCGATACCAGCGCCGTGACCCGTGGCGCGGTTGGAGCAGCGGCACATCACGGTGTTTGAAGACCGGGATGAGCGCCATGCCGGCCACGAAGCCGGTGACGTGGGCGATCCACGCCACGCCCCCTTGCTGCCCCTCCGAAAGCGTGAGGCTCATCAACTGAAAGATGAACCAGAACCATAGGATCCAGAATGCCGGCAGTCTGATGACCCGCGAGAAGATCCCGAACGGCAGAAAGATGAGCACCCGGGCATAAGGATAGAGCAGCAGGTAGGCGCCGAGGACCCCGGAGACGGCGCCGCTCGCCCCGATCATGGGCACGGTGGAGCGTGGGTCGAACTGCCCGTAACCCAGGGCCGCGATCGCCCCACACAGGAGATAAAACAGGATGAAACGGAAACCACCCATGGCCTTCTCGACGTTGTTGCCGAAGATCCAGAGATAGAGCACGTTGCCGCCGAGATGCAAGAGATCGGCGTGCAGGAACATGGACGTGAGGATCACCACGGCCTCGCGCGACAGGACGATTGCCGGGGAAACACCCACGCCACGGAAAAGCACCGCCGGGATCACTCCATAGACGTAGAACACCTGCCGCAGCTCGTCCCGCCCCAGAGACAACTCCCACAGGAACACCAGGACGCAGATCCCGATGAGGGCACCCGTGACGAACGGAACGGCGTGCCCTCTGTGGTTATCGCGCAGTGGTATCACGGTGTCAGAGTTTGTGAAAAAACCTACTGCGCTCGGGATCTCGCGCTGCGTCCTCGGCGCGCCAAACAGGGCCGCTCCCTGGCCCTGGCTTCCCGGCGGTGCTCGGAATCCTCATGTATTTCAACATACACTCCGATT
>JACCXJ010000317.1 GCA_013697045.1 Gammaproteobacteria bacterium | reverse complement strand
AGGCATTCCAATGTTCCAGCCCTTCCGGATCGCCCGCGGCCCAGGCCCGGTAGAGCCGCGCGAAGACCGGGATATCGAGGTGCTGTACGGTATGGCGCAACTGCCCGCCGATCCATTCGGCCGCGCCCGCCTCATCCCACACCCAGCCGGCTGCGACCGCATACTCCAATCCTCGCGAATAGGCATAGGCCCCGATCGGCAGGGCCGGGCTCAAGAGCTGCCAGAGCCGAAGCCGCGCCTCGATGGTGCTCATGGGCCCGATCGGGCGCCTCGTAGCGATACCCGACAGTCCAGGATCGCGTGAATCGAGGCGGGCGTCAGGATGGGGGGGCACTTTTCAAGTACTTCACTACGTAGTCGGTAAAGGCCCATAGATCGTCAAGACCGGTTCGAATCACTGCTTCTATGATATCGACATTGAGTTTTCGATACTCGTGGACGGCGATATTACGAAAACCCACCATACCCCTCATCTTGTCTTCCAAACTGGTGGGAATCACGTGTTTCATGGCGAGTAGTGCAAAACTGTCGGCACTGCTGACCGGTATCCCCATCTTATAGGTTCTAATCAAATGGTTTGCCAGATCGATGGCTTGCTCGCAAGCGCGGGTGACATTCAAGACTGCCGCGTCTTGGCGCGTATAGTCCGTCCGAAAGTCGTTTCCCGCCAAGCGATACTCTTCGGACGCCCGCTCTGCGCAACGCTGAATGCTCTGCACCTTGTTGACCACGATATCATTCATGCTCGGTAAGCCCTTCCCGTTCTCCAGAACTCCTCCAGTATCTCCCTACGTTCCTCGCCGAGCTTCTGATAAAACGACAACGCCAGCATCTCGAACTCGTCCGCGCCATAGGCGTCGCCCGTATAGATACGGCGGTCGGCGGTGATGATCTCATTTTGGAAAACGGTAGAGACCTCCCGGAGGTTGATGAGATCCACAACCTTTCCCAATAGCGATCCCAGCTCCGAGCACAGCGGGCTCATCGCCAGCATGCGGCTGGCTTTCGCCTCTTCGGGCGGCAACAACAGGGCGATGTCCACGTCACTATCCGGCCATTCGTTCTCGGTCCCGTAGGATCCGAAGAGATAGATCGCCTGGGTATCGGGATAATGGCCCAGCACGGTTCGAACGATATCGTCCGTCGCGGCCATGCCGTCACCGCCGCGGCGAACATTCCGCCCGTCGGGGGAAAGTCCTCTCGACCTGGACTTTGGCGACCATCTCGGGTACCCCGTCCATGACGTCGTCACGGGTCAAGAGCGTTGCGGCTCGGCGACCGTCCGCCCGTCGCGCACCCCTTCGAGGATGGCGCGGCCGGGATGTAGGCGACCGCTTCCGGATAATTGAGCTTGACCCCCCGGGCCATGCGCCGGTGGGCGAGCAGCGCGGCCGTGAAGATGAGCAGCTTGGCTTTCTCGCGCGAGTGAGGTCCATCGCGTACCGTCCCACTCACGAACAGAATAACAATGATATCGCGGACCCATTCTCCGATCGTAGGGTAGCATAATGCAGGTCGGAGAGGTAGGACCCGAAGGACCCGGGCCCGCAGGCCGCTTCGAGGTCCATCGGATCTCGCGGACCGGACTCACACATGCACGTCGCGCCAGTTTCGTTGGAAACGCCTGACGACCTTGAGGCGTGGGCGTGGTAAGGATGGCTCCCTCGGGTGATCCTTCAGTTGCAGCCGGCGGTCTGCGACACGTAGCCGGCGCCGTCGGCCCAGTCGTCACGGTACATCGAGCGCAGGCCGGTGCGCGAATAGGTCATGAACGATTCGAGCAACGAGCGCATGGTCCGGGAGCCGACCGAATGGTCGATGCTGACCCCGAAGAACTGCCGGTCGTCGTATGCGCCCTCGTGAACGCCGCAATCGGGCATCCAGATCGCGAATGACGGTGTCAGCCCCGTGCCACCGAGGCTGGTGTCGAGGTTCGTCGCGAGCTCGGAGCGCCACGGGAAGTCGTACCACAACCTCGTGGTCTGCTCGTCGAGGCGCGGCCGGTGCTCGACGGGCACGGCGAACTTCGGGGCGCAGGGCACGCCGTTGCAGTGCGCGTACAGGGCGTGTGGACCCCAGCTCGCGACGTGGTCCCTGGCCGCTGCCGGAGTGGCCGGCCGAGCTCGACGAATCGTGCGTAGACGCGCACCCTGCGGATCCGTGGAAGTGTTTCGATTACATGCACGTGCTCCTCAATCACGTGTCAACGGGCGTCTACAACACCCAGTTCACCACGTATGCCGCCGTTCTTCATTCGCGAGGATTTCTCGGATTCCAATCACTCCAACCGGCGCGGCCGAGGTCCGTGGGGATGGCGGTCACGACGATCTCAGGCAGGGTCACCGTCGCCTCATCTCCGCGGGCCTCGACCATGGCCAGGAAGGCCGCCATCGCGACGCCAACTGTACACTCGATATAGTTCATGGAAGCCTCGTCAGCGTCTTCCGTGAACGACCGCGGCGCACCATCCGCGGTCAGCATAGTGGGCTGTGCCTATGCTAGCACTCTTGCTTCGTTGATGCGCTCGAAACCCATTGGTCGCCCCGCCGCGCCTGGACTCGCAGGCACTTGCGACCAGGTATCGCATCCCGATCGCCGGGGCGTCCCGG
>JACCXJ010000301.1 GCA_013697045.1 Gammaproteobacteria bacterium | reverse complement strand
CCGCCCGAAGTCTCGCCACGCGGGCCGCATCCGGGCTGCAAGTTCTATCCGGACGTGGACGAGGCCGTTTTGGCCCTTGTCAGGGGCCGATCTTTGGCAGGGGCCGATTTTTGGGTGGAGAGCGACGATGACAACGCCCGTGGACGACTGGAAAGGCCGACTGCCGGCCCCTCCGGAAGGCAATGTGGCACAACGCCGCCGAGCCCGGCAACCGTCACGCAGCCAGCGTGGAGCCGGGTAGCCGCGGGTAGCCCGGATGAAACGAAGGGCCTTCCCGGATCTCGCTGCGCCGCATCCGGGCTGCAAGTTCTATCCGGACGTGGACGAGGTCCTCGGGCAGTTGTTCGGCGCGGCGCTGCAGCGTCTGATCGTCTCGGAGTCGGTCAAGAGCTTGACGCAATCCCGGTGGTCCTGTCTGTCCCGGATCGTCGCCTGGGGCACGCATGTCGAGGGCATGAGCAATGACCACTTCCGATTCTGCCCCGAGGGCCTCGATCGGCTCTTTAACCCCTACGCGGCTCACCTGAGGCACGCACGCGAGGTCTGCGGCGGCCGCGACTGGCTCTATGTCCTCGATAAGTAGCCCTCACGAGGGATCGCGCGCGAGGAAATATAGGTGGCGTCCCACCGGTGCGCCGCTGTAGGTGCGGTCCAGCCGGTTGTGGACCTCGAAGCTGTAGACGATGTCGAGGGCGTGCGGTATGAGCAGGCGCTCGGCATCGGCGAGTGAGCGGAGGTAGAGGCCGAAGCGCATGTCCTCGGGCAGGTGGTAGCCCACCATCAAGAAACCTCCGGGGGCGAGGAGCGCGCGGATATTGGCGAGGACGCCATGGATCTCGTGGTCCTCGAAATAGTAGAGGCAGTCCAGGGCCACGGCCAGATCGAAGCGCCGGCCGCCGTCGATGCACAGGCCTGCGGTCTTGAGATCCACGCGCCGAAAGGTGCAGTCCGGCGCCCGCCGGGCGGCGCGTTCCAGGGCTACCGAGGAGATATCGAGCCCGTAGACCAGGGCCTCGGGATAGCGCTGCTTCAGGTGGCGCGTGAAGTACCCGAGGCCGCAACCCAGATCCGCGATGGCCAGCCGCCCTTCGTGGCTCAGCATGGCGACGGCCCTGTCCAAGGTGACCGTGACCAGGTGATACGAGAGGTTTTCGAGCACCCGGGATTGGCCATGCGGGTCCTCACATTGGCGGTACATGCCCTCGAAGTCGCGGATGAGCGCGACCTCCTCGTCCTCGAGCCGGAAGATGAATTCGTTGTGTCGCGCCGCCATGCCGGATTAGTGTAGTGTCTCGCCGATCCGTGTCATAGTGGAATGCCCCAGAGGGATGCCCCGAGGCTCAGATCCGCCGCCATGTGGAGCGCAGACGATCACCGGCATATGGCCCGTGCCCTCGCCCTCGGGCGCCTCGGGCTCTACACTGCCCACCCGAACCCCCGCGTCGGCTGCGTGCTGGTCAAGGATGGCGCCGTCGTCGGCGAGGGCTGGCATCGCAGAGCCGGTGAGCCGCACGCCGAGGTCCTGGCCCTGCGCGCGGCGGGTCGCCGGGCGCGTGGGGCGAGCTGCTATGTGACGCTGGAGCCCTGCTGCCACCAGGGCCGCACCCCCCCCTGTACGGAGTCACTGGTCGGCGCCGGGATTACGCGGGTGATCCTCGCCATGACCGACCCCAACCCCGCGGTCCAGGGCAGAGGTTGCCAGGCCCTGGCCGAGGCCGGGATCGCGATAGCCATGGGGCTCGGCGAGAGCGAGGCCACCCGCCTCAACCGCGGCTTCGTCAAACGCATGCGCTTTGGGCTGCCAGGGGTTACGGCCAAGACGGCCATGAGCCTGGATGGCCGCGTCGCGCTGCGTTCCGGGATGAGCCGCTGGATCACCTCCCAAGCCGCGCGCGCCGACGTCCAGCGCCTGCGTGCCCAGAGCTCCGCCATCCTGACCGGCATTGGCACCGTGCTCGCGGATGACCCCTTGCTGTCGGTGCGCGACCCGGTGCTGGCCGGCGCGGGCGCCGCACCACTGCGTGTGGTCCTCGACACCCGGCTCCGTATGCCCCCGAGCGCGCGCATGTTACGCGAGGCCGGCAGCACCCTGGTGCTATGCGGGGAAGCCGGTCCCGAGAGACGCGTGGCGCTGGCCGAAGCCGGCGCACGGGTGATCGAGGTCCCCGTGCGCGGCGGCCGGCCGGACCTCATCCAGGTGATGCGGACGCTGGCGGGGCTGGAGGTCAACGAGGTCTTGGTCGAGGCCGGGCCCGTCCTCACCGGGACGATGCTGGCGGCCGGCCTCGTCGATGAGCTGGTGGCCTATGTGGCGCCCAGGCTCCTCGGCGGCGATGCCATACCCATGGCCGCGCTCGGCGGCTACTCGCGCCTCGAGGACGCCCTGCACCTGGAGATCACCGACGTCCGGGCAATCGGCAGCGATTGGCGGATCACGGCAGAGCCCGTATCCGGCTGATCGCGCCCGCGATCCGATATTCACCGCCTTATGTTCACGGCCTGAATTCGCTGCCCGATGTTTACCGGAATCATAGAGGCCGTCGGACATATCGCCACCGTGACGGACATGGAGCCGGGCCTCCGCGCCTCGATCGACCCCGGCCCCCTCGACCTCGGCGATGTACATCTGGGAGACAGCATCGCGGTCCAGGGCGTGTGTCTAACGGTGGTGGAGCTGACGGGCGATGGATTCGCCGTCGATGTGTCCGAGGAGACGCTCCGCTGCACGACCCTCGGCGAGTGCGGCGCCGGCGTGCGGGTCAACCTGGAGAAGGCCCTATGCCCGGGGAGGCGGCTCGGGGGTCATTTCGTGACCGGTCACGTGGATGGGATCGGCACGGTCGCCGCTGCGCAGCCTGGCGACCCCGATGCCGGCATGCGGGTGGCGGTACCCGAAGCGTTGGTGCGCTATCTCGCCCGCAAGGGCTCCGTATGCGTGGATGGGACGAGCCTCACCGTGAACCGCATCGAGGGTCGTGAATTCGAGGTCTACCTGATCCCGCACACGCTGTCCGCGACCATCGCCGGCAGTTACAAGGCCGGGAGACGGGTCAATATCGAGGTCGATCTCCTGGCCCGCTATGTCGAATCGCTGCTGCTGGGGCAAAGACCGCCTGCGAGCGGTTATGACCTCTCCGGTGACCCCGGCGCACCACCCGCCCAGAGGCTCTGACACCCCCTGCCCACGCGCCCTTTTCGGCGTCCATTGTAAAACTTACAAACGATAGCAACCCTTACCCGACCAAGCTCTTGGAGACATTCTTTTCAAACCGCCCTGGGTATTACTAACTATTTGAATTTATGGGAGAAGTACGTGGGAAATACCACGATGGTATTGGCGTTGCGCACCGTTCGTCAAAGACAGTAGACGAAGCTTTGCTAAGGTGTTAAGATGCCACGTCGATAGCACATCTACGCCAGCCTGTCAATGACTTTTTTCGCAGACTTGGCGTGATATTTTTCCTGGACGAGGTGTGGACATCTAGTTTAGCGTTCAACAGGTGAAGGAGCACAACGTCCGTCACGCAGTGGATTCTTTTGACATTCGTACATGCATTACCTCAGAAGGTTATTGTAAGCGCTTCATGACAACATGGTTGAACACAGCACTTAGAAGGTACCACATATGACGACCATCCAGAATTTGGCTCCTGATATGGGGCTAATAACGTTTCCCGGCCCCCCTAAGCCATCATAAATCGCCTACTGTCACAGAAGGCCGCTTTGCATTATGGGGGTCTCCACTTAGCTGCAGTGACTACAAGATATTGGGGTCAGGGCTTGGCGATGATGTCCTTGAGGGTGCCTGTTGAGTATATATATACTACAGCTAAGTGGAGACCCCCTTTTGCATTATTATGACTGGCACGTTATGGAACTGTAAGGTCAGGCCAGATAAGCTCAAGGTCCTTGTCTGTTAGTGCTTCCGTACGCCTCTCAGGCCGAGTTAATAAGGCCTGTTGGATGTAGCGCAGCGCGCTTTGTTTATCCCCTAAGCGTGCTGCGGCGCAAGCAGCATTATACTGGGCGTTGTTATTGTCTGGTTTACTACTTAGCGCAGTCTCGAGATCTTTCAGGGCGGCGGCGTATTTCCCCTGAAGATGCAGAATGGTGCCCCTGATTGTATAAGCCCAACTCAGTAGCATAGCATCTGTAGGTTTGATTTTCTCGATAACGTCGTTCACGCTATCAAACGCCGAATATTGTACAGCTGACAGCAGAGCTTGTTTTCTTTTGTCATCGTGCCCTGCTGCTCCCATTGGGGATAGGACATACGTAACATTTAGGTACGCCGTAGCGGTGTGAATCAGCGCCTCAATATTCACCGTACTGTTTTTAATCTGTGTTTCTATTTTATTCTTTGTTTGTTCATAACTCTGAGTGATGTCACGGGTTGCGCTAGTGAGAAGTTGAAGCTGCCCATTAATGTCTGAGCGCGCCGTATCCAAATCCCTGAGCTTTTGACTAATCTCCGTGACCTTTTCGTCGAGCATCGCATTAGCAGTATGCTTAAACTGCTGAATTCCTGCCAGTCCGCCAACAATAGCTATCGCGGTCAATATAGCGGCGATGCTTGTGAGCAGAAGGTTGTGCCGATAATTTGCGGTACTGAACACTTTCTCCATATTTGCTACAGTATTGGTACTTGAATTAATGGCGAGCGTTGCGGTTTCTGTAAGTGCTTGTAACGATGGCTTTGGCTCAGCAGGTCTTGCTACAGGTGTTTCTATCGGTATTCTGGCTTTAAGTTCCTCAATCGTTTGCGTTAGGTGCTGTATGCGTTCTTCAAGCTCCTTGGGCTGCGGGCCGGATTGAGTCTGAGCATCCTGACTCTGCACATCTGTCGTTACAGCACCAGAGAGCAAGCACAAAAACGCCAGCATGTGGTTGCGTAACATTATGTATTTCATTGTCTCTTGATTCCAGAGAAATTGCATCAATAATGCTCGCGCGTTGTTCCGGGCGGTCCGCTGGAAAACACCCTCCTCCTTGTCGAGCCAGACCGCGATGCGCACCTGGCCCCTGGGCTTGTCGGCGAAGTAGGCCCGATCGCTCTCGGCGACGCTTCACAAAAGAAACATTTCTAATAAGATCAGTGCCGATAATACACCAGAGATCAATTCAGCGGTGCTCTGAGTTGGTCTCACTCATCTCGTCCTTCTTATGTATGATAGCGGTCTGTTGTATGAGCAGGGCCTTGAGCGGCTCCAGCTCGCCACGGAGCCGAGTCTCCTCGAGGGCCTTCAAGCCCTGACGTGCCTCGGCCGCGCCCTGGCGCTCGGCACCCAGGTCGGCACGCGCGCGCTCGTCACCTTTCTTCCGTAGCCTTCTTGCTAGCAGCAGTTTTTTTAACGACCGGTGCCATCTGTTTCGCGCGGGCGCGTGGATACCGGGGAGGATCGCATCACTTGGTGGCTGCCCGTGGCACCAAACTGCCCCAGGAAGCGCTCCCAGACTGGCAATGTTTGTGGGAGGCGTTCGGCTTTCCCGGCGCTGGTAGCCGACTCACGGCTGGTAGCCGGTCGGGCAGTCTTCGCCGCGAGCGCGGCGCTGCGTGCCTGCTTGCGGCTAATGGTTCCAGTCTTGTCGGGACCGAGAATAGACCTATGGCGCATCGTTTCGACTCCAAGCTTGAGGGCGGCTTCCATCCCTTCACAAGGAATGAGGGACGCCACAGTAATGTAACACGGTGCCCAGGTGCACTGAACCAGTATCGCGCCCGACGTGCGGCAGCGGCAGCATAGCGTAAATCGATGGAATCGAGAGTCCCCATGCGCAGCAGCGCTCGATCGCCACAAGCACCAACCGCTCGGCAGGCCACGGAAGCCTGCGCCGCCGCCCCTGCCGATCGGCTGGGCCGATCGCCGTGGCAGCGGGGCGGATCGTGCTTCGCGCACCGCTATGCATCAGCCGGTACGGGTCAAAACTGCCGCTGCTCTGGATGGTTAGGATAGGGTGTTCAGTGAGCGTCTAGATCCGGTTCGGTGACCGTGACACACCCTGCCGGCGGTTATATACTGAATCTCCCCCAACCCTGAATCCTATGGACTTGTCCCGCATCGACGTGATCGTGAAATAGGATGATTTATAGTGGGGGGGCACCCCGGCGATGCGTATCCAAGGCTCCCCACGGGGCGAGGCTCATGCGTTCTGGTGACGAGCGAGGGTGATGTGATGACGAAATGGGTGGGACATCCCGCGGAGGGCCTCTACGACCCGGCTCACGAGCACGACGCCTGTGGTGTCGGGTTCGTCGTCGATATGCACGGCCGGAAGTCGCACACCATCGTCACCCAGGCCCTCACGATCCTGAAGAACCTCATGCACCGCGGCGCCTGCGGCTGCGAAGAGAATACCGGGGACGGCTGCGGGATCCTGATCCAGATCCCGCACGCCTTCCTGGCGCGCGAGTGCGGACGGCTCGGGATGGACCTCGGAGCGCCGGGTCAATACGGCACGGGGCTCGTGTTCCTGCCGCGCGATCCGACCCAAGGCGAGGCGTGCAAGACGCGCTTCGCGGCCATCGTGGGCGAGGAAGGCCAGCGCTTGATCGGCTGGCGCGAGGTACCTACCGACGACTCCCCGATCGGTCCGACCGCACGCGCGGCCGAGCCGGACTTCCAGCAGATCTTCATCAGGCGCGCCGCCGGCCTCGACGACGACGGCTTCGAGCGCCGCCTCTATGTGATCCGCAAGCGCATCGAGCACGCCATCCGCAACTCCGATCTCACGGAGCGCGAGCTTTTCTATATCCCGAGCCTGTCGCACCGGACCCTCATCTACAAGGGCATGCTGACGGGCTTCCAGATCGAGACCATGTTCCCCGACATCGTGGATCCGGCGGTGGAGTCGGCGCTGGCGCTCGTCCATCAGCGCTTCTCGACCAACACCTTCCCGTCCTGGCCGCTCGCCCAGCCCTTCCGGTATGTCGCCCACAACGGGGAGATCAACACCCTGCGCGGCAACATCAACTGGATGCGGGCGCGCCAGGCGCTGTGCCAATCACCGCTTTTCGGTGCGGATCTGCGGAAGATCTTCCCCATCATCTACGAGGACGGCAGCGACTCGGCCTGCTTCGACAACGTGCTGGAGTTCCTGCACATGGCCGGCCGGCCCCTCGCGCACGCCGTGCTCATGATGATCCCCGAGGCCTGGAGCGGTCACGAGGCCATGGCCGATGAGCGCAAGGCCTTCTATGAATATCACGGCTGTCTCATGGAACCCTGGGACGGCCCGGCCTCCATCGCCTTCACCGACGGCGCGGTGATCGGCGCCGTGCTCGACCGCAACGGGCTGAGGCCGTCCCGCTATTACGTGACCAAGGACGGGCTCGTCATCATGGCCTCGGAGGTCGGGGTCCTGGACGTACCTCCGGAGAACGTGCTCATCAAGGAGCGCCTGCATCCCGGCCGGATCTTCCTCGTCGATACCCGCGAGGGCCGGATCATCGACGACGCCGAGCTCAAGCACGCCTTCGCGGTGGAGCACCCGTATCGGCAGTGGCTGGACGAGAACGTGGTGCCGATCGCGTCGCTCCCGGACCCGCCCGACGTGCCCGAGCCCGATCACGCGACCGTCTTCCGGCGCCAGCAGCTCTTCGGCTACACCCACGAGGATCTGCGCCTCATCATGAGCCCCATGGCCCGGAACGGCGAGGAGCCGATCGGCTCGATGGGCACCGACGCCGCGTTGGCGGTGCTCTCGAACCGTCCGCGGCTCCTGTACGACTACTTCAAGCAGCTCTTCGCCCAGGTGACGAACCCGCCGCTGGATGGGATCCGCGAGGAACTGGTCACCCAGATCGAGACCCCCATCGGGCCCGAGGGTAATCTCCTCGATCCGGGACCGGAGAGCTGTCGTCTCTTGAAGCTCAAGAGCCCCATCCTGGACAACGAAGAGCTGGCCCGCATCCGCCACATGGCCTTGCCGGGGTTTCGCGCCTGCACCATTCCCATCCTCTATCCGGTGGCCGAGGGCGGGGAAGGCCTGGAACGCGCGCTCGCCACGGTTTGTGAAAAGGCGAGCCGTGCCATCGCGGAGCGTTGCACCTACCTCATCCTCTCCGATCGCGGGGTGGATGAGCACCTGGCCCCGATCCCGGCCTTGCTCGCGACCGCCGGGGTCCACCACCACCTGGTGCGCGAGGGCACGCGCGTCAAGGCCGGTTTGATCCTGGAGAGCGGCGAGCCGCGCGAGGTCCACCACATGGCGGTCCTGATCGGCTATGGGGCGGCGGCCATCAACCCCTACCTCGCCTTCGAGACCCTCGATGATCTGATCCGCCAGGGGCTGGTCTCCGGCCCCGACTACAAGACCGTCGTCAAGCACTACATCAAGGCGCTCAACAAGGGCGTGCTCAAGGTCACCTCCAAGATGGGGATCTCGACCATCCAGTCCTATTGCGGCGCGCAGATCTTCGAGGCCGTGGGGCTCCACAAGTCGGTCATCGACAAGTACTTCACCTGGACCGCCTCTCGGATCGGGGGGATCGGGATCGACGTGATCGCGAAGGAGGTGGGCCTGCGTCACCACCACGCCTACCCCGAGCGCCCGGCCGGCAAGCCCGACCTCGACTGGGGCGGGGAATACCAGTGGCGGCGCGACGGCGAGTACCACCTGTTCAATCCGGAGACCGTGTTCCGGCTCCAGCACGCGACCCGTAGCGGCCAGTACAAGATCTTCAAGGAATACACCCGCCTCGTGGACGAGCAGAGCGAGCACCTCGCGACGCTCCGCGGGCTTTTCCAATTAAAACCGGCGCCGACGCCGGTGCCGCTCGAGGAGGTCGAGCCCGTCGAGGCGATCGTCAAGCGCTTCGCGACCGGCGCCATGTCCTACGGCTCCATCAGCCAGGAGGCCCACGAGACCCTGGCCATCGCTATGAACCGCATGGGCGCCAGGTCCAACACCGGCGAGGGCGGCGAGGACCCGGCACGCTACCGGCTCGATCCCAACGGCGATTCGCGCCGCAGCGCCATCAAGCAGGTGGCCTCGGGGCGCTTCGGCGTCACCAGCGAGTACCTCGCCAGCGCCGACGACCTGCAGATCAAGATGGCCCAGGGCGCGAAGCCCGGCGAGGGCGGCCAGTTGCCGGGCCGCAAGGTCTATCCCTGGATCGCCAAGGTACGTTACTCGACACCGGCGGTGGGGCTGATCTCGCCTCCGCCCCATCACGACATCTATTCGATCGAGGACCTGGCGCAGCTCATCCACGACCTCAAGAACTCGAACCCGAGGGCCCGCGTCAACGTCAAGCTGGTGGCCGAGGTTGGCGTCGGGACCATCGCCGCCGGGGTCGCCAAGGCCCATGCAGACGTGGTCCTGATCTCGGGTTACGACGGCGGCACCGGGGCCTCGCCCGTGACCTCGTTGAAACACGCGGGGGTGCCCTGGGAGCTGGGCCTGGCCGAGACCCAGCAGGTGCTGGTGACCAACAAGCTCCGCGATCGGATCGTGGTGCAGACCGACGGCCAGCTCAAGACCGGCCGCGACGTCGTCATCGCGGCCTTGCTTGGTGCCGAGGAATTCGGGTTCTCGACGGCGCCGCTCGTGGTCATGGGCTGCATCATGATGCGCGTCTGCCACCTCGATACCTGTCCGGTCGGGATCGCCACGCAGAACCCGGAGCTGCGCAAGAAGTTCGCGGGCACGCCCGAGCTGGTCCAGACCTTCTTCCGCTACGTCGCCGAGGAGGTGCGCGAATACATGGCCGTGCTCGGCTTCCGCACCGTGGACGAGATGATCGGCCGCGTCGATCGCCTGGGGGTCCACAACGCCGTGGACCACTGGAAGGCCAAGGGGCTGGATTTCTCGCAGATCCTGTATCAACCCCAGATGGGCCCCGAGGTTGCCATCCGCAGGGTGCGCGAGCAGGACCATGGCCTCGACAAGTCGCTCGACCGGCAGACGCTCGTGCCGCTTTGCCGCGAGGCCCTGGAGGCGCGGAAGCCCGTCAACATCATCCTGCCCATCCGCAACACCAACCGCACCGTCGGCACCATCCTGGGCTACGAGATCACCCGTCGCTACGGCGGCGAGGGCCTACCGGACGACACCATCCGGGTCCATTTCAACGGCTCGGCAGGGCAGAGCTTCGGCGCTTTCCTGCCACGTGGCGTGACCATGACCCTGGAAGGCGATGCCAACGACTACCTCGCGAAGGGGCTCTCGGGCGGGCGCATCATCGTCTATCCGCCGCGCCACGCGAGCTTCGTCCCGGAGGAGAACATCATCGTCGGCAACGTGGTCCTGTACGGTGCCACAAGCGGCGAGGTGTACCTGCGCGGGATCGCCGGGGAGCGCTTCGCGGTGCGGAACAGCGGGGCGCTGGCGGTGGTCGAGGGCGTGGGCGATCACGGCTGCGAGTACATGACCGGCGGGCGGATCGTGGTGATCGGTCCGACCGGCCGCAACTTCGCCGCCGGGATGTCGGGCGGGATCGCCTATGTCCTGGACCTCGAGGGGGACTTCGGACGCCGCTGCAACCCGGGCATGGTGGACCTCGAAGCCCTCGACGAGATCGAGGATATCGAGACGGTCAGGGACCTCTTGATCCGGCACCATCGCTACACCCAGAGCACGGTCGCGCAACGCATCCTGGCCAACTGGACGCGTATGCAAGCGCGCTTCGTCAAGGTCATGCCGCGCGACTACAAGCACGTCTTGAGCGCCATCGTCAAGGCCAAGGAGACCGGCACCCCCGTGGACGAGGCGGTGATGGCGGCGGCCCATGGGTAATTAATTTAATAAGGGCACCCGTGGGTAAGATCACAGGCTTCATTGAGTACCCGCGGGCCAAGCAGCCCTACCGGCCGATCTCGGCGCGGGTCAAGGACTGGGGCCAGGTCCTGCAGCCCTGGCCCGAGACCGAGCTCGCCCAGCAGGCGGCGCGCTGCATGGACTGCGGTATCCCCTTCTGCCACCAGGGCTGTCCCCTCGGGAACCTCATCCCGGACTGGAACGATCTCGTCTATCGCGCCCACTGGCGGGAGGCCATCGACCGGCTGCACGCCACCAACAACTTCCCGGAGTTCACCGGCACCCTGTGCCCGGCACCCTGCGAGGGCTCCTGTGTGCTCGCGATCAACGACGACCCCGTGACCATCAAGGCGGTCGAGCTCGCCATCATCGACCATGCCTTCGAGGAGGGCTGGGTCACGCCCGAGCCCCCCGTGATCGAGACGGGGAAGCGGGTAGCCGTGGTCGGCTCGGGGCCCGCCGGCCTCGCCGCCGCCCAGCAGCTCCGGCGCGCGGGGCATCGGGTCACGGTCTTCGAGCGCGACGAGCGGATCGGCGGGCTCCTGCGCTACGGGATCCCGGAGTTCAAGATGGAGAAGCGCGTCCTCGATCGCCGGCTCGAGCAGATCGCGGCCGAGGGGGTAGCGTTTTGGCCCAGCGCGCATGTCGGTTTCGACGTACCGGTCGCCGATCTGCGCCGAGACTTCGACGCCATCCTGCTCGCCGGCGGGGCGTGCGCGCCGCGCGACCTCCAGGTCCCGGGCCGCGAGCTTCGCGGGATCCACTTCGCCATGGACTTCCTGCCGCTCCAGAACCGGCGCTGCGAGGGGGACGCCATCCCCGATGCGGAGTTCATCGATGCCAAGGGCCGGCACGTCGTCATCATCGGCGGTGGGGACACGGGTGCTGACTGCCTGGGCACCGTGCACCGCCAGGGCTGTGCCTCGGTACACCAGCTCGAGATCCTCCCCCAGCCGCCCGAGGCACGCGCGGCCGACAACCCCTGGCCGCTCTGGCCCAACATCTACCGGATATCCTCGGCCCACGCGGAGGGCGGCGAGCGCGTCTACTCGGTGTCCACGAAGCGCTTCGTCGGCGATGAGTCGGGACGGGTCAAGGCGCTCGATCTCATGGTCGTCGAGCAGGACCGCGTCGACGGCCGGCCGGTGTTCCGAGAGGTCGTGGGCTCGGACTTCACCCTCCCCTGCGATCTCGCCCTCCTCGCCATGGGCTTCGTGGGTCCGGAGAAGGAAGGCATGCTGGAAGCATTGGGCGTGCGCCTGACCGAGCGCGGCAACGTCTGGCGCGACCGGTCCTGGATGACCAGCGTCCCCGGCGTCTTCACCGCCGGCGACATGCAACGCGGCCAGTCGCTTATCGTCTGGGCCATCGCCGAGGGCCGCTCGGCGGCGCGGGGGGTCGATGTTTATCTCATGGGGCGGTCGGATCTGCCGGCGCCTTTGGCTTGAGGCGGCCTTAGCCTCGAAGGAAGGCGTTTGCCGTAGCCCGCTCGGGAAAAACGAACGTCAGGCTTCTGACCTGCCTAGTTGCGCTGGACTCCAAGCCTTTCTCCGCTATCAGGATACGGCCGTGCAAGATCGCTCCGGCTTCGAGGGGAGTGTGAAGGTAGGCGCGCGCAGTTCGGAAATAGGGCACTAGGCAGATTCTGTCTAGCGCACTACTTCTGATGCTGACGAACTCATACCTGATCGCTCTTGGCATCCCGCTCATACTGCTGTTGTGCGGAGCCTTGGCAAAAAAGATAGTCCGTGGCGGTGGCTGGAAGCCTTCTGATTTCTTCCTTGGCATGGAGTTGACTCTGGCAGCGCTCGGGTCCGCAATGGTCTACTTCTACGATCTGCAGAAGCTTGGCGCTGCTAGAGTACTTGCATCATAAAATGTGATGAAAATGAGTCAAGTTTATCTAGCGGCGAGTTGTGCCTCCTGACAGGCTTGGTCGATGAGGGTTTGAAGCCTCTCGAACGCAGCGCGGATAGGGGAGC